>CABRZN010000118.1 GCA_902475445.1 uncultured Collinsella sp.
TCAAAGATATGGCACCGTGGGGACACATGTATGTCAATCCTGGTCTAACAGAGCCTTACGTTTTCCCAGCCCGACCGTGCGTCACCCCACCGGCCCCCGTATGCCTGCTCAAGTGCCGACTTTACCTGAGGTGCAATCTTGCACACGGCAAAGGTGCCGCACATCTCATACATGCACATGATTAGACGCTCGTTTGAGACCGAGGAAGCCAGGGTCAGCAGGGTAAAGAGTGGGGACGCAACATCGAGGCCAAACTCCGTCTGCCGCACGGAATCAAACGGCCTCTCCCCGTTCCAAACATGCCTGACAATGCGATCGCCCTTACGTCCGCAGCTGCCCTGCGCCAACACGTGTAACGGGGTGCCCAGGAAATGCGTGACGAGCGGATGCTCACATAGGTGCTCCCTGCGCGGATCGTCCGCAGAATCGGGCAGGTCCGGCATTATTGCCAAGACCTGTGGAGGTATCCGGTGATACCGAAAGGCAGATATGTCGCACAGCATGTCGTCCATGAAGGGTACGTACCCGCTGCGTCGCTTGTGAACCCGCTCGGACGGCAAACGCGCTGGCTCGGCCTGCGAACGGTAAATACTGCCACGCCCACGTCGCGGATCTCTCAGGAGGCTTACAATCGGTTTGGAAAGCAAACTGATTGTGAGGTTGCATATGGTTGATGAGGACTTTGCCTGGCGGCTTACGCAAGGACTCGTGCGGATCGACAGCTCAGACCCGGGCGCGTATGAGGATGAAATTGAGCGCCATATCAAAGCGTTGGTTGAGGAACGGTTGGCGCAGCTGAGCCATCCGGTGCTCCATGCCGTGCAGGTTGAGGAACTCGAGGTGCTGCCCCGGCGCCGCAACCTTATGGTCACCGTGCCCGGTTTGAGCGACGAGCCACGGCTCGTCTACATCTGCCACATGGACACAGTCACCTTGGGCGACGGCTGGGACGCGGACATTACGCCGCTCGGGGCGGTCGTGCGCGACGGCAAGCTCTACGGCCGCGGTGCCTGCGATATGAAGGGTGGCCTGGCCTGCGCCATTGCCGCACTGGTCCATACGCTCGAGCGCGTGGCGGCGGATGGCGCGCTGCCCCGACGCGGCTTTTCGCTCATCTGCTCGGTCGACGAGGAAGACTTCATGCGCGGCTCAGAGGCCGCGATCGATGCTGGCTGGGTCGGCTCGCGCGAATGGGTGCTGGACACCGAACCCACCGACGGACAGATCCAGGTGGCGCACAAGGGTCGCACGTGGTTCGAGATTGAAATGGCTGGCGTGACGGCGCATGCGAGCCAGCCTTGGAAGGGCGCGGATGCCGTCGCCGCCATGGCCGAGGTCGTGTGTTCGCTTCGTCGCGCGTTTGCGGCGCTGCCCGCGCACGATGAGCTGGGGCCTTCGACCATCACGTTTGGCCAAATCGAGGGCGGATATCGCCCCTACGTCGTACCCGACCGCGCCAAAGTTTGGGTCGACATGCGCCTGACCCCGCCGACCGATACGGCCGCCGCAATCAATATGGTCGAGCATGCCATCGCCGTCGCCGAAGCCACCGTTCCCGGTTGCCATGGCAGCTACACCGTGACGGGCGACCGCCCCGCCATCGAGCGCGATCCGGTCTCTCCCCTTCTAGCTGCACTCAAGTGCGCAGCAGACGATGTAACGGGCACGGATACGACCGTCGGCTTCTTTACCGGCTACACCGACACTGCCGTCATTGCCGGCAAGACGGGTAACCGTAACTGCATGAGCTATGGCCCAGGCTCGCTCGCGCTCGCCCACAAGCCCAACGAATATGTGCCCCACGCCGACATCGTTCGTTGTCAGCAGGTGCTAATCGCGCTCGCCGATAACGTGCTCTGGGACGCGAGCGGCCAAGTTGGGGCATAATAAGCCGCGAACAAACCGACTCGTGCGTTAGGACCGCCCCATGAAAGCACTTCCGTTTCCCTGCATCCGCCCGGCTCAGGACCGCGTGCTCGAGGCACTGCCTGCAATGGGCAGCATCCTGAGCGGCAACGATGCTCTGCGCGGAGCCATTGCCGATGGTCTGATGCTCAAGGATCCAGGCGCGGCGTATTACGTGTACGAATGCTCGGGTGAGCCGGGACGCGTGACGGGTGTCGTGGCGATTTGCCCGGTTAACGTGCTGACGGGCGGCGACGAGGCTGCCGCCGAGAGCATCGACGCACTCGCCACCGCGCGCGCGATCGCCGAGCTCAAGGTGCAGCCGCGCCCCGTGTCGCTCGCCTACGAGGCGTCGCCCGTCATGGATATCATTTTGAGCGCTGCCAAAGAGGGCGCATCGCTCTACGCCGTCACCGATCCCGCGGGCGTCACACATCGCGTGTGGGAGGTCAAGCGCGAGGACGCCGTTGCCGCCATCCGTGCCATGCTCGATCAGGCGCCCGACCCGGTGTTCGCCGGTGACTCCGCCTATGTCGCCGCACTGGCTGGGGCATCACTGATTCTGGCCGACGAGGCCCGCGCTGCCGGCGCCTACTCTGGCAAAGAGCCGTTCAACTTTGCTGTAGCCGTGCTGTTCCCCGCCGCGCAGGTCAGCGGCAGCGCGCCGCAGGTTCCGACGGGTCTGCTCACTCACCAGGTCTCACGGTTCTAGCGAACTCAAACGCTAAGCTGGAAAACCCAGCATCCAAACAAACAAGGGGCGGAGATGCAGCAAACGCATGCACCTCCGCCCTTTTCGCATCAAACAATTACGCCGGTAAACCGGGCCGCAACGTCAGCGTTATCCACGCTGCGGACCTGCCGCCGCCACGAGCGGCTCTAGCCCCAGCTCGCGCGCGTAGTCTTCCTGCGTAAAGACTTCGACCAGTTCAAACGTATCGGCCGCATCGTCAAACGCAAAATGCAGCACTGAGCAGTTGCCCGGCACGCGTTCGCGCTCGTCGGCCGCCGCGCCCCGCACGTGGTCCAAAAACTCCTTGATAGCTGAGCCATGACTTACCGCGAGCACGCACGTATGGTCCGGACGCTGCATAAGATCGGTCAGCGTCGCCACCATGCGCGTGCGCACCTGGATCTGGCCCTCGCCGCCAAACTGCCGATAGAAGTCGCGCCACGGGCGCTCGGGCATAAGCATCACGCGCTCGGCCTCAAAGTCGCCAAAGAACCACTCACGCAGGCCGTCCAGGCGCTCGTACGCCAAGCCCGGCCACAAGTTGGCGATAGTCTGCTCGGTGCGATGAAGCGTAGAGGTGTAGGCATGATCGGGCTCAATGCCGCGCGCACGTAAAAACATGCCGGCGCGCGCCGCCTGGTCGCAACCCAGCTGCGTAAGCGGCGAGTCACTCCACCCCTGAATGATACGCTTAAGGTTGAATATCGTCTGTCCATGACGGACCAGATACAGATCTTTATTCATAGGGGTCCTTTCGTTCGTTACCAACCCAAGAGCGAAAACGCCCCGTCGCAATAGCCAAAATGAAGCACGGCACCGTTGTCGGGTAGCTCTCCCCTGCCAGTCACATACTCAAGAAACTCCTGGCAGGCTGAGCCGTGGGAAACCGCCAGCACGCAGTCGTGCTGCGGCCGGGCCATAATACGGGACAGCGCCGCGACCATGCGCGACTGAAGCTGCACTTCCGACTCGCCGCCAAAGGCCACCGGATAATCGCCCCAGGGCTGCGGCGGCATCTCGCGATTTGATGTGCCCTCCAGCGAGCCAAAATGCCACTCACGCAGGTCATCGACCAGCTCAATGGAACGGCCCTCGCCAACGATAAGCTCGGCCGTATGCCGCGCCCGGCCCAACGGCGAGGAATACACATGATCAAAGGCCACGCCACGCGCCGCAAACGCCGTACGCGCCGTCAGCGCCTGCTCGCGCCCGTGCGCCGTAAGCGGCGAATCGTGCCAGCCCTGCAAAATGCTCTGCACATTGAGCTCAGTCTGCCCATGCCGCACCAAATACAGATCTGCCACACACCCTCCCCTCGTACCACCACAAAGGGGACAGGAGCCTTTGTGGTGATTTTGCCGCCGGATTGCACCGCAACGACGCACAACTACAGCAGCACGTCGGCAAGCGGACGCTTGGGTACGTGGTGCACCTGCGCCTCGTCGCGCCAATAATTGATGGAGCCGTCGGGGTTGGAATCGATCGCATCGATCACCTGTGTCTCGGCCGGAACGCCAAAGGCCATGATCAGCTTGAGCTCATACTTGTCGTTATCGAGCCCCATGGCATCGATCGCGCGGGGCGTAAAGGCCTTGAACATGCAGGCTGCCACCTCGGGCGTGGCGCTGCGGGCGGCGAGCATCATCGTCTGCGCGGCAATGCCCGTGTCGACCTCGGTAATGGGAGCGGCAGGCTTGCCCGGAACGGCGCGCTCGGCCAGAATCGCGATATAGCCGGTCGGGCGCTCGCCCTCGGCAGGACCCGGCCAATCCTTAAACGCGCCGGCCCATGCAAGCTCGTCAAATACACGCGCGCAGTCCTCTGCACCGCTTACCACATGAAAACGCAGACGCTGAGCATTGGCACCGCAGGGAGCCAGGTGCGCCAGTTCCGCCAGCTCGAGCAAAAACTCGCGCGGCACGCGCATGGACTCGTCAAAGCGACGGCACGTACGGGCACGACGGACCAGCGCATCAAACGCTTCCAGACCGAGCTTTTCGCAACCTTGCTTTGCCATCGATTCGACACTCGACGGTGCCTCGGGAACTGCTTCGTTCATAGGGACCCCCAATACAAGCCAATTGTCCTTAGGAAAATCTAACCTAAAACGTAGGCAATAACGAACAGGGCTGCAATGTTCTACACCTGTTGAATAGAAAATCGCGACGTGGGGAACAACGGAAACAATTCGGGGCCTTTGGGTTACGTTTCGCCCTCCCCGACCCATACGTCAGCGCCCTTAGGGGATACTGGTTGTAACGATCAAGGCTTACGCCGCACGGAAAGGAGACATTATGGGCATCTTTAAGAACGATGACCAAAAATCGAGCCAGTTTGGATTTGACGAGAAAAGCATGGCAGGCAAAGCCGTCAAGGCCGTGCGCTGGATCTACGCCATCACGGGCGTCGTGGCGCTCATTGCTGGTATCGCGCTGCTTTTTGCACCCGCCAAGTCCCTCGTCTTTTTGACGACCGTCCTGGGCTTCTACTTTGTGATTACGGCCGCGATCAGGCTGTTCACTGCCATTTTTGAGCCGCTGCTGCCCACCGGCTGGCGCGTCACGAGCATCATCTCCAACCTACTCATTATCCTGGGCGGCGTCATAATCCTGCGCAACCAGGCCTTCTCGACCGCGACGCTCACCACGATGGTGGTTATCGTGGCCGGCTTTGGCTGGATTGTCGAAGGTGTCATGTCCATTCTG
>CABRZN010000119.1 GCA_902475445.1 uncultured Collinsella sp.
TCGGCAAGGTCATGGATCCCATTTGTGACCGTGCGCTGCTGTTCACCGGCGTACTTGGGCTGGTGGTCCGCGGAGAGCTGCCCATCTGGGTCTGCGTGCTCATTATTGGCCGCGACATCTATCTGGGCATCGGCACGCTTATCGTGCGTCATTATCACCGTCGCCCCATCGATGTCGTCTTTCCCGGAAAGATTGCCACTGCACTGCTCATGACCGGCTTCTCGCTCATGCTGCTCGGGTTCCCCGTTATTGACGGCCTGCATCTTTTACCTTCAACCCTTACGGCCTTCCCGGGCCTCAACGGAAGCTCGGTGCCCCTCGGCATCTTCTTTGTGTACGGCGGCGTGATCTTCTCCATGCTCACGGCTGTCATCTATTCCATTAAGGGCGGAGTGGCCATTAAACAGGCTCTCGCGCATCCCGAGGACGAGGACATCGACTTTCTGAACCCTGAAATCGAAGACTGATTCGTTGGGGTATGATTACGTACGGTTCATTATTTGCGGCACGTCCGCGATAAGTTAGGGGTTGTCATGGACAACATGGTTAATAATATGCCTCAGAATGATAAGACTGCTGACGCTACCTGCGTATTCCGCGTGCCTTCAAGCGACGTCACCGTTCCCGACCTCATGGCCAACGTGCGCATCACCGCCCCCGTTCTGTCCATCGTCAAGGGTCCGCAGACTGGTGCCGCCTTTGAGCTCGAGGACGACGTGACCACCATCGGCCGCGATCCTGCGAACGGCATCTTCCTCAATGACATGACCGTTTCGCGCAGCCACGCGCGCATTATTCGCGAGGGCCTCGGCGCTCGCATCGAGGATCTGGGTTCGCTCAATGGCACCTGGGTCGACGGCGCCATCGTCAACGCGGCCCCGCTGCACGACGGTTCTTCCGTCCAGATCGGTACGTTTACGCTCATCTACCACGAGAGCACGCCGGAGCGCATCGAAACCGGTGAGTAGGGCATGGCCGAACGCAACTATCTGAGTATCGGCCAAGTCGTCAACCTACTTCGAGGCGCATACCCCGATCTTTCGAACTCAAAAATTAGATTTCTAGAAGATGAGGGGCTCATTACCCCTCATCGTACGCCTAAGGGATACCGTCAGTACTCTAAGGAGGACGTTGATCGCCTGGAGGTCATTCTGCACTTGCAGAAGACCCGCTACATGCCGCTCAACGTGATTAAGCAGCGCTTGGAAAACGCCACGGACCTGTCAACGCTCGCCTACGAGGTGGGCTTGCTGTCCGATGTTCCGCTCAAGACGGAGCCCAAGGAGACTAAGCAAAAGCTGCATCCCATCGAGACCATTCCCGATATGCTGGGCGTCGAGATTTCGTTTATCCGCTCGCTCGCCGAGAACGACCTCATTCGCATCATCAAGAGTCCGCAGAATCGTGAGCTCGTCGATGGTCGCGATTTTCCAATCATCCGCTACTGCTCCGAGCTGTCACGCTTCCATATCGAGCCCCGCAACCTGCGTCAGTACGTGTCTTCCGCCAACCGCGAGTCCTCGATGTTTGAGCAGGTGCTCGTGAGCATGCTCGGCATGGATACCTCCGATGACGAGCGCGACGCCAAGCTCGAGCGTGCGTTTAAGAAGCTTCACGACCTGACCGAGGGTGTGCACACCGCGCTGCTCAAGAACCGCGTTTTTGAGTCGCTCAACGCCGTGGTCGAGGACGCCGACATCGATGCACTCGATGAGGAAATCACTCGCTCCGAGTCCACCAAAGCCAAAAACGAAGAGATAGCCACGCCGGCTTCGCACGAGGATTCTCTCGTAAAGCCGCTCAAGGTCGTCGCCCCTTCGCACTCCGGCACCGCCACGGCGGGCAAATAACCGCTGCCGCTTATCCGGCAACCCATTGAAAGGTCATGCAATGTACGACTTCGAATCTCAAATCGTCGACATCCCCGACTATCCCGAGCCCGGAGTCATCTTCAAAGACATCACGCCGCTCTTTGGCAATCCCGAGGCGCTCAAAGCCATGACCGATGCCCTCGCCGAGCACTTTGCCGGCATGGGGATCACCAAGGTCGTGGGTCCCGAGGCTCGCGGCTTTATGGTTGGCGTACCGGTGGCTGTAGCCCTTGGCGCCGGCTTTGTTCCCGCACGTAAACCGGGCAAACTGCCGCGCGAGACCGTAAGCCAGAGCTACGAGCTCGAGTACGGCACCGATTCAATTGAGATCCATGCCGACGCTATCAGCTCTAAAGATACCGTGTTGATTCTGGACGACTTGGTCGCGACGGGCGGAACCGTCGAGGCAACAGGTAAACTGGTGCGAGATATGGGCGCAAAGCTTATCGGTTACGGTTGTATACTTGAGCTTGCGTTTCTCAACCCGCGCGAGAAGCTCACGCCGTCTGATGACGATGTGGAGCTCTTTAGCCTGGTGACGGTAGGCTAGCCGTTACCCTTAGTTACTGGAAAGGAAGCTACATGCGCACAGCAAACACGCACAAAAACATGGCACGCTGCGCTGCTACGGCAACCCTCGCTTGTGTTTTGGGCTTGGGCCTCGCGGCTCCTGCCTACGCCGATACCGCATCCGACCTTGCCGCTGCTCGTACGAAGCTCGAGCAGATCGGCACCCAAACCCAGCAGATTTACGATGAGCTTGCCACGCAGACGCAGGCGCTCGATCAGACTGCCGGCGAGATCACGCAAAAGCAGCAGGAGATCGCCGATGGTCAGGCCAAGCTCTCGACCTATGTCGCCGGCGAGTACAAAACCGGCGGTCTGAGCCTGCTTCAGGTTCTGACGGGTGTCGATGATCTGAGCGATATGCTCAACCGTCTGTTCTACTACGGCAAAGTTTCCGATAAGCAGGCTCAGACCATTCAAGAGGTAAAGGAGCTTAAGCAGCAGCTCACCGATAAGCAGGCCGAGCAGGAGAAGAACGTCGCCACCACGCATAAGAAGGTCGACGAGCTTAACGCCCAGCAGGCTGAAGCCCAGAACGTCGTAAATTCCCTGGATTCGCAGCTGCAGGCCGAGCTTGCCGCCGAGGCCGAGGCCAATGCCGCGCTGCAGGCCGGCATCAACGCTAGCACCGCCGAGAAGGCCACGGTGAGCAACGAGACTGCCGGTACGACCGAGAACACCAACAACGGTGGCCAGACCAGCAATAACAACCAGGGCGGCAACACTCCGGCTCCTACGCCGACACCCGCTCCGACGCCGCAGCCCTCCACGCCTGCTCCGGCTCCGACGCCTTCTGCTCCGAGCCAGTCCGTCGATGGCGGTTCTGTTGTCTCGCGTGCATACAGCAAGCTTGGTTGCGCTTATTCCTGGGGCGGAATTGGCCCGAACAGCTTCGACTGCTCTGGTTTTGTTAGCTATTGCCTCACTGGTCGCTATTGCCGCCTCGGCACCACGGGTACCTTTATGGGCTGGACGCGTGTGTCCGATCCGCAGCCCGGTGACGTTGTGGTCAACTCGTACCACACCGGCATTTACATCGGTGGTGGTCAGATGATTCATGCTTCCGACTACAACACAGGTGTTATCATCAGCTCCGTTGCCGCCGGCATGAACAACAACTATATCTTCGTGCGTTACTAAGTCATCTTACACAGCGTGTGAATGTGGACCTCGTGGCTTTAAGTCGCGAGGTCCATTCTATTTTTCTCTAATCTTGTACGGCTATCTAGTATTCAAAACTAGATAGCCGTACATTCAGTTTGCAAGATGGCTATAATTGTTGAGGAACAATTAGAAAGGACCCTCTATGAGCTGGGCACTTATCTCCGATTCAAGCTGCAACCTCCGCGATTGGCAACCGACCGCGCCCCATACCACCTTTGCATTTGCGCCCCTCAAAATTCGAGTGGGGGAGCGTGAATTCATCGATGACCTTTCACTCGATGTTCATGAGCTCAACTGCGCTGTTCAGGCGGAGACGAACGCTTCTTCGAGCGCTTGTCCCAGCGTAGGGGAGTGGGTCGAGCTCTTCAAATTGGCAGACAAGACCATCTGCATGCCGATCTCTGAGGGCGTGTCGGGCAGCTACAATGCGGCAGCTACGGCTCGCGATATGGTTCTTGCCGAGGAACCGGACCGCAATATTCATCTTGTCAATTCACGCGCAGCTGGCGGCAAAATGGATCTCATTTTCTTGCTGTTCGACCGCTATCTTGCAAGCAATCCGGATATCTCATTCGAGGACGCTTGCGCATACTTCGATAGCCTTGAACAGAACAGCAAAATCCTCTTCAGCTTGTGCAATTACGAAAACCTCGCCAAAGCCGGACGTATCCCTAAGGCAGCCGGCGTCATTGCCAACAAGCTCAATATTCGCATTTTGGGCACGGCGAGTGAAGCCGGTAAAATCGAACTCGTTGGGCACACACGTGGCGAAAAGAAGATGCTCAACAAGATCATCGACACCATGGAAGCCGAAGGTTTTACGGGCGACGAGGTCGTTATCGACCATGTCGAGAATGAGGCAGGCGCCCAAGCACTTGCCAGCCGAATTGTGGAGCGCTGGCCAGGCTCCAAGACTATCATCATGCCCTGCAACGGCCTGGATTCCTATTACGCCGAGATGCACGGCCTCATCATCGGCTACGGCATGGGCGTAGCTTCGGGCAAATAGCGTCCAACCAAGCAAAAATACGGGCGGGACAAAGCGACAGATGGCTCTTTGTCCCGCCCGTTTTATACGTCGGCTAGCTATTAAACCCATTAAACTTTAGATAGCTCATCAGGTACGCCTTCGAAACGAAGGATGAAACCGCACTGCGCACAAGCAGCGACTCACGCGTTACCTGATGCGCCGTATCGGGAACCGGCGTCGGCTCGACGGAAAACGCCGAACGAATCGATGCCTCGAGCTGATCAACCACATAGTTGAAGGCCGTCGGGGCATCGTAGCTCAATCGCTGAATGTTAAAGAGTGCCTGCACCGCAGCAATAGGTAGCACCTGCTTAAAGATGCAGATAGCGATCAGACGGGCAATCTGCTCGCGGCCATATTGCTTTTTAACCGGAGCAGGCACCAGGCCGACCTTCACGTAGTTGTTGATCATCGATGGCGTAATGACGGGCTGCTCAACGCAAATGGACAGCGGCTCCATCCACAGCGCAACATACTCAATAACCTGGTCGCGATAGAGCGTCACATTGGGCAACTGGTCATAGCGCGACAGACTCAACGTATTGAGTTTGCACACGATTTCGGACTGAATAAATGCATCGGGCAGCACAGTGGGCTGAATATCCTCGGGCTTAATACTGACCGACGAATCGGACATCGGAATAACGTATTTAGCGTGGTTCATAAGAGGCCTCCGTTCGTTTTCTATA
>CABRZN010000120.1 GCA_902475445.1 uncultured Collinsella sp.
ATCGAGCCGCTCGTGACCATCACGCACTTTGACTGCCCGATCCACCTCATCAAGGAGTACGGCGGCTGGCGCAACCGCAAGCTCATCGACTTCTACAAGAACCTCGCGACCACGATCTTCACCCGCTACAAGGGCCTGGTGAAGTACTGGCTCACCTTCAACGAGATCAATATGATCCTGCACCTGCCGTTTATGGGTGCCGGTCTGGTCTTTGAGGAGGGCGAGAACAAGGAGGCCGTCGAGTACCTGGCCGCCCACAACGAGCTCGTCGCCAGCGCTTGGGCAACCAAGATTGCCCACGAGATCGACCCTGAGGTCAAGATCGGTTGCATGCTTGCCGCAGGTAGCTACTACCCCTACAGCTGCCGTCCGGGCGATGTGCGCCAGGCGCAGATTGACAACCAGAGCAACTATTTCTTCGTCGACGTCCAGAGCCGCGGTTACTACCCGGCCTATGCCGTCAAGAAGCTCGAGCGCCTGGGCATCGATGTGGGCATGACGGACGAGGACCGCGAGATCCTGGCCGCCAACACCGTTGACTTCATCAGCTTTAGCTACTACTCCACCCGCTGCTCCGCCGGTGCCGATAACCCCGATGTCGAGCGCACCCAGGGTAACGCCTTCGCCGGTGCCAAGAACCCCTACCTGCAGCAGAGCCAGTGGGGCTGGGCCATCGATCCGCTAGGCTTCCGCATTACCCTCAACGACCTGTACGACCGCTATCAGAAGCCTCTGTTTGTGGTCGAGAACGGTCTGGGCGCCAAGGATGTTGTCGAGGAGGACGGCTCCATCAACGACGACTACCGTATCGATTACCTGCGCCAGCACATCGCCGCGATGCGCGACGCGGTGACCGAGGACGGCGTCGACCTGCTGGGTTACACCACCTGGGGTCCGATCGACCTGGTCTCGGCCGGCACGGGCGAGATGTCCAAGCGCTACGGCTTCATCTACGTGGACCGCGACGACGCCGGCAACGGTACCCTCAAGCGCTCCAAGAAGAAGAGCTTCGACTGGTACAAGCGCGTCATTGCTTCGAATGGCGAGGACCTGTCCTAAGGGCACCGAGCCCCCCCAACTGCATAGCTTCCTAACCAAAGCGCCCGGCGAGCAGTTTGTGCTCGTCGGGCGCTTTGCCGTCTACGGATTTTGGGACATGCGGCCCGTTTTTTGAGCCTGCCTGTCGGTACACTAAAAGCACTATGGGTACCCGCGAGCGACATATCGGCCATGCGGCCGCCCGATCCGCGCCGGTGGCGGATCCCAGGGGCGGCAGGCTCTTCGCCATGCCGCGATTCCTCGTTGGCATAACGCACCTGGTGTACCGTCGCCGCGCCTTCGTCATTGCCGGCGTCATAACCGCACTGTTTCTTCTGCTTTTGGCGGTCTTGCCGGCGTCATTCGCTTCCGATCCCAAGCTCTCCAACACCGTGCCCATCTATAACGAGGTGTCCAAAGAAGTCGTGGACGGGCTTATCCATTCGAGCTCGATTCCGCTGCTCCTCGCTGCCGTCGCGTTCTCAATCTGGGGTGTGCTGGTCTATCTGCGCTGTCTGGATTACGTCTTGCGCCGGCGCCTCGTTGCCGTTGCCACCATCAGCGCCTTGTGGATGATCGAGGTCATCCTCAAGTACAAGTCGTTCACGCCGTTCTATGCCACCGTGCTGTGGTACCTGTACTACGTGCCCATGACGCTCATTCCGCTCCTCTACCAGCTGTGCGGCCTGCGCCTTGCAGGGTTGGAGCAACATCGTGCGGGTCGCCGCTACCGCACAGCCCTGTGGATCGCGGCCATCCTGCTCATTGGGTTTGTGCTTACCAACGATTTTCACCAACAGGTCTTTCATTTCGATCGCTCGAGTGAAACCTGGAGTAACGATTACACGTACGGCTGGGGCTATTTTGCCGTTCTGATATGGACGGCCTTTAACTTTGTCGCCTTTTTCATTTTGGTGGGTCGGTCATCGTCCTTCCGTATCCAACGTTTTTCGGGCACGGCGGCACTCGTGCTGCTGGGCGGCGCGTTCTTTGCCATTTCGTACGCCCTGCGCGTGCCTTGGGCATGGAAGCTCAACTTTTCGCTCGTCTATTGCGTGCTGTGCGTGGTGACGCTCGAGATTTGCCTCGATTGTGGCGTCATTCCGTCGTACCACGGCATTGCCAACATTTTCGACACCCTGCCGCTCGATCTTAAAGTTATAACGCGCGACCTGCAGGAAGTCTATGCCACGCCGGTATCAAAGCCGATTCCGGCGGGTGTGCGCGAAGAGCTGCGCGCTCAGGAGCACGGGCATGCCCACGCCTTTACCGTGGCGTCCGATCCCGATGTGATGTACCGCGCCTTCCCACTGCTAGGCGGATCGGCATTGCTCGCCCAAGACGTATCGGAGCTCAACGAGCTCAATCGCGAGCTGGCGTACCGGCGCATGGAATTGCAGCGCCAAAACGAGCTACTTACGGCCGACTACGATCTTAAGACGCATCTTGCCGACCAGGAGGCCGAGGCCTTGCTGGTCAAAGATGTCGACCAGGCGCTTGCCCGCGCGCTCGATGAGATGTATGGGCTGCTGGGCTCGCTGCCGCCGTTAACCGATGAGGCATCCTCGCATGAGCGCTATCGCATGCTGCAATGTGCCAAGATGCTCGTCGCCTATTGCAAACGCAAGGGCTCGCTCACGTTGGCGCAGCATGGGGAAAGCGGATTTGACCGCGATCGCATCCAACTCATTGCCAGCGAGCTGGCAAGTGACTTGCGCACCATCGATGTCGACTGCGCTTCGATCATCGCCATACAGCGTCCGATGCATGCCAGTACGGTAAGCGCGCTGTACGACTGCGTGTATGACTTTGCGTTTTTCGCCTACACCACCGATCATCCGGCACTCATGTACCATCTGAGCGAACACGATTCGTGCAGCGTGGAGCTGCGTGCCACACTCTTTTCCAACGACGAGGAAGACTTGTCGCAGACGCCCGCCGCGCACGAGCTCGAGGTTGCACTGCAGGGGCGTAACGTGGCGTATCGTCTTGAGGGCGAGGCCGGTCAGCTGCGTATGATCGTGCTGATGCCGCGGGCGGGTGAGTGATGATGCAGATGCCGCTTATCCTTCCCCAGATCGTTGCGCTCGATGTGCTCTTTGCCTTGGTGGCATGCCTGCAGACCATCCATGTTCCGCTCATCGCATCGCGTCGTTCGTCTTACAACCGCAAAGTGATTTGCGTCTATGAGTCGAGCCTTGTGCTGCGCTTGATTATCTCGGCCGTCATCTTGTTCGCGTCGAGCGGGTCGTATCTGGTGGCGCCGCTCTATGTCGTCGCCGAGGCGGCGGGCGCGCTGCTATGGCTCAACGCCGCGATTGCCGCCTATGGCGTAGTCCTTATGGTGCATTATCGTCGTCCCGTCATGATGGTTGAGCTGCTGCTTGTTGCCGCCGCGACGCCGCCGGTTGTTTACGTCATGGGTTCGGCGTGGCCCGCAGTCCTTATCGCGGAGGGAGCGTTCTTCCTGTTCCGTTCCATCGCGGCGCTCTTGATGGACGTCCGTAACCGCCAGGAGGATATCACCGCGTTCTCGACGATCGAGACCATCAACGTGATTCCCGTGGGCATCCTGTATCTGGACCCGAGGGGCCGTCCGCTGCTCATGAACCGCTGCATGCGCAAAAACCTGGTGGAACTTCATATGCCCACCGATCTAGGTGACATGAGCAGCACATGGAACGACCTGCGCAAACTTGGCATGCAAATGCCCGAAAGCAGTAGGAACCGTGTGCGGATTAACTTGGACCGTTTTGGTGAGGCTCGCGCGGTGATCGAGATTTCTCCTGCCGAGATTCGCCTATTTGTGCACGACGAGGTTATGGTTTCGGGCCGCCTCTTTGAGCGCATTATCGGGCTGGATGTGACGGAGTATGCGCATGCCCACGACCGCCTGGCGCAAGCCAATCACCTGCTTGAGCTTGCGGGCCAAGAGCTCCAGTCCCAGATCGAAGAAGTTAAAAAGGTTGCCGACAATGCGGCCTACCTACGTATGCGTGCCCGCGTGCACGACGTGATCGGGCAGCGCCTGTCCATCCTCCATCGCTATTTGGAGGAGGGGCGCCTGGACGATGAGTCGCTCGAGCAGATCGACCCGTTGCTGCGCTCAATCGCCGCCGATTTGCGCAGTGCCGGTGCCGGCGAGCCTGCAGAGCAGCTGGGTGATATCGTCCATGCTTTTGGCCTGGTGAGTGTGCAAATCGATGTTGAGGGCACGCTGCCCGAGGACGTGCGTGTCGCCGTCGCATTTTTGCAGATTATTCGTGAGGCATCGACCAATGCCACCAAGCATGCGCAGGCGCATCGGGTCCACGTGCGTCTGTGGCAGGAGGGGGCGGATGCTGTAGCCGTCGCGCGCATGACGATTTCTAACGACGGGTCCCCGGCCCCCGTATCGTATCGCGAGGGAACGGGTATCCCAGGTATGAGGCATGTCGCGCAAGATCTGGGTGGCAGCCTAGAGGTCCATGCTGCCCCGCCCTTTACGCTTACGGTATCCATTCCGCTTACGCCCAATGCCGTTGTTCGGAGGAGAAGCTCATGATCCGCGTCCTTATAGTCGAAGACCAGGCCATCCTGCGCGAGAGCCTGGCGCGCTCCGTTGGCGACCAGCCCGATATGACCGTCGTCGCCGCGATCGCCGATGCCTCCGAGGCCTTGGGTGTCGCGCTCAAGGAGCGCCCGGACATGATACTGATGGACGTGTGCACCGAACACGATTCAAACGGCATCGTGGCGGCGGCGCGCATCAAGGAGCAACTGCCCGAGTGTCGCATTATTATCATGACGGGCATGCCCGAGATCACCTTTGTCGATCAGGCTCGCGAGGCGGGCGTCGATAGCTTTGTGTACAAGAACGTCGGTATCGACGAGCTGTTCGCTGTGATGCGCTCCACGCTGGCGGGCTATTGCACGTTTCCCAAGCCGCCCGAGAGCATTTTTTCGGGCACGGCAGCCCTCGACGATGTCGAGCTGTCGATTTTGCGCCTCGCCTGCGAGGGCAAGAGTCGTCGCGAGATCGCGGCCGAGCTGTTTATGAGCGAGGGCACCATCAAGCGCCGCATTTCGGAGATCCTGAGCAAGACTGGCTACGACAACATCATGCGTCTTGCTGTGCATGCGGTGACCGAAGGCAGCATCGTTCCCAATATGGAGCGCCCGTAGTCGGTGCGCCGCCCGTGTTCCGGCGCCGTAAAGATAGGCCGCCCGCCGTTTCGCATCTAAAAACGGCGGG
>CABRZN010000121.1 GCA_902475445.1 uncultured Collinsella sp.
TTCCGTAGATTCCGCACGAGCCGGAAAGCACTTAATGTGCTTTCCGAGCGAGCCCAGGACCTGACCGAGCGAAAACCTTGCGCCTGGCCTTCGGCGGCGCGTGCCGGATGGTGGAATTGTGTGCAGCCCGGTTTTCCGTTGACCGACGCCGGGGTCCCCGCCATAATACATTCGGTTCACGCACGAATCCGCTGCCAGAGACAGCCGGTGCAAACGGGCATCGCCCGCGAGCTTAATGGGATATCCCGCCAGCCGAGGTGGTCGAGTAGATATGTCTTCTCGCCCCCGTCGCTCATGCAGCGCGGGGGCTTTCTTTTTGGACATGCCCCCGTCACGTCCTTGTGGCGGACCGTGCCCGGAAAGAATTCGAGGAGGTGTAATTCATGCCCCAGCAGTACAAAATCGACAAGGTTGCAGAGATCGAGTCCCGTATCGCCGAGAACGCCGGTCTGTTCGTCGTCAACTACAACGGTCTGACGGTTAAGCAGGCTCAGGAGCTGCGTCATCAGCTTCGCGAGTGCGGCGCCGAGATGAAGGTCTACAAGAACAACCTGGTCAAGATCGCTCTCAAGAACCAGGAGCAGCCCGAGATCGACGAGATCCTCGCCGGCCCCGTCGCTTATGTGTTCTACGAGACCGAGCCGGTCGAGGCCGCTAAGGCCCTTAAGGACTTCTCCGCTAAGTCCAAGGGCGTCCTTGAGATCAAGGGCGGTATCTCCGACGGCAAGGCCGTTTCCGCTGATGATGTTAAGGCTATCGCCGAGCTGCCCACCAAGGATCAGCTTCTCGGCCAGATCGCCGGTCTCATCTCCGGTTTCGCTCGCGACATCGCTGTCTGCGTCAACGGCGTTTCCTCTGGTCTCGCTCGTTCGATCCAGCAGGTCTCCGAGCAGAAGGCAGCCTAGTCGCTGTTTTCACCCGCGGCGGCAACGCCGCACCCCTGGCGCATTCGCGCCGTGTTTTAACTGATCTCCGTGCACAGACACGGAAACCGAAAGGACTTAGAAATGGCTAAGCTTACCACCGATGAGATCATCGATGCTCTTAAGGAAATGACCCTTCTCGAGGCTTCCGAGCTCGTCAAGGCTATCGAGGACACCTTCGGCGTTTCCGCCGCTGCTCCTGCCGCTGTTGTCGCCGCTCCCGCTGCTGGCGCTGCTGAGGCCGAGGAGAAGACCGAGTTTGACGTCGTGCTCGAGGGCTTCGGCGACAACAAGATCCAGGTCATCAAGGCCGTCCGTGAGCTCACCAACCTTGGCCTGAAGGAGGCCAAGGAGGTCGTCGAGGGCGCTCCCAAGGCTGTTCTCGAGGGTGCCAAGAAGGAGGACGCCGAGGCTGCCAAGGAGAAGCTCGAGGCTGCTGGCGCTGCTGTCACCCTCAAGTAATCAGGCTTTCTCGCCAGATTTCTTTGCAGACGGGGTTCGCGTTGCGAGCCCCGTCTTTTTTGTTTTTCGGTCCCTCGGCATCGGTTGCTCAAACTGCCATGTTCTGTGATTTGCGTCGTATCGGGTGCCCTGCCGTTGGGCAATAAAATTGCACCATTCGAGCAATAATTTGCGTTGACCTGCTGAAGAATTGTCTCTGCCTTGTAGCGACATATAGTTCCAGCGGTAAGATGCCTGGGTATCGCAATTTGGTCTGCGGCTGTGTGCCGCACGCATGGGGCGCTTTTGCGCCTGCGAAAGGATCTTTGAATAACATGAAGGCAATCATCCCCGCCGCCGGTCTTGGCACGCGTTTTCTGCCTGGCACCAAGTGCACGCCCAAAGAGATGCTGCCGGTGCTCGACAAGCCCGTCATTCAGTACGTCGTCGAGGAGGCACTCGACCCCGAGGAGGTCGACGACGCCATCATCGTTACTTCTCCCGGCAAGCCCGAGCTGCTGAACTACTTCCAGCCCGACCGTTCGCTCGAGAACCTGCTGCGCGAGCGCGGCAAGAACGCCTATGCCGATGCCGTTGCCCACGCTGGCGGTATGCCGGTCGACTTCCGTTATCAGTACGAGCCCAAGGGCCTCGGCCATGCTATTCGCTCTGCTGCCGACGCCGTGGCAGGGGAGAACTTCCTGGTTCTTCTGGGCGACTACGTTGTGCCTAACCGCGATATCTGCGACAAGATGCTCGCCGTTTCCAAGGAGCACGGTGGCGCTTCGGTTATCGCCGTCGCTGCTTGCTCGCCCGAGGAAGTCAGCCGCTACGGCGTTATCGCCGGCGAGCGCGTCGGTTCGCTCGAGGGCGCCGAGGACGTTGCCGATGCCGAGCCGGGCGCTGTCTGGCGTATCGGCGGTCTGGTTGAGAAGCCCGCTCCCGAGGCTGCTCCGTCCAACCTGTACATCGTCGGTCGCTACCTGCTGAGCCCGCTGGTCATGGACCTGCTGGCAGATCAGCAGGCCGGCAAGGGCGGCGAGATCCAGCTCACCGACGCCATGGCCCGTTCGCTCGACCGCGAGGCCATGTATGCGGTCGTCATCGACCCGCTGTCGGGCTACGACACCGGCACTCCCTCTGGCTGGATGGCCACCAACGCCCTCATGGCTGCAAGCGACCCCCGCTTTGCCGATGCCTTCTGGGACGCTATCGACGAGCGCGGCGGATTGATGCGCAAGTAAGCCTTCGGGCATCGACATTTACGGGCGCGGACTTCGGTTCGCGCCCGTTTTTTATAAGAGCTGCGATTGCCGGCTCTCTGTTCACAGAAAATATATGAACAGATGTTCGATACACATATATCTACCTGCGTGTTTTCTGTCGAAAAACTTTGCTACTCCAAAAACTCAATCGCGTCAAGGCTTTTCTTGCCCAACGGTCGGTACCTGATAAACTATTAGGTTGCGATAACTGGCGAAGCTATGCCTCGCCAACCCACCGAGCATTTCCGTGAAGGAGGAAAAACCTGGTGACCTACGCATACACTGCCACTGAGCGCAAGCGCGTCAGCTTCGGGAAAATCCCGGAGGCCATGGAGCTCCCCAACCTTATCTCTGTTCAAAGGGAATCCTTTGAGCGTTTTAAGGATGAGGGCCTTCGTGAGGCGTTCAAGGAATCCAGCCCCATCCAGAGTCAGAACCATGTTCTCGAGGTTACCTTCGGCGAGCATCAGTTCGGCGACCCCGCGCACACCGTCGAGGAGTGCCGCGAGAAGGATATGACCTATCAGGCTCCGCTTCTGACCGACGTCCGTCTCACCAACAAGGAGACCGGCGAGATCAAGGAGCAGCTCGTCTTCATGGGCGACTTCCCCATGATGACCGATCAGGGCACCTTCATCATCAACGGTACCGAGCGTATCGTCGTCTCGCAGCTCGTCCGCTCCCCGGGCGTGTACTACAGCTCCGAGATGGATTCGGGCAAGCAGATCTACAAGGCCCAGATCATCCCGTCCCGCGGTGCCTGGCTTGAGTTTGAGGTCGACAAGCGCGACCAGCTCATGGTCTCCATCGACCGTAAGCGCAAGCAGAGCGCCACGATGTTCCTGCGCGCCCTTGGCATCGCCGTCACCAACGACGACATCATCGAGCTGCTCGGCAACTCCGATGTGATCAAGCGCACCCTGGAGCGCGACACCGCCCTCACTCGCGAGGACGCCCTCATCGAGATCTACCGTCGCCTGCGCCCGGGCGAGCCTCCCACCGTGGACGCTTCCCGCAGCCTGCTCGAGGGCCTGCTCTTTAACCCGCAGCGCTACGATTTGGCCCGCGTCGGTCGTTACAAGGTCAACAAGAAGCTCAACCTCACCACCGAGGAAGAGGTCACGGTGCTCACCGACGAGGATATCGTTGCGACGCTGCGCTACCTGCTGTCCCTCGCTGCCGGCGAGCAGGGCTTCAAGGTCGACGACATCGACCACTTCGGCAACCGCCGCATCCGCACCGTCGGCGAGCTCGTCGCCAACCAGTTCCGTATCGGCATGAGCCGTATGGAGCGCGTCGTCCGTGAGCGCATGAGCTCCCAGGACATCGACGAGATCACCCCGCAGTCGCTCATCAACATCCGCCCGATCGTGGCCTCCATCAAGGAGTTCTTCGGTTCCTCGCAGCTCTCGCAGTTCATGGACCAGGCGAACCCCCTGACCGGTCTGACCCACAAGCGCCGTCTGTCCGCACTCGGCCCTGGTGGTCTTGCCGGCCACAAGTCCGGCTCCAGCCGCCGCACCAACGTGCCGACGGCCGTCCGCGACGTTCACAACTCGCACTACAGCCGCATGTGCCCGATCGAGACCCCCGAAGGCCCCAACATCGGCCTGATCGGCTCGCTCGCCCTCTACGCCCGCGTCAACGAGTACGGCTTCATCGAGGCCCCGTTCCGTCGCGTCGAGAACGGCGTTGCCACCGACCAGATCGACTGGATGACCGCTGACGAGGAAGAGAAGCACGTCATCGCGCCGGCCAACACGCCGCTCGATCCCAAGACCAACGAGTTCATCACGACCGATGCCGAGGGCAAGATCGTCCGCCCGCACACCGTGATCGCCCGTACCCGCGACTTCGACGGCTCCTTCGGTGCTCCCGCCGACGTGCCCGTCGAGGACGTCGACTACATGGACGTCTCGCCCCGTCAGATGCTCTCCGTCGCAGCCACGCTGATCCCGTTCCTCGAGCACGACGACGCCAAGCGTACGCTGATGGGCGCTAACATGCAGCGTCAGGCCGTGCCGCTGGTTCACCCCGCCGCTCCCTATGTCGGTACCGGCATGGAGCGTCGCGCCGCTCTGGACTCCGGCGAGGTCACCCTGGCCAAGAATGCCGGCGAGGTCATCTTTGCCGACGCCGCCAAGATCATCGTCAAGCATGCCGGCGGCATGGACGAGTATCACCTGGCCAAGTACCAGCGCTCCAACCAGTCCACCTGCATCAACCACCGTCCGCTCGTGCGCGTCGGTGACACCGTTGAGCAGGGCGAGCCCCTGGCTGACGGTCCTTCGACCGATCATGGCGAGCTCGCACTGGGTCAGAACCTCACTGTGGCCTACATGCCGTGGGAAGGCTTTAACTACGAGGACGGTATCGTCGTGTCCGAGCGCCTGGTGGCCGAGGACCTGCTGACGACCATCAACATCACCCGTCACGAGATCGATGCCCGCGACACCAAGCTCGGCCCCGAGGAGATCACCCGCGAGATCCCGAACCTCTCCGAGGACATGCTTGCCAACCTCGACGAGGACGGCATCATCCGCATCGGCGCCGAGG
>CABRZN010000122.1 GCA_902475445.1 uncultured Collinsella sp.
CGCTGAGGTGCCGGAACTCTCGCTTGTGTTTCCCAACAACCGAGTGCGCCTGTTCGACATCCTTCCGGCTGGTTGGGACAAGGGCTGCGCTGCGCTGGAGCTGGCGCGCGCTTTGGGCCTGACGCCCGACGAGGTGGCCGTATTTGGCGATTCCGATAACGATTTGCCCATGATCGATGCCGTTCCTAACTCCGTCGCAGTCGCCAATGCCAACGAGGCCGTCACGGCTGCCGCACGCTGGCATATTGGCGCTGCGGCAGATGATGCGGTTGCCGGGGCTCTGCATCAGATTGCCGCCTGCGCCGCGACGGGGGAGATGCCGTCGTTTATGAGCCAAATGGACACGGCGGGTTTTGACGTCACAAACGTCTAGGGAGAAGGCTATGAAGCTCCAGCAGCTCAGATATGTCGTCAAAGTTGCCGAATGCGGCAGCATCACCGAGGCCTCGCGCCGGCTCTTTGTGTCGCAGCCTTCGATTACCGCGTCGATCCGCGATCTCGAAAACGAGATGGGTGTGCACATCTTTGAGCGCACCAACAAGGGCGTCATTGTGTCCGAGGAGGGCGAGACCTTCTTGGGCTATGCGCGCCAGGTACTCGACCAGGCCGACCTGCTCGAGGGCAAGTATAAAGGCACGTCCGAGCAGGTGCCGCACTTTAGTGTGAGCTGCCAGCATTATTCCTTTGCCGTTAATGCGTTTGTCGATGTAATCCGCGAGTTCGATGCCGCGCGCTACGACTTTACCCTGCGCGAGGAGCAGACCCACGAAATTATCGAGGATGTCGCGCATATGAAAAGCGAACTCGGCATCCTGTATCTGTCGGAGCACAATCGCGAGGTCATCGAGCGCATGCTTGCCGCCAACGAGCTCGTGTTCGAAGGGCTCTTCTGCGCCACGCCGCATGTCTTCGTCTGCGCCGACCATCCGCTGGCGGGCCGCTCCAGCGTGACGCTCGAGGATCTGGAAGACTACCCGTTCCTGTCCTACGAGCAGGGCAGCTACAACTCGTTTTACTATTCCGAGGAGCTGACCTCGACGTTCGAGCGTCGCAAAAATATCCGCGTGCGCGACCGTGCGACGTTGTTCAATTTGGCCATGGGCCTCAACGGCTACACGGTATGCTCGGGCGTGATCAGCCACGAGCTCAACGGTCCCGGCATTATCTCGATTCCGCTCGACGTGGACGAGTACATGGAGATTGGCATCATCACGCGCAAGAACACGACGCTCACGCGCTACGGTCGGGCCTATATCGACGCGATTCGTCAGCATATCTAGGCTGCTGTGCTCCGCACGGTTCAAGTCTCTTTATGACAGTCCAGACTGATATAGGAAGCATCTATATCAAACTGTTATAAACGTATATTTTACGATGACCATATGAGCGCTCATACTCTGTCCCAGTAAAGCAACCAATGCAAAGGGAGATATCTATGAGCACTTCGATTCAACCGAACGCGCCGTTTCGTGCCGATATCGTCGGCAGTTTTCTTCGTCCGCAGGCTGTAAAGGATGCCCGTGCCGCCTATGTCGCGGGTAAACTCGACGCTTCCGGCCTTAAGGCCGTCGAGGACGAGGCCATCCGCGACTTAGTGGCCAAGCAGAAGGCCGCCGGCCTGCAGGTGATCACCGATGGCGAGTTCCGCCGCAGCTACTGGCACCTCGATTTTATGTGGGGCCTTAACGGCATTGAGCGCCGCACCTCACGCACGGGTTATATGTTCCATGACGAGGAGACGACGGCCGACACCGCCGTGGTTACCGGTCCCATTAGCGGCGAGAACCACCCGTTCGTCGAGCATTTTAAGTTTGTCAAGGCGCTTGAGGGAGAGGGCCAGGTCGCGCGTCAAACCATTCCGGCGCCGATCCAGACGTTCTCGGAGGTTACGCTCGACCGCTGCGATGGACAGCAGGAGAGTCTGCGCGCCGTCTACAAGACCGATGAGGAACTTGCCGACGCCATTGCAGCCGCTTATCGCACGGTGATCGCCGACCTGTATGCCGCGAGCTGCCGCAACATCCAATTTGATGACTGCACCTGGGGCATCTATTGCGATACGGACTTTGTGTCCAAGACTGGCATGAGCCCGGTTGACCTGCAAAAGGTGAGCGAGCTGGGCGTGGCGCTCAACAATGCTGCCATCGCGGGCAAGCCCGACGACCTGGTCATTAACACGCACGTGTGCCGCGGCAACTATCACTCCACCTATGCTTTTGAGGGCGGCTACGACCCTATCGCTCCGTACCTGTTTGCGCATGAGAACGTCGACGCGTTCTACCTTGAGTTCGATACGCCACGCGCCGGTGGCTTTGAGCCGCTTAAGTACGTTGCTCCCGGCAAGAAGGTCGTGCTGGGCCTGGTGACCACCAAGGCGGCTGAGCTCGAGAACGAGGATGTTATCGTCGAGCGCATCCGCGAAGCCGCAAAGTACGTGCCGCTCGAGAATCTGTACCTGTCGCCCCAGTGCGGCTTTGCCAGCTGCGAGATTGGCAACAAGCTGACCGAGGACGAACAGTGGGCAAAGATCGCGCTGGTCAAGCGCATTGCTGAGCGCGTTTGGAAGTAACGTTACCGTTCGCAGGTGACGGCGCGTGCGAGACATGGCGTATCACGTACAATGGTTCGGATCGTATCGTTCGGGCAGGTTATCCGATATGCCTGATCGCCCTTCCATCATGAAAGGACCTCCATGTCCCAATCCTCGACGCCCGCCGTATCTGAACTCGAGGAGACTGTCGAATAGTAGTTGTGTTCAGCTAAATCAAAAAATGGCGTCCATGCGTATGTACGCGTGGACGCCATTTTTAATGCGTCAGTATCCAGTGGATGCCGCGCGCCATGCGCAGGTCAGTTTGGGCAAAGTGGTTGCCGGGGTTGAGCTCCAGCGTTGTTGGAATGTCATGCTCGATAAACAGCTCTTCCATCGCACGCGTATCGTCGAGTACGTGCCGCATCATGCGGTTGGGCGTCTTGGTTTCCTTTTTACCGAGCGACAGATAGGCGGCGTCGGGCGTGGCTGTCATCGTGCGCTCTCGCGCGTAGTCGATAAAGCCGGGGAACCACAGCGACCCCGACGCACTTGCCGCGCGCTCAAAGACATCTGTTTGCCAAAGTGCCCACAGTGCAAAAAGACCCGCCAACGAGTAGCCGGCAACGCCGCGCCAGGCGGGCGGTTGCGGGAGCGATGATTCGGCCTGGGGGATTATCTGCTTCAACAACTCGTCAAGAAAACCAGCAGCCTGTCCGCCAAAGGGCTCGGCATCTCGTATAGTTCCGTCGCATTCCCAGGGGCTCAGCTCGCGATTCCAATCGAGCCTTCCAATGGCGACAAGGGTAAAGGGTGGGCAGTCGAGCTCTCGGCAGCGCTCGTAGACTCCACTACCGTCGCCCATAACCACGGGGAGGTAAATGGCGGGCGCGCCTTCCGTACGCTCTGAATAAACGGTTATCTGCTTATGATGCGCTTCCAAGGCAGGCTTCTCTCGGTGCTGTGATATTGACAGCCTCAATTGTCGCACGCTGGCACGGGGGCGGGAGCTAAAAGAAAGGCGCGGAGCCGCTCGATGCGACTCCGCGCCTTGTTGTTTTGCTTTAGCAGACTATGCCGTTACGCCACGAAGAAGTAGACGAGGAAGGCGAGGGCTGCGATCCACATGAGCGGCTTGATCTTGGAGGCCTCGCCCTTAAAGAGCGCGACGATCACGTAGGCGATAAAGCCCAGGCCAATGCCGGCAGAGATGGAGTAGGTGAAGGGCACGCCAGCGACAATCATGAACGCCGGGAAACCCTGCGACACGTCGGACCAGTCGATCTCGGAGGCCTCGCTCATCATGAGGTAGCCGACGTAGACCAGAGCACCGCAGGTGGCGGCGCTGGAAACGATGGTGACGATGGGGGAGAAGAACGCGGCGAGAATGAACAGCACGCCGGTGGTGACGGAGGTGAGGCCCGTGCGGCCACCGTCGGCAGCGCCAGAGGTGGACTCGACGAAGGTGGTGATGGAGGAGACGCCCATAAAGCCACCGGCAGCAGCGGCCACGGAGTCGACGACCAGGATGGGACGGATGTCCTCGACATTGCCGTCCTCGGTCAAGAACTCGCCCTGCTTGGCGACGGCCATCGCGGTGCCCATGGTGTCGAAGAAGTCACTCATGAGCAGCGAGAAGGCAACGACGAGCAGCATTGGGTCGGTCAGGACCTTCACGATGGCCATGTTGCCGTCGGCGGTGCTGGCGAACGGGGCGCCAAAGGTCGAGAAGTCGAGCGGGGCGATAAGGCCCTCGGGGGCGTGGGTGACGCCCAGCGGGATGCCGGCGATAACGGCGACGATGATGCCGATGAGCAGCGAGCCCGGCACGTTGCGGGAGGCCAGGGCAACCGTCACGACGATGGAGATGATGCCGACGATAAAGGTGGGGGAGGTGATGTCGCCCAAGCCGACAAGCGTACCGGCGCCAGCGGTGATGATGCCGGCGTCGCACAGGCCGATCATGGCGATGAACATGCCCAGACCAACCGAGATGGCGTGGCGCAGGACCACGGGGATGGCGTCCATGATGGCCTCGCGCAGACCGCACAGGACGAGCAGCAAGATGACGATACCCTCGAGGAAGATAACGCTCATGGCCACGTGCCAGTCACCGCCGCACATGGTGGTGGCGATGCCCGCGATCATGGCGTTGATGCCCAGGCCCGAAGCGCAGGCGAGCGGGCGGTTAGCGAAGATACCCATGCAGATGGTCATGATGCCGGCGCCCAGGCAGGTGGCGCAGGCGAGCGCTCCCGCATCGATGCCAGCGCCCGAGAGCACCGCGGGGTTGACGGCGATGATGTAGGCCATCGCCAGGAATGTTGTCAGTCCAGCGCGGAGTTCGGTCCCGATTGTGGACTTGCGCTCACTGACGTGAAATAGTTCGTCCATGCATACCCTTTCCTTGTTCGGCCCCGAGTTTAGGCCGATTGACACGAACTCACCCACTATATCGCCTTTGTGAAGTTGGTGTTCCTCGCATGTTGATGTTCGGCGGTTTGCAACGGACGGGCGGTATCTTTCGCATGAAATTGTGTAGGTACCGTATACTT
>CABRZN010000123.1 GCA_902475445.1 uncultured Collinsella sp.
AAGATGAGCGCTACGGTTCCATCCTCCAGACGCCCAAGCTCGCGTGGCGAGGCCATGGTCTTCGCGCCGCGTTCGCCGACGCCCTCGGGATTCCGGTGGCCTACGACACGGACGTGAACGTTGCCTGCCTCGGCGAAGTGGTCTTCGGCTGCTGCAAGGGGCTCGAGGACGCCGTCTACGTGACCATCGGCACCGGCGTGGGCGCGGGCGTCATGTGCGCGGGCAGACTCCTTCACGGCATGCTGCACCCCGAGGCCGGTCACATGCTGGTAAGGACCCGTCCCACCGAGGAGGGACGCTGCGTCTGCCCGAGCCACGCGAGCTGTCTCGAGGGGCTCGCCTCCGGCCCCGCCATCGCCGCGCGCTGGGGAAAGCCCGCGGCCGAGCTCGCGGACAACGATGAGGTGTGGGCGCTCGAGGGGGATTATCTGGGGCAGATGTGCGCGAACCTCGTGCTCATGTACTCGCCTCGCCGCATCGTCCTCGGCGGCGGCGTGATGCACCAGGAGCAGCTCTACGGCATCGTCCGCAAGAAGACCCTCGAATATCTGGGTGGCTACATCCAGACCGCCGAGCTTAAGGACATGGAGAGCTACATCTGCGCCCCGGGCTGCGGCGGCGACCAAGGAATCCTCGGCGCGGCCGAGCTGGCAAGAAGGGCGCTCGCGTAACTTGCGCTCTCTCCGCCATACAACGCGTTAAGAAAAGACGAGCGCTTCTTGCCAATTGAGCGGCAAGAAGTGCTCGTCTTTTGCATTTGTTTTTGGGCAGGACGCCCCGCCTCCGCTAGAGTCCCTGGACCGCCACACCCACGAGGTTTGGACCGGTGTGGACAAGAAGCGCGGGGCTGATGTCGGAGCGGACGACCTCCACCGCGTTGGCCACGCGCTCGCACAGGGCCTGCTCCATGCGGTCGTAGAGGTCGGCGTGGGCCGAGGTACGGCTCGCGGCAAAGCGCACCTTGGGGTGCTTCTCGACGATGGCGGCGATGAGCTTGACCTCGGTGCGATGCGGTACTTGCACAGCCATTTCGTGTACGCGAGGCTGTTGGCTTTCTGGGCCACAGCAATCACCTTCCCCCTAGTATGATGACCTGAACAATCCTCATGCTAGGGGGAAGGTTTTTGTCGCGTAGCGGAAATTGGCCTCCACCCGCTGAGCGGGTGGCTTTCTATGCCGCGCGTGCCGCGCGGCACGGACTAAAGTCCATGAATAAAAACGAGGAAGGCCACGTCCGGCCTCCCTCGCAAAGGGTCTCTGATTACTCCCACTCATTGGGGACAGACTTAAATGAGTGCTCTTGAAATGCCGGCGCCTGGGGACGTTCTTTTTCTGTCTGCAGTTTGGAACGTTCCTTTTCTGTCGGCAGTTTGGGACGGTCCTTAGAGCTGCAGCGCGCCATGAGCGAAGGCGAAGCGGATCATCCTGTCTTTTGAGTTCTAAGCATAAGCCCCTGTCTCTGAGCAATGACCGGTTCGCATTTGTGCGTATTTGCGTGCGTGGGATTGCGTGAATATGCGTATAGACGCGCCGTTTACGGGACAAAATGACCGTTTAGCGGTGAGATACGCACAAACACGCACAGACGCGCGTGTTTGTGCGAATATAGAGCTATCCGAAATGCAAGACGTTCTATGACACAGGAGGCACATATGGTAGATTCCAAGCAGGCTCCACTCGACTCCGCGGCAGCCGCAAAAGCAGCGTTCGCTTCGGTCCAGGACAAGCCATTCCCCGATGATATCTTTACGGCTCCCGAGCTTCGTTGGGCTGTGATCGGGTGCGGCGTTATCGCCAACCAGATGGCCCAGTCTCTCGCTCTTGCCGGCCGCAAGCTTGCGGGCGTCGCCAACCGTACGCTGTCCAAGGCTCAGGCTTTTGCTGAGCAGTATGGCATCGAGAAGGTCTATGAATCGGTTGAGGACCTCTACGCCGATCCGGGCATCGACGCCGTCTATATCACCACGCCGCACAACACGCATATCACCTATCTGCGTGACGCGCTGGCCGCCGGCAAGCACGTGCTCTGCGAGAAAGCCATTACCCTCAATTCCGCTGAGCTCGACGAGGCGCGTGCCATCGCCGACGAGCACAACGTCGTCCTCATGGACGCCACCACGGTGCTTCATATGCCCTTGTATCAAGAGCTGCGCCGTCGCATGGATGCCGGCGAGTTTGGTCGCATGAACCTCGCCCAGCTCAACTTTGGTAGCTACAAGGAGTACGGCGATCTGACCAATCGCTTCTACAACCGCAACCTTGCTGGCGGTGCCATGCTCGACATTGGCGTGTATGCCCTGTCCGTCATGCGTCTCTTTATGGCAAGCCAGCCCATTGAGGTCGTTTCGCTGGGCAACACCTGTGAGACCGGTGTTGACGTTGCGGGCGGCATCGTCTGCCGTAATGCCGAGCAGCAGCTGGGTGTTGTGAGCCTCACGCTCCACTCCAAGCAACCCAAGCGCTCGATTATTAGCTTCGATAAGTGCTATATCGAGGTCAACGAGTATCCGCGCGCCGATCACGCGACTATCGTGTGGACTGCGGACGGCCACCGCGAGGAGGTCCACGCCGGCACCGAGGCTTACGCCCTTTGCTATGAGATGGCCGATCTTGAGAAGGCCGTTGCCGGCGACGACTCTAAGCGTGAGCTTCTGGGCTATGCTTCTGATGTTATGGAGCTGATGACCAAGCTACGCGCCGACTGGGGAGTCGTGTACCCCGAGGAGGAGTAAGCGATGCTAGCGGAAGATAGGCTCAACGCGATCGTGTCGATGGTTCAGCAGACCGGCTCGGTTACCGTGCCGGAGCTTGCCGAAGCCCTGGGCGTGACGGCGTCTACCATTCGGCGCGACCTGCAGACGCTCGACCGAGCACACCGTATCGCCAAGGTGCACGGAGGCGCGACAAGTCTGGAGCGCGCGCACGTGACGCGCGACCTAACGCTTAATGAGCGCAGCGACCTCCATAACGACGACAAGGAGCGTATCTGCGCCCGTGCGGCGGCACTTGTGGAGCCCGAGAGCTTTGTATACATCGACTCGGGTTCGACGACGCTCAGGCTCATCGAGCATCTTCCACACCTTGAAGATGTCACCTATGTGACCGATTCCGTGCTCCATGCTCAACGCCTTGCTTTGCGCGGCATGCGTACCGTGGTGCTGGGTGGCGAGCTCAAACCCGAGACCGAGGCGCTCGTTGGCCCCGATGCCTTGGCAACCTTAGACCGCTACAACTTCAACTGTGGCTTTTGGGGCTCTAACGGCATTGCCGCCGAGCAGGGCTTCACGGCGCCCGATATCGAGGAGGCGCAAGTAAAGCGTATCTCGATGCGCCATACGGCCAAGCGCTTCGTAATCTCGGACGCCAGTAAATTTGGCATGGTGGCGCCCGTCAAGTTCGCGGACTTCCGTGACGCAACGATTATTACCGCAGGCGATGTCCCTGCCAAGTACCGGGCAATGGACAACGTCATCACGGTCTAACAGCAAGGGACGGGCTAAGGCCAAAACCACCGCGAAGGGGCAGGAACCTTTGTGGTGGTTTTGACGTTTGTCCAGATAAAACCTGCCAAAATAAACCTGTCCCTTATTGGCAGGTTTTAGGGCTCCCAGGGGCAAGGGGCTTCGATGTGGATGTGCTCGCCGGTTACGGGATGCGTAAAGGACACGCTGTGGGCGTGGAGCATCAGGCCGCAGGGACGCGGCGTGCCGTACAGGTCGTCGCCGACCAGGGGGTGATGCTCGCTGGCCAGATGCACGCGGATCTGGTGTTTGCGGCCGGTGAGCAGCTCGACATCGATATACGAGCGCGTGGGCAGGCCACGACGGCTCTTAAGACGCTTGAGCACCTTCACGCGCGTTTGAGACGGCTTGCCGCTGGCGCCGACGCGCATCTTGCGGCTGTCGTGGCGATCGCGGGCGATGGGCTTGTCGATGAGCTTTTCGTTCCAGTCGATCTTGCCCTCGGCGAGCGCGAGGTAGTGCTTTTCGAAAGCGTGGTCGATGACCATCTGGTCAAAGGCGGGCTGCGTCTGCTTGTCGAGCGAGAACAACACCACGCCGGTGGTGTCGCGGTCCAGGCGGTTGAGCGGCTGCATGTCGGTCGCGGCAAAGCCGTCGCCCATCGCCAGCAGCAGATCGCTGGCGTAGTCGGTGAGCGTGCGCTCGCCGGTGCCGTCGCCGTGGACGATCATGCCGGCGGGCTTATCGATGGCCATAAGCCAGGCGTCGCAGTAGAGGACTTGAGGTTCTTCGTTCACGTGTAAGCCTTTCGGTTAGCTGATTCCCACAAACATGCAGCCCGAGGTCGCCCCGCGTAGGCGGGCGGCGGGCTTACGGCCAGCCTGCGCGGCCTCGACGGCGCGACGGACGCGAGCGACGGCACGGCCAATCTCATCGGCCTCGAGCAAGGTTCCGTCGACCATAAGACGGCGCACGCCGGCGTCGAGCAGCTGTGGAACCTGCGGCGTGAGGTCGATGGGGTAGGCGTCGTACAGGCGAGAGCGGCCGTGGATGTCGGTGCGGACGGGCATGACCTTTCCGTCGATATTCTTGAGCGAGAGCTTGCGGGCACGCAGGCGGCAGTTGGCACAATCGTGGATGCAGCCGTTGGCAACCTGCAGAATGCAATGCTCGCTTGTCATGACGCGCGGGCGGCCAAAGACGGTGATGCCCAGAGCCGCGGGCGCGGCGGCGCCGAGCGAGACAATCTCGTCGAGCGTGATCTCGGGCGAGAGCCAAAACGCACCGGCTCCGCGTTCGGCGAGTGCCTCCATGCAGGGCGTGTTGTGCACCGGCAGGCGAGAGCGAATCTCGGCCGTGGCGCCAACCTGGGCGGCCAGGGCAAGCTCAGAGATGTTGCCAATAGCGACCGTGGCGCCAGCAACAACCCATGGATCAACGCGGACGTGGTCAACGGCGCGGCAGACCTCATCGAGCACGGGTACGATGCCCTGCTCAAACGTATCGGCGGGGGAGAGCTTGGCCGCATCGAGCGCGTCGGTGGTCATGTAGATGCGCGTTGCACCCTCCGCCCGCGCTGCCTCGGCGGCCTCGAGCGAGGTGAC
>CABRZN010000124.1 GCA_902475445.1 uncultured Collinsella sp.
CGCCTGTCTGCTGCGGCCGGTGCCGTGGGTACGCTGCTCAACGTAAAGCCCGTGGTGGCTGCCGAGGACGGTCTGATCGTGCAGCTGGGCAAGGCGCGCGGTTCCAAGAACGGACGTAACCTGCTCAACCAGAAGGTCGAAAAGGCGGGCGGCATCGACTTTTCCATGCCGCTGGCGCTCGGCTATACGGGCCTTTCGGATGCGGTGCTCAAGAAGTATATCGAGGACAGCGCGGCACTGTGGGCTGGCCACACCGAGGGCGAACTGCCCGTTCACACCATCGGCGCCACCATCGGCACCCATGTAGGCCCCGGCGCCGTAGCCGTAGCCTTCTTCCAACCCGTTAACTAGCCCACCTGCCAAAACCACCACAAAGGGGACAGGCACCTTTGTGGTGGTTTATGCTATTCCGGGTGGAAGGGAGCGAGCAATGGCGCCTGAGGGCTTTTTTGAGCGGGTGTACGAGGTGGTCGAGCAGATTCCCGAGGGGATGGTCGCCACGTATGGTCAGGTGGCGCTGCTTGCTGGACGTCCACGAAGTGCGCGGTATGTGGGGTATGCCCTGCATGGCAATCCACGCCCCGGCGAGATTCCCTGTCACCGCGTGGTGTTTGCCGATGGCCGCATATGCGATGGTTTTGCTTTTGGCGGTCCCGATGCTCAACGTGAGCTTTTGCTAGGGGAGGGTGTGGCGTTTAAGGACGACATGCACGTCGACTTGGCCGCCTGTCGCTGGCCTGCAGGGCTCTAGCGGCTCTGCCGTGGCTTAAACCACCACAAAGGTGCCTATCCCGTTTGTGGTGGTTTTGGCAGGTTTACCGAGGTTAACTTATGGAGAAGGTATGGCGGCGCGGTTTGTCGCAGCAAAGTAAACCACGGTGAACTATATTGTTTTCAGCAACGGAGCAGGCAATAGGCGATGAAAAAGCCTGCCCTGTTGAGTTTGATTCGCATTCCTCCCCTCTGTGCGATTCAACGGTGTACTTCGGGAACAGGCCCGCTGGCAACTATCTGCCAGCGGGCCTGTTCCTGTTTCGGTGAGGATTTAGCCTCACCGTCTATGTTGTGCGAAGGCGCTTTGCCTAGTACACCATGCCCATGGCGTCCTGAACCTCGGCCAGGGTCTGCTCGGCAATCTCGTTGGCGCGACGGTTGCCCTCGTGCAGCACGTCCTTCACATAGTCCAGATCGTTCTCATAGCGCTGGCGACGCTCGCGGATCGGCGCGAAGTACTCGTTGACGGCCTCGGTCACGTACTTCTTGAGCTGGCCGGAGCCGCCCATGCCAATCTCCTCGGCAATCTCGACTTCGGAACGGCCGGTGCAGATGGCGGCCGTCGAAAGCAGACCGGACACGCCGGGGCGGTTCTCGGGATCGAACGTGATCATGCGCTCGGAGTCGGTCTGGCTCTTCTTGATGCGCTTGGCCGTCTCCTCGGCGGTCATCGAGATGTTGATGGCGTTACCGTAGCTCTTGCTCATCTTGCGACCGTCCAGGCCGGGCAGCAGCGGGGTCTCGGACAGCAGCGCGTCGACCTCGGGGAACACCTTGCCGTAACGGTTGTTAAAGCGGCGGGCGATGGTGCGGGTGAGCTCGATGTGCGGCAGCTGGTCGCGACCGACGGGCACCACATTGCCCTTGCAGAACAGGATGTCGCAGGCCTGGTGCACTGGGTAGGTGAGCAGAAGGCCGGTGAGCTCGTGGCCCGAGGCCTCCATCTCGGCCTTGACCGTGGGGTTGCGCGCCAGCTCGGCCTCGGAGACCAGCGACAGGAACGGCAGCATGAGCTGGTTTGCGGCCGGCACGGAGGAGTGCGTGTAGATCATGGTCTTGTCGGGGTCGATGCCGCAGGCAAGGTAGTCCATGACCATGTTGTACACGTTGTCCTGGATGTGCTCGGTCGTATCGCGGTCAGTGATGACTTGGTAGTCGGCGATGAGCACGTTGGTCTTGGCGCCCATGTTCTGCAGCTCAACACGGCCCTTGAGGGTGCCGAAGTAGTGACCCAGGTGCAGACGGCCGGTGGGGCGGTCGCCGGTGAGCATGGTGAACTTCTCGGGCGTTTTGGCCAGGCCCTCGCGAATGGCGTTGCTCTTTTGCAGCGCGACTTCGTAGCTGTTCTCGTTTGGCATGATTGCTCCTAACGTATGTTCATGGGTCAAGATGATAACGCGTTTATTGGAGGGTCGGGGCGTAAGTACGCGAGGGGCGGGAGAGCGGCGGCATGTGCGATGGGCGCGGCGTGGCTGCGCGTTTGGCCGGCGGCGCCTGGGCGCATCCTCGGCAGCTTACCCTAGCGCCTGTGGTGGCGCTCCTCCCTGCGTTCTTCTGCCGCCTGCTCCTCCTGCTTAAAGGCGGGATCGTCGGGGGTGACGAGCTCGTCCTCGTGCGTGCGCTTGTTGTAATGGTGGCGCAGCACGGGCTCAAACAGGTGCAGGTGCTTGGCAAAGGCCGCCGAGCCAATGGCGAGTACGGTAAAGATGAGCACGCGCATGGGCACCTCGACCTGGTTAATCGCGGCGGCGCCGGCCGAAAGCATGATGCACCAGGCGTAGATGAGGAGCACTGCCTGCTTTTGGTTGTAGCCCTCTTGGATCAGGCGGTGGTGGATGTGGCCCTTGTCGGCCTGCCCGATGCTAATGTGGGCGCGCTTGCGGCGCACGATGGCGCTAAACGTGTCGATGATGGGCACGCCGGCAACGATGAGCGGGATGATAAGCGAGGTGAGCGCGGCGGTGCGGCTCACGTTGAGCAGCGAGATGGAGCCCAGTGCAAAGCCCAGAAGCAACGACCCCGAGTCGCCCAAGAAGATGCTTGCGGGGTTGAAGTTGTAGCGCAAAAAGGCCAGGCAAGCGCCAAAGAGCGCAATGGAGAGCGCGGCGGCGTCGATGCGGCCCGAGAGAACGGCCATCGAAAACATGGTGAACGACGCGATGCCGCAGATGCCCGTGGCCAAGCCGTCGAGGCCGTCGATGAGGTTAATGATGTTGGTGAATGCCACCAGATAGATCACGGTGATGGGGTAGGCGAGCCATCCGAGCATGATCTCGCCGGGGGCAAACGGGTTGACGATGACGCCGATCCGCAGGCCGCCGATACAGGCGATAAGCGCGGCGAGGACCTGTCCGGCTAGCTTTTGCTTGGGCTTGAGCTGGAAGACGTCGTCGATAGCGCCGGTCGCAAAGATGACGGTAAAAGAAAGCGCAAGTATGGGGTAGCTGATGTGCAGACGGGGGTGGGGCACCAAAACGGGCGGCCAACCCAGGTACCAGGTGCCTAGGATTTGCACAATACAGGCAACGACCAGGCCCAAAAACACCGCCGTTCCGCCCAAACGCGGGATGGGCTTGGTGTTGATGCGGCGCTTAGAAGGATAGTCGACGGCGTCGAGCTTAATTGCCAAGCGCTTGACCAGGGGCACCGTGAGGAAGGTCGTGATAAAGGCCGCCGCTGCCACGCATAGATACGGTATGTAGCTCGGGGATGAAGCCATGAATCTAAAAACCGCCAAGCGTCGAAGGAAAAGGTCAAAGGTTGCTAAGCGCAAAGGGCATAGCCGAACCATGATACTCGACCAAGGGGGGTGCATGGAATTGCACGCAGCGATAATCACGCGCTTACCAGATATTGGGATGTTGTCGATGGATTGTCGGGATACCGGCGGGGATCCATATGGGCTGTAATGGTGGTTTTCGGCAAATAAAAACCACCCCCCACGTTACGAAAATGAACCCACCTAAAACAGGTGGGTGCCCTCATCGACTGTTCCAGCGTCCTTAACAACGAAGGATACCTGTACTAGGTACGACTGTGTGGGCTCCCTAAATAAACGCGACGGTTCACCCAGTTGCTCCGCGGGGGGCGGAATACCTACATCATAAAGCGGCACTTTATCGATTCCAGTCTTGACATTACAAAAATCGTGTCGGACGATTACGGCGCCTTGGGCTCGAGCCGTCTGTGCGGTTGGTCCCTTTACGTTTGAGCTGCTGAATCGTTGTTTTGGAGCATGTTTTTATGCCGACGCCGTTGACCGAACTTTTTTCGCCCGCCTGCCATTTGTGTCCGCGCCGTTGCGGTGCGGTGCGCGACGAGGGTGCGCACGGCGTATGCGGTGCCGATGACACGCTCAAGGTGGCCCGCGCGGCGCTTCATATGTGGGAGGAGCCGCCTATCTCGGGCGAGGCCGGTTCGGGCACGATCTTCTTTAGCGGCTGCTCGCTCAAATGCATCTATTGCCAGAACCACGAGATCTCGACGGGCAATTTTGGGCTTGAGATTTCGCCCGAGCGCCTGGTCGAGATTATGCTGGAGCTGCAGGACCAAGGTGCCAATAACATCAATCTGGTGACGGCGACGCATTATGCTCACCTGCTGCCGGCCGCGATTGCCGCAGCTCGGGAGCGCGGACTGGTCATTCCAATCGTCTACAACACGAGCGGTTATGAGCGCGCGAGTGCCGTGGCGGCGCTCGGCGATTTGGTCGACGTGTGGCTTACCGACTTTAAGTATGCCAATGCGGCGCTTGCGCAGTCACTCTCTCATATTAAGGACTACCCGCGCGTGGCTGTGTCGGGTCTGGCCCAGATGGCGCGCGAGATTGAGCGCCGCGGGGGAGAGCTGGTAGACGGGGACGGGCTCATGAAGCGCGGCATAATCGTGCGTCATCTGGTGCTGCCGGGGCATGCGGACGATTCGTGCCGCGTGTTGGACCTGGTGTGGCAGACGGTGGGCGACGTGCCGATTTCGGTCATGAACCAGTACACGCCCAATGCCCTCATGCGCGAACAAGGCGGCGACCTGGCGCGCGCCGTGACGCGCGAGGAGTACGAGCAGGTGCTCGACCATGCCGACGACCTGGGCTTTACGACGATGTTTTGGCAAGAAGGCGGAGCGGTAGACGAGAGCTTCACCCCAGCCTTCGACACCACCGGCGTCCTCACCAGCGCAAAGTAGTGCGCTCGCCGATGATTTTTCTGGGACGGGGATTAAAAAAGGCTCTGTTAGACCAGGATTGACATACATGTGTCCCCACGGTGCCATATCTTTGA
>CABRZN010000125.1 GCA_902475445.1 uncultured Collinsella sp.
CAATTTCTTCCTTTATCAGACTTCCTACACTTGAAAAGTGCGAACATAAAAACATTTTCATCAATATTCTCCTTTATATATAAATTCATATTTGTTGAACTAAGCCGTGTATACCATACTCATCAATGAAAGAACGCCCTGATATAGCGTAATTTGCTGTTTTCCTGCGTACGTGCGTACACACTCCACAGGAATTCTAAGGGCCCTGCCCCCTTAGCACACGGACTTTGGAACAAAGTCTAGTGTGTTACGCCTTGCCAGAGGTGTACAGGCTCCCGGTACGCACGTACGCAGCAATTGCCATCAATGCGCCATATAAGTGGCGATCAAGTTCGCATAAAGCGACCTTGGTTCCGCAAAACAAAAGGCAGGATACCATCACCACGATGGTACTCTGCCTCTGTTCGTTTCTGTTTACCGTTCCGAGTGGTCCTTCCGCAGAATTACCGATAAACAAAAAACGTACCCGGACCCTTTCTCGTATAGAATCGGGTTCGAGTGCGAACTGAATGTTGGAGCAATAAAAAACCACCACAAAGGTGCCTGTCCCCTTTGTGGTGGTTTTGGGTTAGAGCTAGAGGGTGTGGCCGTAGGCGTTGGCGGCCTTGATGGCGGCGGCGAATTTTTCGTCGGTGAAGGGCTCCGGGTTGCCTTGCTTCCACTCGTTGGTGGCGTGCGCGTACTCGCACAGGGCCGGGATATCGGACTCGGAAAGCCCGACCTGCTCAAGCGTCACGGGCAGGCCCATCTGCTTGTTAAAGGCCGCGTAGCGCTCAAGGTTCTCGGTATCGCCCGTATAGGCGAACAGCACGAGCACGCCCAGGCTCACGACTTCGCCGTGCAGGTAGGTGCCCTCGCGCGGAATGCTGCATGTGGCGTTGTAGAATGCGTGCGCCACGCTCGAGTTGTAGTAGTAATCGTTCTGGTTCGTCAGGTTCGAGACATAGCCCGTATTGACCACGATATCGAGTGCGATTTGCTTGACGGCCTCGCTCGACAGGTCCTGGCGCACGTCCTCAAGACCCTGGACGCCATAGGTAAACAGCGGCTCGGAGCAGGTGTGGGCAAGCGCCAGGCCAAGACCGGCGGTGTGCTCCAAATTACCGGCGCTCGTTGCGTACTCGACCTCGGGCTGCTTGGACAGGGCATCGCCCACGCCGGCCCAGAAGTACTCTGCCGGAGCTTCGGCGATGATCTTGGGGTTGATGAAGATGTGCGCCGGTCGGTTGGGGTACGAATAGCCCTCGAGCGAGCCGTCGTCGTTGTACACGACGGCAATGGCGGTCGCGGCGGAGCAGTTGGAACAGATCGTCGGGACAGTGAAGACGATCTTCTTGAGCTCGATGGCCGCCGTCTTGACGGTGTCGAGCGCCTTGCCGCCGCCGCAGGCGATAAGAACATCAGCCTCCTGGCAGGCAGGGGAGTTCACGACCTTGGCGATATTGGCACGCGTACTGTTGGTGCCATAGACGCGCGTCTCCAGGACCTCGACATCGGTACCTTCAAGTGCCGCCTCGATTCCCGGCAGCGCCGCAGCCAGGGCTCGCTTGCCGCCAATGATGGCGACTTTCTTCGCGCCGTACTCCGCCAGTGCGGTTGGCAGCTCGGTAAAGCAATCCTCGCCAACGGTGTAGTCGCTCATTCCAATCGTGCGCATAGCAACCTTCTTTCGTTCGATAAAGTGCTTTCAGGTATTTTGCTCCTAGAGAAGGGCTGTAATAGCGAGAAATTTCGAACGTATAAAACCAGTGTTGAGGGTTTTTCGCCGGCGCGGAACGTGCTAGCATACTCCGCATAAGCGTTGATGGGGACGAGTAGTCGGCCGTCCGCATGCTACAGAGAGCGGGGAGCGCTGAGAACCCGTGCATGCGACCGATGAAAATCACCCCGGAGCTGCGGTCCCAACGGACGTGCCGTGCAGGTTCGTCTTAGTAGACATCGCCGAGATGGTCGTCGATATAGGCCAGCCGAGTAACGGATGCGAGCGCGCAAATATGCGGGCGAGGGCATCTAAGCTGGGTGGTTAAGCGAAGAGCTTTTACGGGCAGGCTGCCCGTTTTGTGGCGCTTCGTCCCAGCTTGTAGGGACGGGCGCTTTTTTGGTGCCCAACGGGCGTGCGCGCCCACGACATGAAAGGGGTACCGTGGCAAACGAGTACAAGCAGACGATGAATCTGCCCAAGACCGGTTTTCCCATGCGTGCCGGTCTTTCCAAGTCCGAGCCCAAGCGACTCAAGGACTGGCAGGATAACAAGGTCTACGAGCAGGTTCTGAAGAAGAACGAGGGTCACAAGAAGTTCGTGCTGCACGACGGCCCTCCGTACGCCAACGGCCCGATCCACATCGGCCACGCCATGAACAAGATCTCCAAGGACATAATCAACCGTTACTGGATGATGCAGGGCTATGAGGTTCCCTATGTCCCCGGTTGGGACTGCCATGGCCAGCCGATCGAGCATAAGGTCGAGGAGAAGCTCGGCACCGAGAAGTTCAACCAGACCTCCACGGCTAAGATCCGCGAGCTTTGCAACAAGTTCGCTGTCGAGAACATCGAGCTGCAGAAGGCCGGCTTCCGTCGCCTGGGCGTGCTCGGCGATTGGGACAACCCCTATCTGACGCTCTATCACCAGCATGACGCCGCCGACATCGAGGTTTTCAAGGCCATGTTCGACAAGGGCATGATCTATCGCGGTCACAAGCCCGTCCACTGGTGCAAGCACTGCCATACCGCACTTGCTGAGGCTGAGATTGAGTACTCCGACGAGACGAGCCCGTCCATCTTCGTGCGCTTTGAGATGACCTCCAAGCCCGCCGGCCTCGAGAATTTCGACGGCCCGGTTGACTTTATCATCTGGACGACCACGCCGTGGACCATCCCCTCCGACCAGGCAGTTTCTCTCAAGCCCGGTGCCGCCTACGTCGCCGTTGAGCACGACGGCCGCGCCGAGGTCATGCTCGAGGACCTGGCTCCCAAGTGCTGCGAGGAGTTTGGCTGGGAGTACACCCCGGTTATGGTCGACGGCAAGCCCTACGTGGTTCCTGCCGAGACCTTCCACCACATCCACTACAAGCAGCCGATCTTCGACGGTGTCGAGGGCGTGGCGCTGCTGGCCGATTACGTCGGTGTCGATGACGGTACCGGTATCGTCCACAACTCGCCCGGCCACGGCGTCGACGACTACTTTGCCTGCCTCAAGGAGGGCATCACCGACATCTGCATGCCGGTCGATGACGACGGCAAGTTCTACACCGGTGAGGAGTTTGGCACCGGTGGCCCCTTCAGCGGTATGGATACCGATGAGGCCAACCCGCACATCATCGAGTTCCTGCGCGAGCGCGGCACCCTGGTCCTCGAGAAGAAGATCACCCACAGTTATCCGCACTGCTGGCGCTGCAAGCACCCGGTGCTCTTCCGTGCTACCGACCAGTGGTTTGTCTCGATGGACAAGACCGGCTTGCGCGAGCAGGCTGGCAAAGAGGTCCGCGAGAACGTCAAGTGGTATCCGGCCCACGCGGCAAACCGCATCGGCGCCATGGTCGAGCAGCGTCCCGACTGGTGCATCAGCCGTCAGCGCAACTGGGGCGTGCCTATCCCCAGCTACACCTGCGCCGACTGCGGCGAGAAGGTCATGAACGACGCCACGCTCGACGCCGTTATCAAGCTCTTCCACGAGAAGGGCTCCGACGCCTGGTTCACCGACGCTCCCGAGAGCTACCTGGGCGAGGCTTGCGTCTGCCCCAAGTGCGGCGGCCATCACCTCAAGGCCGATAAGGACATTCTCGACGTGTGGTGGGACTCCGGCGTGTCTTGGAAGGCCGTCTGCGAGTATCGCCCCGAGCTTGAGTACCCGGCTGACGTGTATCTCGAGGGCTCCGACCAGCACCGCGGTTGGTTCCAGAGCTCGCTGCTGACCTCGGTGGGTGCCAACGGCCACGCTCCGTACAAGGCAGTCGTCTCGCAGGGCTTCACCCTCGACGGCCAGGGCCGCAAGATGTCCAAGTCGCTCGGCAACGTCATCGACCCCAATAAGGTCTGCGACGAGATGGGTGCCGACATCATCCGCCTGTGGGTTGCCTCCGTCGACACCAGCTCCGACGTGTCCATCGACCACGAGATTCTTGCCCGTACGTCCGATGCCTACCGTCGTTTCCGCAACACGCTGCGCTTCCTGCTCTCCGAGCTCGAGGGTCAGTTTGAGCCCGAGACCGACGGCGTCGCCTTTGCCGACCTGCTGCCGCTCGACAAGCTCATGGTTGCTCGCCTGACCCAGGTCCAGGCCGAGGTCGACGATGCCTACGCCAGCTACGAGTTCCCGCGCGCCTACCGTGCGCTCTACGACTTTGTTGTTACCGAGCTTTCCAACGTGTACCTCGACGCCCTGAAGGACCGTCTGTACTGCGAAAAGCCCGGCTCGCTCGAGCGCCGCAGCGCTCAGACCGTGCTCGCCGAGCTCTTCTCGATGCTCATGCGCGATCTGCAGCCGATCCTGTCCTACACGGTCGACGAGGCCATGGCCTATGCGCCCGCCGGCTGCGTCGATCATCAGAAGTACGCCGCGCTGCTCGATTGGTACAAGTCGCCCATCACGGTCGACGAGGCCAATGAGTTCGAGGGCGTGCTCGAGGCTTCGCTCGAGCTCCGTAGCGCCGTGACCAAGGCCCTTGAGGATGCCCGCTCTGCCGGCACCTTCACCAAGAGCCAACAGGTCCGCGTCAAGGCGGTCGTTCCCGCCGAGATGTATGCGCTGCTGACCGGCGACAAGGCCGTCGACCTGGCCGAGTTCTACATCGTCTCCGATGTTGAGCTGACCCAGGGCGAGGAGCTCTCCGTTGCCATTGAGGCTGCCGAGGGCGAGTGCTGCGACCGTTGCTGGAACTATCGCACCACCGTCGGCGAGTACAACGGCCACGCGCATATCTGTAAGCGCTGCGCTGATGCGCTGTAGGTTACGGCGTTCGTAGAACGCCGTAACCTACCGACGCTGCAAACGCCCCTAAGCGGCAATCTGACGTTCAATCGTCGGTCGCGTACCAAAGTACGCTTCCCTCCT
>CABRZN010000126.1 GCA_902475445.1 uncultured Collinsella sp.
CCCAACAAGTGCATCGGCTGCGGCCTGTGCACCACCAAGTGCGCGTTCGACGCCGTCCACCTCGATCGCGATCGTCCCGAGTGCTCTACGATGGTCAAATACGAGCAAAAGCTCCCGAGCCTGGGCAAGTATGCTCTAAAGCGCGCCATCAAGATCAAGTTCGGTCGCAAGTAAGTAGTCATAACGGGAACGACGGAAGGAAAAAATAGTGCACGAGCTCGGAATCGTCTATCACATCATTCGCGATGTCGAGAATGTAGCGCGCGCTCATGGCGTGCGTCGCGTTTCGAGCGTAACGTTGCTGTTGGGCGAGGTCTCGGGCGTCGTTCCCGACTTGCTACTCGACGCTTGGCGCTGGGCAGCAGATAAAAAGCCTATCGCGCAGGGCGCGGAGCTTATCGTGGAGCCCGTCGAGGCCGTGACACATTGCGAGGCGTGCGGCCGCGACTACGCGACGGTCGAGCACGGCAAGACCTGTCCCCATTGCGGTAGCGGCGAGACCTATTTGCTGCAGGGCCAAGAGGTAATGATCAAACAGATCGAGACTCCCGACGAGGACCCGGCAGACGCTGCTCCTGACGGCCTCTCCGACGCACCCGATGCCGTCGACGCCGCCAACCCACTCCACATCGCCTAACATCCAATGACTGCATGGGCTAGAGTTCTAAACATATTTGCTTCGGTTAGTCAAGTCATGTCTGTTTAAACAAAATGGCGGCACGCAGGCGCATTGGGATCCACCTAAAAGCGGTTTTAACGAACAGTGCGCCTGTATATGTCTTTGGAAACAATCGGCAAATCACGTTTTATCAGGCAATGAGCTGTAAACCAGCAATGTAATCAATTTGTAACAAACTTAGACGTTTAAACAAATAATCCAACCTTTTGCGAATTAGCTATAATTCCACAATCCAAACAGGTATACTCCTTTCATGTCGTGTAGGAAATACGTAGACAAAAAGGAGGTTATGTGATGGTAAGTATTGTTCTTGCTAGCCACGGGGACTTGGCAGCTGGAATCAAGCAGACGGGCTCGATGGTCTTTGGCGATCAGCCGTCTGTTGCCGTGGTCTCGCTCGAGCCGAGCATGGGCCCCGACGATTTCCGCGCCAAGGTCGAGGAAGCAGTCGCTTCCTTCGAGGACCAGGAGCAGGTGCTCTTCCTCGTTGATCTGTGGGGCGGCACGCCGTTTAACCAGATCAGCGGGCTCATCAAGGGCCACGATTCCTGGGCTATCGTCACCGGTGTCAACCTGCCTATGCTCATCGAGGCATATTCGCAGCGCTTTGACGCAAAGAACACTGCACATGCGATCGCAAAACATCTCGTGACTGAGGCTAAGGCTGGCGTGCGCGTCAAGCCCGAGTCTCTGGAGCCCGAGGAGAAGAAGCCGGCTGCGGCCGCCGCTGCTCCTGCAGGCGCCATCCCTCCGGGAACGGTCATCGGCGACGGGCACATCAAGATTGCCCACGTCCGTATCGACACCCGTCTGCTTCATGGTCAGGTGGCCACCACGTGGACCAAGCAGATCAACCCCAACCGCATCATCGTGGTTTCCGACGGCGTTGCTCACGACGAGCTCCGCAAGACCATGATCGAGCAGGCTGCCCCTCCGGGAGTCCATGCCAACGTCGTGCCCATCAAGAAGATGGCCGAGGTCGTCAAGGACACGCGCTTTGGTGACACCAAGGCCATGCTGCTCTTCGAGAACCCGCAGGATCTGCTCAAGGCCATCGAGGCCGGCGTCGACATCAAGGAAGTCAACATCGGTTCCATGGCTCACTCCAAGGGCAAGGTCGTCGTCACCAACGCCGTCGCTATGGGCGATGACGACGTCAAGACTCTCGAGGCCCTCAAGGCCAAGGGCGTCAAGTTCGAGGTCCGCAAGGTTCCTTCGGATTCCTCCGAGGATCTCGACGCCATGTTGAAGAAAGCTAAGGCCGAACTGGCCGCTCAAGCATAGTAAAGGAGGGTCCGATACATGTCTGCAATCACTATTCTGCTTGTTGCGATTGTCGCGTTGCTTGCCGGTATGGAAGGCGTTCTGGATGAGTTCCAGTTCCATCAGCCGCTCGTGGCATGCACGCTTATCGGTCTCGTAACCGGTCACCTTCAGGAGGGCATCCTCCTGGGCGGTTCGCTCCAGATGATGGCCCTTGGCTGGGCTAACGTCGGCGCCGCCGTCGCGCCTGACGCCGCTCTGGCCTCGGTCGCCTCTTCGATCATCATGGTGCTCGCCCTCAACGGCGGCGCTACCGATCCGTCGAAGGCCGTTACCGCCGCTATCGCCGTCGCCGTCCCGCTGTCGGTCGCTGGTCTGTTCCTGACCATGATCTGCCGTACCCTGGCTACCGCTATCGCTCACGCCATGGACGGCTGCGCCGAGAAGGGCGATTTCGCCGGCATCGAGCGCTGGCAGTACGCTGCCATCCTCATGCAGGGCCTTCGTATCGCCATCCCGGCAGTGCTTCTGTGCATCATTCCGGCCGAGGCTGTTACCAACGCGCTTAACGCTATGCCCGACTGGCTGTCCGGCGGCATGGCTGTCGGCGGCGGCATGGTCGCTTCCGTCGGTTACGCCATGGTCATCAACATGATGGCCACCAAGGAGACCTGGCCGTTCTTCATCCTCGGCTTTGTCCTTGCTGCCATCCCTCAGCTCACGCTGATCGCCCTTGGCCTCATCGGCATCTCCCTTGCCCTCATCTACCTTGGCCTTAAGGATCTGGCCAAGCAGGGTGGCGGCATGGGCGGTGGCTCCGGCGACCCGCTCGGCGACATTCTGAACGATTACGAGTAGGAGGGGAGTGATACATATGGCAGAGAACAAGATTCAGCTCACCAAGGCTGACCGCAAGAAGGTTTGCTTCCGTCATCAGTTCCTTCAGGGCTCGTGGAACTACGAGCGTATGCAGAACGGCGGCTGGTGCTTCGCAATGATCCCTGCGATCAAGAAGCTCTACACCAGCAAGGATGACCAGATTGCCGCTCTTAAGCGTCACCTGGAGTTCTATAACACCCACCCCTATGTTTCCGCCCCCGTCATTGGCGTTACCCTCGCTCTCGAGGAGGAGCGCGCCAACGGTGCCCCGATCGACGACGTCGCCATTCAGGGCGTCAAGGTCGGTATGATGGGCCCGCTCGCCGGCGTCGGCGACCCCGCCTTCTGGTTCACCCTTCGCCCGATTCTGGGCGCTCTGGGCGCTTCCATGGCCCTGTCCGGCAGCATCGCCGGTCCGCTGCTGTTCTTCTTCGCGTGGAACATCATCCGTTACGCCTTCCTGTGGTACACGCAGGAGTTTGGCTACAAGGTCGGCTCCTCCATCGCCAAGGACCTCTCCGGCGGTCTGATGGGCAAGGTCACCGAGGGTGCTTCCATCCTGGGTATGTTCATCATCGGCGCCCTGGTCGAGCGCTGGGTGTCCATCTCCTTCACCCCGATCGTCTCCAAGGTCACGCAGGCCGCTGGCGCCTACATCGACTGGGCTAACCTGCCCGCCGGTTCCGAGGGCGTCAAGGAAGCGCTGACGATGTACAACTCCGTCGGTGCCACTGCTCTTGACCCGGTGAAGGTCACCACGCTTCAGGCCAACCTCGATCAGCTCATCCCCGGCCTTGCCGCCGTGTGCCTGACCCTTTTGGTCTGCAAGCTCCTCAAGAAGAAGGTCAGCCCGATCGTCATCATCCTGGCTCTCTTCGCCGTGGGCATCATCGGTCGCGTCTGCGGCTTCATGTAAGCTCGCTTCGGCTTAAGACCGAGAGTAGCTAGCAAGGGCTTTTGAGCCATTGAAACGGACCGCACCCGGTGGGTACACTGGATGCGGTCCGATTGTTTTATTTGGAGGGCGAGGCGCGCATGGCGCAATCTCAGAACAGCACGGTCGATCTGGCAACGCCGGCAACCTGCCTTATGGGTCTTACCAGCCACGGCAACGTGATGGTGGGCAACAAGGCATTTGAGTACTACAACGAGCGTAATCCCGAGGACTATATTCAGATCCCCTGGGATGAGGTCGACTATGTTGCCGCCGAGGTTTTGCGCGGCACCAAGAAGATTACGCGTTTTGCCATCTTCACCAAGGACAATGGTCACTTTACGTTTTCGACGCGCGATGACAAAGAGACGCTTCGTGCGGTCCGCAAGTACGTTGACGAGGATAAGCTCGTGCGTTCGCCTGACTTTATCGATGTGACGGCTAAGGGCGCCAAGAGCATCCCCTCCGTTATCAAAAACCTCTTCCACAAAGGCAACTAGTCATTAAAGAGCGCCCCCTCAAAGTGGGGCGCAGTCTCCCATGTGGCTCGATCGGGAAAGTGCATCCCAGTTCGAGCGTCGATTCCGGGATGTAGTTTCCGGAACGGGGTCGTTTGGGAAACCGTGTCCCGTTTCGAGCCGAAATTCTGGGTCACAGTTTCCCAGCGAGGTCTCATGGGGAAAGTCTGACCCAGAATTTGCCTGGATAGTGGGACGCACTTTCCGGAGGGCTGTTCCACCGCAACTTCGAAGAGTGGGTATACGCTGCATTACAGCGGCGTAAATCTGCTACACTAGTACAACATGCCTCCGTAGCTCAGGGGATAGAGCACCGCTCTCCTAAAGCGGGTGTCGACGGTTCGAATCCGCCCGGGGGCACCAGAGGAATATCGAGCCCGGTACCGCTATGGTGCCGGGCTCTTCTGGTCTAAGGGTAGGATTCGGACCGTCGACACCCGCGTCACCAATTTCCCCGCGGGGGGAGTTTTCGAATCCGCCCGGGGGCACCAGAGATTTGCCGAGCCCGGTACCACCACGGTGCCGGGCTCTTCTGGTCTAAAGATATGCCGTGGTTTTCGCTACTTCAGATGAAGAAAGCGCCCGTTTGCAGGGGGAGCAAACGGGCGCAATTGAGCGAATGTATTTGCGTCAGCAGCCGCTGTGGGCAACGTCTTGATGACTAGTTGGTCGTACCGGAATCGTCGCCTGAATCAGTACCAGAGCCAGAAATCGAAACCGTCAGCGACGATTCCGGTACG
>CABRZN010000127.1 GCA_902475445.1 uncultured Collinsella sp.
GGGGAAACTCGGCTCCCCCGCCCCGGCCGAACAGGTCACTCTACACCGTGTACTGCGGCAGGTCCTGCAGGGCGATGACGTCCATGCCCACGTCGTTGGCGCTGCCGTGACCCTGCTGGTCCTCGCGCACGGCCTCGATGGCGCTCACGTACGTGTTGGCCGCGGACATCGCGGTCACGCAGGTCACGCCGCGGCGCACGGCCTCGGTGCGCAGCAGGTAGCCGTCTCCGCGCGAACCCGGGCCGTACGGCGTGTTGACGATTACCGCGATCTTGCCGTCGGCGATCAGGTCGCCGATGTTGGGGCGCTCGCCATCGTGCGGGCCGCTGATCTTCTCCACGACCTCGCAGGTCACGTTGCCGCCGCGCAGCACGCGTGCCGTACCCTCGGTGGAGCAAATGTCAAAGCCCAGGTAGCGCAGGATACGCGCAACCGAAAGAATGTGGCGCTTGTCGCGGTCGCACACGCTGATGAACACCTTGCCGCTGCTAGGATCGGGCAGCTTGTAATCGATCGCCAGCTGCGTCTTGGCGTATGCCTCGGGATAGCTCTTGGCGATACCCATGACCTCGCCCGTCGACTTCATCTCGGGCCCCAGGATGACGTCGGCACCGGGGAAACGGCCCCAGGGCATAACGGCTTCCTTCATGCAGAACCAATCGAGCTGACGCTCGTCGCTCGGCAGACCCAGGCTGGCGATAGAATCGCCCGCCATGATACGCGCCGCGCACTTGGCCAGCGGCACGCCGGTGGCCTTGGAGATAAACGGCACGGTACGGCTTGCGCGCGGGTTGGCCTCGATCACGTAGACGGTCTCGCCCTTAATGGCGTACTGCACGTTGACGAGACCGCGCACACCCAGCGCCATCGCGATGCGACGCGTGGTCTCGCGAAGCTTCGCCTGCAGGCTCTCGCTAAAGCTGAACGGCGGGATGCAGGTCGCGGAGTCGCCGGAGTGAATGCCGGCCTCCTCGATATGCTCCAGAATGCCGCCGATGTAGACCTCTTCGCCGTCGCACAGGGCGTCGACATCGGACTCGATCGCACCCTCCAGGAAGCGGTCCAAATACACCGGGTAGTCGGGGCTGATGCGCGCAGCCTCGGCCATGTAATCACGCAGATGCTCGGCATCGTAGGCGATCATCATGCCGCGGCCGCCCAGCACGTAGCTCGGACGCACCAGCAGCGGGTAGCCGATGTGCGCGGCCACGGCCTCGGCCTCCTCAAACGAGGTGGCCTGGCCCGCCGGCGGGTACATGATGCCCAGCTTGTCGAGCAGGGCGGCGAAGCGCTCGCGGTCCTCGGCAAAGTCGATGGCATCGGGCTTGGTGCCCATAATGTTCACGCCGCTCTCCTCGAGCATACGCGCCAACTTAAGCGGGGTCTGGCCTCCAAGCGTCACCACGACGCCGTCGGGGCGCTCAACATCGATGACATCCATGACGTCCTCGTAGGTGAGCGGCTCAAAGTACAGGCGGTCGGAGGTGTCGTAGTCGGTCGAGACGGTCTCGGGGTTGCAGTTGACCATGATGGTCTCGAAGCCGCGGGCCGCCAGCGCGTAGCTCGCATGCACGCAGCAGTAGTCGAACTCGATACCCTGGCCAATGCGGTTGGGGCCAGCACCCAGGATCATGGCCTTGGGCTTGTCCGCCGGCGTGGTCTCGTCGGGGGCCACGCACTTCTTGGCATCCGGGCTCGTGCGGTAGATGTTCTCGTAGGTCTTGTAGTGGTACTCCGTGGCGCTCGAGAACTCGGCGGCGCAGGTGTCGACCGTCTTCATGCTGGGAACCACGCCCAGACCCTTGCGGTAGGCGCGTACAAAGCGCTCGTCCGAGCCGGTCAGCGCGGCAATCTCGGCGTCGCTCGTACCGTACTGCTTGAGCAGGCGCATCGCGTCGGCGTCGATATCCTCCACACGCAGGCCGCGGATGCTCTCCTGGACCTGGACCATATCGTTGATACGGTTGAGGTACCACGGATCGATACCGCAGATGGCGTGGATGCGCGCGACATCCCAGCCGCGGCGCAGGGCCTCGACCACAAAGAAGATGCGGTGCTCGGTCGGGGTTGCCACGGCCTGAGCAAGCTCGTCGTCGCTCAGCTTGTCGGCGCCCTCCTTGCCGCCGGCGCAAATGCCCTGGTGACCGTCCTCCAGCGAGCGCATGGCCTTGCCGAAGGCCTCCTCAAAGGTACGGCCGATCGCCATGATCTCGCCCACGGCCTTCATGCGCGTGGTGAGCGTGGGGTCGGTGCCCTTGAACTTCTCGAAGGCAAAGCGCGGCACCTTGACGACACAGTAGTCGATCGTGGGCTCAAAGCAGGCGGGCGTGGCCTTGGTGATGTCGTTGACGATCTCGTCGAGCGTGTAGCCCACGGCCAGACGCGCGGCGGCCTTGGCGATGGGGAAACCCGTGGCCTTGGAGGCAAGCGCGGACGAACGGCTCACGCGCGGGTTCATCTCGATGACGATCAGGCGACCGGTGTTGGGGTTCACGGCAAACTGCACGTTGGAGCCGCCGGTCTCGACGCCGATCTTCTCCAAGATGGCGAGCGAGGCGACACGCATGCGCTGGTACTCAAGGTCGGAGAGCGTCTGCGCCGGCGCCACGGTGATGGAGTCGCCAGTATGCACGCCCATGGGGTCGAGATTCTCGATGGAGCACACGATGATGCCGTTGCCAGCATGGTCACGCATGACCTCCATCTCGTACTCTTTCCAGCCCTCGATGGACTCCTCGACCAGCACCTCGTGGGCGGGCGAGAGCTCGAGGCCCTGGCTCACGATGGAGACGAGCTCCTCGTGAGTGTGAGCGATGCCGCCGCCGGCGCCGCCGAGGGTAAAGCTCGGGCGCAGTACGCAGGGATAGCCCACGCGCTCGGCGATAGCCTCGGCGTCGGCCACGCTGTAGGCATAGCCCGAGCGCGCGACCTCCAGGCCAATCTCGGCCATGGCCTCGTTAAAGAGCTTGCGGTCCTCGCCGCGCTCGATGGCGGCCAGGTCGCAGCCGATCATCTCGACGCCGTACTTGTCGAGCGTGCCGTCTTTCGCCAGCTCGACGGCGGCGTTCAGACCGGTCTGGCCGCCCAGCGTGGGCAGCAGCGCGTCCGGACGCTCTTTCTTGATCACGCGCTCGATAAACTCGGCGGTGATGGGCTCGACATAGGTGCGGTCGGCAAGACCCGGGTCGGTCATGATGGTCGCCGGGTTGGAGTTGACCAGGATGACCTCAAAGCCATCCTCCTTGAGCACCTTGCAGGCCTGGGCGCCGGAGTAGTCGAACTCACATGCCTGGCCAATAACGATGGGGCCCGAACCAATGACAAGGATGCGCTTGATGTCAGTACGTTTCGGCATGTTAGTTCTCCTCGGTCTCGGTCGCGGCGGTCTCGGCAAAATTCCAGCCGGCGAGGCGGTCCTTCGCGGTGTCGATGTCCAGGTAGTTCTCCTCGCCGTCCATGAGTCGCGTAAAGGCGGTAAAGAGATAGTGGGCATCGGTGGGGCCAGGCGAAGCCTCGGGGTGGTACTGGACCGAGAAGCACGGGGCGTCGAGCAGCTGGATACCCTCGGCGGTGCCGTCGTTGAGGTTCACATGTGTTAGGCGAATGCGGCCAAAGCGCTCGTTCATCACGACCGGCGCGATTCCGCGGCGCACCCAGACGCGCAGATCTCCATCGGCCGCATGCTCGGTCTCGCCGCCGGAAAGCTCGGGGACAAGCTTGCCCAAGCTGGGGAACAGCAGGCCAAAGCCATGGTTTTGCGCGGTGATCTCCACGCGACGGCTTACCAGGTTCATGACCGGCTGGTTGCCACCGCGGTGACCGAACTTAAGCTTTTCCATCTGGGCGCCGCAGGCCAGACTGATCATCTGATGACCCAGGCAAATGCCAAAGACCGGCACCTTGCCGATCAGCTGCTGCACCTGCTCGTAGGTCTCCACCACAGCGTCGGGGTCGCCGGGGCCATTGGACAAAAAGACGCCGTCGGGATTCATGTCGAGCACCTGCTGAGCTGGCGTATCCCACGGCACGACGGTAAGGTCGCAGCCGGCGCGGACGAGGCCCTCCAGAATGCCGCGCTTGACGCCGCAGTCGTAGGCGACCACTTTGTGACGGGCGGGAGCGGCAGCCGCAAGTGCAAAGTCATGCGTGGCAGGCAGGTCGGCGGACACAAACTCGTGAGGCGCGGGGCAGCTCACGGTCTTGACCAAATTCTCGCCCACCAGTGTGGGCGCTGCGGCCAGACGCTCGGCAAGCTCGTCGACGTCGAAGATCTCGGTCGAGATAATGCCCATCTTGGAACCGTTGTCGCGCAGATGGCGCACCAGGGCGCGGGTGTCGACACCCTCGATAGCGACGATGCCGTGGGCGCGCAGGTACTCCGGCACGCTGACGGCCGAGCGCCAGTTAGAAGGCGTGGCGCACATGTCGCGAACGATCATGCCGCGCATAGCCGGAGTGCTCGTAGGGTGCACGTCGTCGCCGGGGAAGGCCGACTGTACGTCGGTCTCGTCGATACCGTAGTTGCCGATCTGCGGATAGGTCATGGTTACGATTTGGCCGGCATAACTCGGGTCGGTCATGACCTCAAAGTAGCCCTCGAGCGAGGTGTTGAAGCAGACTTCGCCGGTCGCGGTGCCCTCGGCGCCGCATGCACGTCCATAAAAAATGGTCCCATCCTCAAGATACAGGATGCAGGGACCGCAGGTGCCCTTGCTGGTTTTGGCCAGCATACGCTGGCAAAGCTCGCTGGGCGCGAAGGTGCGGGCGGCAGCGCCCGCGGTATGGTTGTTCGCCATAATTCTCCTTCCCGGTCTCACAGGACCGGCTTAAAGGTGTGTAGTTAGGCCTCGCGGTATTGTAACCGCAAGCATGCCTCATGGCGTTAATTTCATCGAAATGTTTACGAAATGATAATTATGACTTTCTATGCATAATGATTTTTTAAGGCTCTGTTAGACCAGGATTGACATACATGTGTCCCCACGGTGCCATATCTTTGA
>CABRZN010000128.1 GCA_902475445.1 uncultured Collinsella sp.
GGGAGACGGCGAGTTAGCCGGCAGGTCGGCATGTCAATCCTGGTCTAACAGAGCCTTTTGTTATCTAGCTGGATGCAGAAAATGTCGGATTCCGGCTCTACAAGATTTAGCTTTCAATATTATGCAGATGCGAATTATTCAACTTCGCATAATCTTTGGGTGCGGTTTGCACTCCAGGACATGTATATCGACTGAGGTAGCGTGTCCGCCCCGCTTGCTTGCCCCGCGCCGTGGTACGATTTTTGAGTTTGAAAGTCCCGCCGTGCTCCGGCTGCCCTTGCAGCTCGGCGTGCGGCCGCACGTAAAGGAGCCGTCATGGCCGGTATGAACATGCAGCAGATGATGAAGCAGGCCCGCAAGATGCAGGAGCAGCTTGCCGCCGCGCAGGAGAACCTCAAGTCCCAGACCGTCGATGCCTCTGCCGGCGGCGGTATGGTCAAGGTGACCGTTAACGGCGAGATGGAACTCGTCAACCTCACCATCGATCCCGATGCGCTCGATCCCGAGGACGTCGACATGCTGCAGGACATGATTATGGCTGCCGTCAACGAGGCCGTTCGCGGCGTCAACGAGCTCGCCAACAAGCAGATGGGCGCCATCACCGGCGGCCTCAACATCCCGGGCATGCCGTTCTAAGACGCGCATATATATGAGTGCTAACCATAGCCTGCAAAAATTGCTCGATGAGCTGGGTCGCCTGCCGGGCATTGGCCCCAAGTCGGCTCAGCGCATCGCCTATTACCTGTTGGAGGCTGACGCCGAGGAGGCGCGCCGCCTGGCCGAGGCTATCCTGGAGGTTAAGCAGGAGGTTCACTTTTGCAGCCGTTGCTTTAACTACGCCACGGCCGACGAGTGCTCCATCTGCCAGGATTCGATGCGCGACACCACTCGCATTTGCGTGGTGGGCGAGCCGCGCGATGTCCAGGCGATTGAGCGCACGGGCAGCTACCACGGCCTCTACCACGTGCTGGGCGGCGTGATCAGTCCCATGGACAAGATTGGCCCCGAGCAGTTGCACATTCGCGAGCTGCTGGCACGCTTGGGCCACGAGGACATCCACGAGGTCATCATCGCCACCAACCCCAATATTGAGGGCGAGACCACGGCGAGCTACCTGGCCCGCACTATCAAGCCGCTGGGCGTCGAGGTGTCGCGTCTGGCGAGCGGCCTGCCCGTGGGCGGCGACCTGGAGTATGCCGACGAGCTTACGCTTGGCCGCGCCATCGAGGCCCGCCGCGCGATTTAGGTGGCGAGCCTGCTCCTGCCGTATGTTTTCCTCGCGACGCACGGGGTAGTCATAATTTCCCCGTGCGACTGTGAGTTTGTTGTGCAACAAAGATGCTTCGTATCCGCTTATCGCATGGATGCTTCCGCTCGCATCCTTAATTTGTCCATTCGTTGCGCAACCTTTTTGGTTCGCTGATACACTCAAATATGGATTCGAATGAATGCGCCGCTCCCGAGCGGCGTGTTTTTGTTGGAGGAGAACGCATGCGGCCCGGTGGCAATCAGACAAAGCGCGGCGCCGCGGTGCGCATCCGACGCCGATTGGGCTTGGCGCCTCGGGCGTACGTGCTGCTGTCGTGCTCGCTGGTGCTGGTCATGGCTGGCGTTACTGCCTATGGCATGACCGTGCCGTCCATGATGCAGGCGCATGCCGCACGCGAACCGCGCGTGGGGCATGAGGTCAAAAGTGATCTGGGTACCACGACTGGATATGCTTGGGCAAGTGTGGTCGCGCATATTGTGTTTGGCACCGACGATGCGGACGGCGCCGAGGCCCCGGACAACGAAGTCACGCTTGCCAATGGCAAAACCATCGTGCTCACCAACACCAAGATCATCGATCGGTTGTCCAACAATAACGTGGCGACAACGGTGAATAAGGTCGAGCAGCAGAAGGAGCAGGACGCCCAGCAGTCCGGAAAGCCCGGTAGCTCGGATACTTCTGGCTCCGGCTCGGATTCATCGAGTTCGGGCGGCGGCTCTGGGGCGGGTTCCTCTACCGGAGGGTCTGGAAACGGCGGCTCGACGGGCGGCAACACTGACAACGATGCAAACTCCGGTGGCCTTTCCGCTGCTGAGGAAGAGAGCATTCACAGTTGGCTTGTGACCAAGTACAACATGCTCGACAGTTACGTTTCTCGTGCCAATGACGTGGTCTCGACCTATAACTCTACGGGAGATCCCAGGCCGTGCGACAGCCTGGTCGGGGAGATGTTTGTCATTCGAGCCGAGTTCGGTCGTCAGACATTCTCGCCCCGGTCAAAGTGGTATCAGCAGTATGCCAATCTGTGGGGCTGTTACACCAACCTATGTCAATGGGTCGGCCATTACGGCGATGATGACGTCGCGCTCGGTAACTTCAACAATAACGTGGCGGCGCTTGCCCTATGATGACCGATCTTGCATCCACCACACCACAATCGCTCGGTCGCGATCCGATGGTCGGCCTGCGCCTGGCGCGTGTCGACGGGTTTGAGCCGGCCATTGCGCTCGGTCAGGACGAACTGCCTGCCTATCTGCGTCGTTTTACGATGCTGTTTGCCGACGATGCCACCATGCGCCGTGGCGGTATCGGCCGCGTGACGCGTGCCGTCAACGCCCAAGGCGTGGCCGTGGCACTCAAGCAGCTCATCTTGCCGACGCGCGATGAGTTTGACGACGATGCCGCTCACGAGGCGCTGGTCGCCAAGTTCAAGGCGGCGTTTCGCGAGGAATACGAATGCCATCGCGCCCTTTCGGGCCTTAAGGGCTTTCCCCGCCTCTATGGCTGGGGCGAGGTCGACGGTGTGCCTGCAATTGTCATGGAATGGGTCGAGGGCGAGACGCTCGCCCGCTTGCGCTCGCGCTTTGCCGTGGACGATGCCGGCCGCCTATCGCCGCTTGTGGCGGCGCGCTTGGGGCGCGACCTGTTCGACCTGCTCTGCCGCATGAGCCTGGTGGGTGAGGGCTTTGTCCATCGCGATATCTCGCCCGCTAATATTATGGTGCGTACGGCGCGCCTGCCGCTTGACCGGCAGCTTGCCGAGGGCACCTTTGACCTGTGCCTGATCGACTTTGGCTCGTCGCTGGCGCTCGAGCCTGCGTCGGCCGTGGCCGGTACCGGCGGCAAGGCGTCGTTTACGGAGCGTTATGCCACGCTGCGTCGCGCGACGGTTGCCTATGCCCCGCCCGAGATGCTCACCGACGATATTCCCGACCTGCGCGCTTTGCGTATGTCGCCGGCGATCGACGTCTATGCCGCGGCAAGCACGGTTTACGAGCTCATTGCCGGCGTCGCGCCATACGAAGCCGCGTCGAGCACTTCGGGCACCTCGGGTTCGCGCAAAAAGACGCGCGACATCGCGAGCCCCTACCGTCTCAAGATGGACACGCGGCCCGACTATCCCATTGGTGCCCATGCGCCCGGTTGTGATTTGACTCAGCTACTTCGTCGTGAGCCCGATGTGGCGCTCGCCGCGGCCGAGCAGGCCCAGCAGCTAGGGCTTGAGCCGGATTCCGAAGAGCTACGCGATGCGCTGGCGTTTGTCGATGTCCAGCTGTTCGACGTGGTGATGGCCTGTCTGTCCAGCCATCAAAAAGATCGTCCCGAGCCGGCGGCGGTCGAGGCGGCGCTCTCGGCGTTTTGTGACCACTATGCGCAAAATGTCGGTCGTTCGCTCCGCGGCGAGCCGCTCACGCCGTGCCCCATGGATGCGTCTGGCCGCGCGGTTCGTCGCGCGCTGATGGTCGGCGCGACGGTCGTCTGTGGCGTGGTTTGGGCTGTGGTCGTGGTTTCGGCCGCGCTGCTGGCGTCGGGCGCCCGCGTGACGGCGACTTTGGGATCGCTCGTGTGGTCTGGGTCGCTACCGGGTATTATTGCTGCACTGGCGTTGGCGCTGCCAGGCATAGCCGGCGTTACCGCGGGGGCACTTGCGCGCGATCGGCGCTCGGGGTTCCTGCAGGGTGTGCTTGCGCTTTCTGCCTGCGAGGTTCCGGTGCTGGTTGTGGCTGCATGTAGCGTATTTTCCCAACGCGCCGTGATGGGCGGCCTTGTTGCCGCTCTGGTTGCAACCTATACGCTTACGTGGTTTTTGCTTGCGATGGGCTTTGCCTTTGAACTTCCCGTTTCGGCACCGCGACGCACAAAAGCCCAGATGGCGACTCCGCTTGCCGGTGGAGCCGCAGCTGCCCGTACTTTTGGCGGACCTGTCGAAGTATCGTCCGATTCTATTTCTACGACCAAGGAGGCCTAGGTCATGGCATCTCAAGTTGAGCTCACCCCATGCGGGGCCATGTTTGACATCTTTAAGCGCGCGGCGCATCTGAGCCATATCGAGCTGTGCGGCTTGGTGCTTTCGTCCCGCCCGCTCGCCGACGGCCGCAGCCCGCAGAGCCGGGCCGCCGATCGCTCTTGGGTTTCCCGCTTTATCGTTCGCGCGCCGGTCGGCACGCTTCAGCAGCGCTACTTTGCCGAATACGGTACCTCGGCTGCGCGTATTATGTCACAACTGGCCCTGCGCCAGCGCAACCCCATGGACTCCACGGCTGTGATCAATATGGTGTGCGGTCCTGCAGGTGAACCGATGGTACGTGCGCTCGAAGAGTGCCACCAGGACACGAATCTCTATCGCAACGCGCTCGATCGCCTGTCCCAGGCGGCGGAACTCATGCCCGCCGAGCGCGCCGAGGCCGTGCTGGTGCTGTTTGTCGCCGTCGGTTGTTCGGCGGATGTGCGGTCCTCGGTGAACTATGCCATCGACTACGCGCACGCGACCTGTGGCGGAGGCACCTCCACGCCGCGTTCGCTTGGCATGTCGATGACCGCGGGCGAACGCGAACCCGCCCCGGCGCACCCCTTGGGCTTGCTGCGCGTGCAAAACAGTTTTGTCGTGAGCGCCCCGCGCTGGATTCAGCCGAGTGAGCAGGGTGTTGAGATTGGCGCGTTGGCCACTGGTGAGGGCGATATTACCGACGTCGGCG
>CABRZN010000129.1 GCA_902475445.1 uncultured Collinsella sp.
CACGACGGTCACCTTCACGCGACGGGTTTGCTTGCCCTCGTCATCGGTTGCCACGTTGACGTAATAGTGTTCGCCGTCTTCGGTCATGAGCGCCATCGTCGGCACCATTACCACGTCGTCGAGCTGCTCGGTCACCACCGATACCTCGGCAGTCATACCCGGCTTAAGGCGACTGTCGGGTGCTTCGATGAGGATGTCGACGTTAAAGGTCACGCTGCCGCCGCTACCGGAGCCGGAGTCAGAGTTTGCCACCGAGGCGATAGCCGTGACGGTGCCCTGGCTCACGATATCGGGAAACGCGGGATAGGTCACGTTGGCGCTTTGGCCCACGGCAATTTTGGCGATATCCTTTTCGCCCACCTGAACCGTCACCTTCATCTTGGACAGGTCGGCGATTTGCATGCACTGCTTGCCGCCGCTCGTGTCGCTTTCACCCATGATCATGCCGCCTGTTACCGTAGCGCCCACCTTGGCGTTGAGCTCCACGATGCTGCCCGAGCTGGGGGCCTTTACGGTGCGCTCGGCCGCCTTTGCAGTTGCCTGTTCCAGCGCTGCCTGGGCCGAGGCGAGGTTGCGCTGGGCGGTCGAGACGGCATTTGCGTTGGCGTTTGCGTCCGATGGACCGGTCGATCCGTCACTGTCCGTTGTCGGTGCGGCCTGTGCGGCCGCGAGTGCCACCTTTGCATTGTTCAGGTCTTCCTGGGCGGCCGCGACCGCGCGCTGCGCCTCGGAAACAGCGCTATCGAGCGCGTCGTTCTTAATGGTCATGAGTACGTCGCCCTCGTTGACGCTCTGTCCGGCCTGCACGTTGATCTTTTCAACCGTACCGTCGACAGAAGGGGAGACAACCGATGCCGAGATGGGCTTAAGCTGCCCCTTGGCTTCGACTGTGGTGGTAAACGTGCCTTCGGTGACCATGTCGGTCACCGGTCCGTTGGTGCCTGCGGGTTGCGCGTTGATGACCAGCGTTGCGATGATGGCAATGAGCGCGATGGCAACAACGACACCGACGGCGATACCGCGTCGGATGAGCTTTTTGCGCCGACGCTCGGCACGCTTTGCCTTGAGCTTTGCATAGGCTTCTTCATCGGAGATATCGGTCGAATCGTCGAGACTCGTTTGGGGCTGCTTGGTGTCTGCAGCGCTGATAATCGGCAGGGTCTCGGTGGCATCTTGGGGCATGCGATCGGAATCGTCAGGACCCGGATTGATCGTGGGGACCTTGGACATAGCGTCTCCTTTATCGATATGGCTCCGATAAGTATATACGCCCGTCGCGATAGGCGGGCGTATAGAAGTTGCGGATGACGGTACTGTAAGTTTTGTCGCCGTGCTGTTTACTTGTTGTAGACGTTAGCTGCGTTACGAGTGCACGACCACGCAGAGGCCGACTTTGATGCGCTCGTGGAGCGACTTGGCATCGGCCAGACGCAGGTTGATGCAGCCGTGGCTGCCGCACCATTTGTACGACTCGGCGTTATCGAAGCTCTTGTCGTTTTGCCAGGTGGCATCATGGAAGCCGATCATGTTGCCCTCAAACGGCATCCAGTAGCTCACCGGACTCTCGTATTTGGGCTTGCCGGTCTCGGGGTCCTTGGCTCCGATCAGGGTGCTGCCGCCGTCGTTGCTGTTGATCTGCCAGACGCCCTCGGGCGTGGCGTCCTCGCCCGGCTTGCCCGAGATAAAGTTGGCCTCCCAAACGATATTTCCGCTCTCGTCATAGTAGCGCGCGTGCTGTTCGGACAAGTCGACGTCGATATACGCCTTCCAGTCGGGCTCTCCCTTTGCGGTAAAGGTGTCGGCCTTCTGGGAGTACTTGATCTCGATTTCGCCAGTTTGCTTGTTGTTAATGGCGTCCTCGACCTGCTTGGCGAGCGAGCTGCTGTCGATGGACCAACCAAAGTCACCGCCTTCGACGGCGCACTGCTTGCCATCGGCGCGCGTCCACCAGCGAGTGGAGCCAACGGTATTAAAGCCGTTGGCGAGCTCGGCTGCCCAGCTGCTGATCTGCGACGTATCGAGCGTGGGGTTGGCCGGATCGGCGAAGCTGATCCACTGCAACACGGAGCTGCCATCAACCTTGCCGGCATCCTCGCCGTTAAGCTTGAGGGTCACGTTGACGCCCAGGAAGTTGTTGGCGGCATCGCATGCGGCCTGAATCTGATTATCGGTCAGCGTTCCATTGAGCGGCTCATAGGCATCGTTGCCGAGCTTGGAAAGATCTACGGTCTCGGCCAGCGAGGCAAGCTCGAGTTCGGCATACTTAATGACATGCTCGCGGTTGAGTTTTTCGTTGGAGCGCGCCTTCTCGACGGTAAACTTGCCGGCTTGCTCGTCATAGGAGCTATTGGCCTCGAACGTGCCCGAACGCCCCTCGTTAAACTCGTCGATGGCGGCGCCCAGATCCTTCTCAAACTTCTTTTGGTCAAAGGCGTCGGAGAGCATGGACAGGTCGACGTCTTGATCAAGATCGACTTCGTTGGAGGTAGCGGTTGTTTTGGTCTTGCCGCTTATGGATTCCACAAGGCGGACCGGCCAAATAAAGGCTTCGTTGTGGTTGATGATTTCTTTTGCAGCAGCTTCACCGTCGACGATGGGTTCATCGGACTCGGGCTGATAGGTCCAGCTAAAGTCATCGCCTGTCACGGTGAGCTTATAGTGCTTCCATGCCGAGTTGACCTTAGTGGCGGCAGACGAAGCGTTGGAGAACGAGACGTCGACGCCGGCAATGGTGGTGTTGGGGTAGGCTAGCTGCGAAAACGCTACGATGCCAACGATATAGACAATGACGATAAGACCCAGGACGACAAAGAGCGTCGTTTTTTTGCCCGACTTATTGTTGCCGGCGGGTTTGCGCGCGGGGCCGCGATCGCCTCGAGCGTGCGTGGGGGGCTGCTTGGGCGCATTGCCGTTTGCCTGGCGCTGCTGACGTTGTTGACGCTGCTGTCGCTGCTGTCGCTGTTGGTTCGGGCGTTGGGAAGCGTTTGCCGCACCACGCTGCTGACCGTGGCTCGGCGCGATAGGACGCGGCGACTGAACGCCGCCGGTGTGCCTGCTCGGCTGCTGCGGATCGGGAATCAGTTGAGTTCGATCGTTTTGCGACATCGTATGCATATCCTTCGAATTTCGCCTTATGGCTCATCGTGTTTTTACTGGGCTTGCATTATAGCGATTGCCCTGCTGTTTGTGGTACGGAAACGGTGGCATTCAAAAGAGGTGGGACATTTGTCCCACCTTTGAGTCATACTTTGCCGTTATCCGCACACGCCGCATTTTGTACAGGCCGAAAGTGCGGCCGGAGCCTGCGCGATGCCGCCCTTGGCCGTCTCGCGCAACGTGGCAGGCAGGGCGTGGCCCACCGAGAGCATGACGTGTGCCATCTGGTCAAACGGCACCAGGCTCTTGATGCCGGCGAGGGCGAGTTGCGCCGAGCTAAAGGCCGCGGCCACGCCTATGGCGTTGCGGTTTTGGCAGGGCACCTCGACAAGGCCGCCGACAGGGTCGCAAACGAGGCCCAACAGGTTGCTCAGCGCGATGGAGCTGGCATCGAGCGCTTGCTCGGGCGTGCCATCCATCATCTGGACCAGTGCGGCGGCGGCCATGGCGGCAGCGCTTCCAACCTCGGCCTGGCATCCGCCCTCGGCGCCGGCGACGCAGGCACTCGTGGTGAGGTTGAGGCCGATGGCGGCGGCGCAGTAGAGGGCGTCCATGACCTGCTCGTCATCGAGCTGCAGGTGATCGGCGAGCGCCAGCACGCAGCCAGGCACGACACCCGCGGAGCCGGCTGTGGGGGCGGCGACAATCACGCCCATGGTAGCGGAGCGCTCGAGCACGGCCATGGCGCGGGCAACGGCGTCGGTCTGGACGGCGCCCATCAGGCTTGCACTCAAATCGTTGCGGCGGGTTGCTTCGACGAGCTTGGCCTCGCCGCCGATAAGTCCGCCGAGCGAGCGCTGCGGATTTGCGATAGGGGCTGTGGTCTCTTCGCGCATGACGTCGAGCACGCGGCGCATGGCGGCGACGGCGTGGGCCTCACCGGTCAGACGTGCCTCGCGAACGGCCATGACGGCGCCGATATTCATGCCGAGCTCGGCGCACGCATCGAGCAGCTGCTCACCGTCGTCGAAGATCTCCTTGGCCGAGACGCCGGGGGAGAGCGACGAGGCAGAACCGGGGAGCTCGATAAAGGTCGCGTAATCGACATTGTCGAGCCTGCGGAGCATGGGGACGACGGTGTCGTCGGGGGCGCCATCGGTCTCAAAGACGGAGTAGGCCTGGCCGCCCACCTCGGTGCGGTAGGTGCGGCAGAAAGCTATGTTCACGTGTGCGTAGGCAAGCAGGTTCGTGAGCGCTGCGAGCACGCCGGGGACATCCTGGTGAGCCACGAAGAGCGTGGAATACATGCCCGAGATATCGACGCCGACGCCGTTAATGCGGCTGATGCGCATCTTGCCGCCGCCGAGGCTCTCACCGCGGACCTGTGCCGTGGCGCCCGTGTCGTCGACCATGTCGATGTCGACGGTGTTGGGGTGGATGGAGGCGTCGTCGCCCTTGATGTCAAAGTGATATTCGAGGCCCTGCTCGCGTGCGAGGTCGAAGGCCTGCTTGATGTTCTCGTCATCGGTGTCGAGGCCCAGGATGCCCGCGACGAGCGCACGATCGGTGCCGTGGCCGCGGTAGGTGTGGGCGAAGGAGTTCCACAGGCCAAAGGTGACTTTGGTGATGCGGCCTTCCAGCAGGCTGGCGGCAACTTGGGCGCACCGCAGGGCGCCGGCGGTGTGCGATGAGCTGGGGCCGACCATGACGGGGCCCAAGATCTCGAATGCTGAGGTCGTAGCTAGTGTTTGCGGCTTGCCTGCCATGGCTGCTCCTTTAATTTATCCCGTCGTCCCGAGGTGCGGGGCATAAGGTCGCCTGCTCGGACAGTCCTGCTCGCACGGAGAGCACATTAAGTGCTCTCCGGCT
>CABRZN010000130.1 GCA_902475445.1 uncultured Collinsella sp.
CCCCGAGCCGATGGACGAGATCCCGGCTGAGTTTGCCGACATCGCTGCCACCAAGCGCGAGGAGCTCCTCGACGCTGCTGCCAGCTTTGACGACGAGCTCATGGAGAAGATCCTCATGGAGGAGGACTTCACCGTCGAGGAGCTCAAGGCTGCTCTGCGCAAGGGCGTTCTGGCCAACGAGCTCAACCTCGTCTTCGTGGGCTCCGCCTACAAGAACAAGGGCGTCCAGGAGCTGCTCGACGCTGTCGTCGACTACCTGCCCAGCCCGCTCGACGTCGAGGCCGTCACCGGTACCGATCCGGACACCGGCGAGGAGATCCAGCGTCATCCTTCCTTCGACGAGCCCTTCTCCGGCCTGGTCTTCAAGATCATGACCGACCCGTTCGTCGGTAAGCTCACCTACGTCCGCGTTTACTCCGGCCGCGCCGAGTCCGGCTCCTACGTGGTCAACGCTTCCAACGGTCAGCGCGAGCGCCTCGGCCGCATCCTCGAGATGAACGCCGCCGAGCGTATCGACCGTGACGACGCTGCCGCCGGCGACATCGTCGCTTGCGTCGGCTTCAAGAACTCCACCACCGGCGACACCCTGTGCGCCGAGGGCAAGGAGATCGTCCTCGAGAAGATCGAGTTCGCTAAGCCCGTTATCGACGTTGCCATCGAGCCCAAGACCAAGGCCGAGCAGGACAAGATGTCCTTGGCTCTGACCAAGCTCGCCGAGGAGGACCCGACCTTCCAGGTGTCCACCAACCACGAGACCGGCCAGACCATCATCGCCGGCATGGGCGAGCTGCACCTCGAGATCATCGTCGACCGTCTGCTCCGCGAGTTCAAAGTTGACGCTAACGTTGGTAAGCCCCAGGTCGCCTACCGCGAGACCGCTGGTCACGACGTCGAGAAGGCTGAGGGCAAGTTCGTCCGTCAGTCCGGCGGTCGCGGTCAGTACGGCCACGCCGTCATCAAGCTCGAGAAGATGGAGGAGGGCTTCGGCTACGAGTTCGTCAACGCTATCGTCGGCGGCGTCGTGCCCAAGGAGTACATCCCGTCCATCGACAAGGGCATCCAGGAGGCCCTGAACACCGGTGTTATCGCCGGCTTCCCGGTCCTCGACGTCAAGGTCACCCTGTTCGACGGTTCTTACCACGAGGTCGACTCCTCCGAGGCCGCCTTCAAGATTGCCGGTTCCATGGCTATCAAGGACGCCCTCAAGAAGTCCGATCCGCAGCTGCTCGAGCCGATCATGGCTGTCGAGGTCGAGACCCCCGAGCAGTACATGGGCGACGTTATGGGCAACCTCTCCGGTCGCCGCGGCAAGATTGAGGGCATGGAGGATCGCAAGAACAGCAAGCTCATCCGTGCCAAGGTGCCGCTGGGCGAGATGTTCGGTTACGCTACCGACCTTCGCTCCCAGACCCAGGGCCGTGCATCCTACACGATGCAGTTCGACTCTTATGAGCCTGCGCCCAAGTCCATCGTGGACGAGGTCATGAGCAAGAACGCCTAAGTTCGAGCTCCCTGTTACGTAATCCTGCGAGAACATCTCTCGCACTCTTTGGAGGTTTAAGTTGGCTACCCAGAAGATCCGCATTCGCCTCAAGGGCTATGATCACGAGGTCGTCGATCAGTCCGCGAAGCTCATCGTCGAGACCGCTCAGAAGACCGGCGCTCGCGTTTCCGGTCCTGTCCCCCTGCCCACCGAGCGCAACCTGTACACGGTTATCCGCTCGCCGCACGTGAACAAGGACTCCCGTGAGCAGTTCGAGATGCGCACCCACAAGCGCCTCATCGACATCCTCGACCCCACCTCGGGCACCGTTGATTCGCTCATGCGTCTCGACCTCCCCGCTGGCGTCGACATCGACATCAAGCTCTAAGCGATATCGCTCATAGCTTAAAGGGCCCCGCTGCCGTTACGGTAGCGGGGCCCTTTTGTTTTGAGTTTAGATTTTGGGATAGCGAATTCGTCTGCCGAGCCGGCGGCTGCGGCGCCCTATTCGCTCAGGGGGCGCAAGGATGCTTCTTCGAAGTGGAAGACGCACAAGCCGCTCTCGGTCTCAATGCATGCGCGGCCGCAATCGTCGACCGTTCTAAATATGCCTCGTGCCAGCTCGTCTCCAGCGGGGGAGCGGGCGATAACGTGCTTCCCGATCCAATTGAGGTGAGCGATATATTCGTCGTGGACGGGCGCGAGCGGACCGGCGTCTTCTTCCTTGGCGTTGAGGCGCTCTGCCCAGGTATCTACAGCGTCTATAACTGCGTGATAGACCTCATCGAGGAGCATGTCGACGGCGGGAACGCTCTCGTTGAGGTCCGAGAGGCCAATTGCCGCCAGGCCGCCATCGGGCACCTCTTGGGGCGTGTAGTTTACGTTGACACCAATGCCGCAGACGGCGAAAGGTTTGCCTTCGTTATCGCGTGCGGCCTCGACCAGAATGCCGCCGAGTTTGCGTCCTCGCGCGACCAGGTCGTTGGGCCATTTGAGGCCAATCTCGTTTGCAAGACCCTGCTTTTCGAGTGCTTCGAGCACCGCTAGGCCGCTGACGGCGGCAAGACCAGAGTACTTTGCGGGATTAACGCATGGACGCAGGACAATCGAAAGCAATAGGTTGCCGGCGGTTGAATCCCACTTGTGGCCGCGCCGGCCGCGTCCTGCCGTTTGCGCGCGGGCGGCAAGTCCTGTGCCGTGCGGCGCACCCTGTTTTCCTGCCTCGAGCAGGTCATCGTTGGTCGATCCGGTTACGTCGACAATCGTTAATTGGGCATCCATAGCGGCTGCTACCTCCTTATTGAATAAGTGAATGACGCAATGGTGTCGAGAGATAGACACAATGTGAAGCCTTTGTCGCATTTGGACAATTTAATGTTAACACGTCAACAAAGACTGAAATGCGTTATCCTCTCTTGGTCGATGTAAACACGTCAACAACTCAAAGGAGGTTAGTGATGGGTTTCACGATTCTTGGAACAGGCTCGGCGCTTCCTGAACGCAGTGTTTCCAATGACGAGCTGTCTGAGTTCCTCGATACCTCGGATGAGTGGATTTTTACCCGCACGGGTATCAAGAGCCGCCACGTCTGCACCACCGAGTCACTTGACGACCTTGCCGTAGCGGCGAGTGAGCGGGCACTCCAGGTGTCCGGAATCGACGCGAGCCAGCTGGATCTGATCGTCTGCTCGACGACGACGGGTGACCACCTTGTTCCCGCCGAGGCGTGTGCCGTTGCTGAGCGACTTGGCGCGACGTGCCCTGCCTTCGATGTCTCGGCGGCTTGTGCCGGCTTCGTATTTGCGCTCGATGTCGCCGAGGGCTATATCGCCCGCAGCCGTGCCGAGCGCGTGCTTGTTGTTGCTGCCGAGCAGATGACGCGCGCGCTCGACTGGACCGACCGTGCCACCTGCGTGCTTTTTGGCGATGGGGCAGGCGCCGCAGTGATTGAAGCTGGGGGAGACAACCCCCTTGCCGTTGAGCTTTCGACGGCGCCCGACGTCGAGACGTTGCGCGTTCCCGGTCTGGTCGGTACCTCGCCGTTTAGGGCTTCCGCAGATAGCGCGAGCGTGCTGTCCATGAACGGCCGCCGCGTGTTCAAGTTCGGCGTCAACGCCATCTGCAACACGGTCCATAAGCTTGCGATCGATGCGGGCATTTTGGTCGAAGACATCGATCATTTTGTATTCCATCAGGCTAACGAACGAATCCTGAGCCAGGCGGTCAAGCGCCTGGGCGTGCCGGACGAGCGCGTGGTTCGCACGTTGCGCGAGACCGGCAACATTTCGAGCGCATGCATTCCGCTTGCCCTCGACCGGCTGGCAAACGCCGGTGCACTTCACACAGGCGACACCATCGCCTTGGTTGGATTTGGCGCCGGTCTGGATATAGGTGGCTATCTGCTTCGTTGGAAGTAGTCGCACATAGGAAATAAAAACGCCCCTAGGGCACAAACAAAGGAGAACTACCATGGCAGATCAGAAGACCTTCGAGCGCGTTTGCGACGTTATCCGCGAGACCGCCGGTCTTGACGATGTCGAGATGAAGCCCGAGTCCACGCTCGAGGAGATTGGTCTCGACAGCCTGGGCACCGTCGAGATCCTCGTTGCCGTCGAGGACGAGTTTGGCATCCAGCTCGATACCGAGGAGAACCCCAAGACGGTCGGCGAGTTCGCCGATACGGTCGAGGCGGCATTGGAGAAGTAGAGATGCTCAAGACTCCTCTCTGCGATCTGCTCGGCATCGAAAAGCCCGTGTTCCAGGGCGGTATGGCCTGGATTGCCGATGCCTCGCTGGCGTCCGCAGTGTCCGAGGCGGGTGGCTTAGGCATCATCGCGGCCATGAACGCCGACGCCAACTGGCTTCGCGACCAGATTCATGAGCTGCGCGCCAGGACGGATAAGCCCTTTGGCGTCAACGTCATGCTCATGAGCCCGTTTGCCGATGAGGTCGCGCAGGTCGTGATTGACGAGCGAGTGCCGGTCGTCGTGACGGGCGCCGGCAATCCCGCCAAGTACATGAAGGCGTGGAACGAGGCGGGCATCAAGGTCATCCCGGTCGTTGCCTCGGTGGCGCTGGCGCGCCTCGTGGCACGTCGTGGAGCCACGGCGGTTGTTGCCGAGGGTACCGAATCGGGCGGCCATATTGGCGAGACCTCGACGATGGCACTGGTGCCGCAGGTCGTCGATGCGGTCGACATTCCCGTTGTGGCCGCCGGCGGTATTGCCGACGGCCGCGGCGTGGCGGCCGCCTTTATGCTGGGCGCCGAAGGCGTGCAAGTGGGTACGCGCTTTCTGGTCGCAGACGAGTGCACCGTCTCGGAGCAGTACAAAAAGATGGTCCTGAAGGCCAACGACACTTCGACGCGTGCGACCGGTCGCTCGACGGGACATCCGGTGCGCGCCCTCAAGAGCCCCTTCACCAACGCCTATGCCAAGAGCGAGGGTTCCGGTGCGAG
>CABRZN010000131.1 GCA_902475445.1 uncultured Collinsella sp.
ATGGCCGTCGAGAAGGGCCGTGCCACCAATCCCGACATGCACTTTGGCGTGTGCGGCGAGCACGGCGGCGACCCCAAGTCCATCAAGGGCCTGTTTAACGTGGCCGACGTGGACTACGTGTCCTGCTCGCCCTATCGCGTGCCCCTCGCGCGCCTGGCTGCCGCTCAGGCCAAGCTCGAGGCCAAGCGCAACGCCTAGCCCCCTGCGCATCGACGCCTAGCGTAGCGCCCCTTCATACCGCCCGTCTCATTCGTGAGGCGGGCGGTTATCATGTGCGGGTTTTGTCTTTTTGTCTGCGTAAAAAATTGTTCTTGCAGCAGAAACCCGCGCGTGTATACTCGAATACGTTTGTTCAACTACGTGCCGGCCAAGGTGGTACGGCACCTCTAGAAGAGTAAGGAATTGCACATGGATTACATCCGCGCAATCGAGCGTCAGCAGATCCGCGAGGACATTCCTCAGGTTCGCGTCGCCGACAACGTCAAGGTTCACTACCGCATTAAGGAAGGCGACCGCGAGCGCATCCAGGTCTTCCAGGGCGACGTCATCCGCATGGCCGGCGCCGGTGCCCGCGAGACCTTCACCGTCCGCAAGATGTCCTTCGGTGTCGGTGTTGAGCGTACCTTCCCGCTTCACAGCCCCAAGATCGCCAAGCTCGAGGTCGTTCGTCATGGTCGCGTCCGTCGCGCCAAGCTGTACTACCTCCGCGACAAGGTGGGCAAGGCTGCTCGCATCCCCGAGAAGCGCTAAGAAGATCGCAGCGTCTGTCCACTCGTTTGGACACAAGGGTCACCTTCGGGTGGCCCTTCTTTTTATCTGATTTGCATGCAAGGAGGGTCTGGTATGGCCAATATGACGAGCTCGGTTTCGGCATCGCAGGTTGCCGGAGAGCTGGCGAGCGCAACGTTTGAGGAGATCCCCGCCCTCGTGGAGCATTATCGCGAGGACCCGCGCCAGCAGGTGATCAAGGCTTGTGAACGCGCCCTCAAACGCCATGACAAAGAGCTTGCCGAGCGCGAGCGCGTCAATGACATGTACGAGCTTATGCATGAGCTTGGCGGCGATGGAGTGGTCGTTGGTGTCGACGAGGTGGGTCGCGGATCGGTGGCCGGTCCTTTGACGGTATGCGCCGTCTGCCTTCCTATGGAGCCGCGCGTCTGGGGCATCAACGATTCCAAAAAGCTCACGCCGGCGCGCCGCGAGTTGCTCTCAGTGAAGATTGCCGAGGTGGCGACGGCGATCGGTTTTTGCCATATCGCGCCTAAGGATATCGATGAGATGGGCATGGCCCGTGCTATCCGTACCGCCGTTGCGGGCGCCGTGGCCGATACGGGACTTGAACCCGACTGCGTCCTCATGGATGGCAACCCCTTGGGCGCCGTTCCCAACGAGCGCGACGTGGTGAAGGGCGATGCCAAGATCGCCTGTATCGCCGCGGCGTCCATCATGGCCAAGGTCACGCGTGACGAGATGATGGTCGAGTACGACGCCGAGTATCCCGAGTACCATCTGGCCGAGTCGAAGGGCTATGCAAGCCCCGAGCATATCGAGGCCATTCGCAAACATGGACTTTGTCCACTGCACCGCGTGAGCTTTTGCGGAAACTTTCTGCAGACTGAGCGCCTTTTCTAGGTCAATTGTGGAGACAGGGACCTCAGGGGTTTTATTAACCTGCTGGTAGCGGGCCGTATGCAACACCATTGCTGCGTACGGCCCGTTTTTTGACGGCATTTGGTCAGCTTTTGGTTTGCTTCCGGTACTTACCCGCATGAAAGGTGCCCTCATCATCGGGGCAATGCAGCGTGCGGGAAAGGAGACCCCATGAGTGCCGCAAGCAAAAAGAGCAAGACGCAGCAGCTCAAGGAGCGTTGGGAAAACGGCGAGCTCGACTCCGGGGCGATGACGCCCGAGTTTATCAAGGGACTCAGTCCCCGCGAGCTGGGCATGCTGGGCGAGCTGATCACCATCGACTACTTTAACGAGCGCGGCTACACCTTGCTGGAGCAGGGTTATCGTTGCACCGAGGGCGAGGCCGATCTGGTGCTGCTCGATGAGCTCGACGATGTCGTGGTGATGGCCGAGGTCAAGACCAGACGCGTCGCACTGGATTGCAACACGCGGGTCTTTCCCGAGGAGGCCGTGGACGCCCAAAAACAACGCCGCTACCGCCGCATCGCAAGTTGCTATCTCATGGAGCATTATCCGCTCAAGGCGATTCGCTTCGATGCCGTGGGTGTCACCATTCGCGGCGGGCATATCGCCGAGATCGAGCATCAGTACAACGCATTCGATTGGCAGGTGTCGTGATGGCGTTCGAGACGTTTGCCGTTCACGCGGCCTGCATCCGCGGCGTCGAGGCAATTCCCGTCACGGTCGAGGTCTCGCTTGCCGGCGGCGTTCCGGGTATTCAGATGCTCGGCATTCCGAGTATGGAGGTGATGGAGTCACGCGGTCGTATTCGCTGTGCGATGCGCTCCGCCGGGTTCGAGATCCCGCGCTCGGGCATTACGGTCAATCTGGCGCCCGGCGATATTCGCAAGACCGGTAGCGGCTTTGATCTGCCCATCGCCATCGCGGTGTTGGCGGCCGATGGGCAGATTCCCCGTGACAACCTCGATCGCTGCCTTATCGCCGGCGAGCTCGGCTTGGACGGTACGGTGCTTCCCGTCAAGGGCGAGGTGGCGTTTCAGCTGCTGGCTCGCGACATGGGGCTGTCCTTTATCGCCGGCAGGTCCGATCAGCATGTGCCGCTTGCGGGCGTTGATTGCGGCTTTATCGATCATCTGTCTCAGCTTGCTCGCGGCATGGGCGATGCCGTGCGTCATTATCTGGATTCCGAGGGTGTTGAGACGACCTTTGAGCCCGAACTCGACTATGCCGATGTGCTGGGGCATGAAGTCGCTAAACGCGGCGCCGTATGACCGGCATTCTGCCCGAGCTTTCCGTTGAGGACCAGCAGGAGGCGCTGTGCATCCATTCGGTTTTGGGTGAGAACATCGATGGCTTATTGGCAGGTCATCGGCCGTTTCGAAGTCCCCATCACAGCATATCAACGGCTGGCCTCATTGGCGGAGGGCGCCCGGTGCATCCGGGTGAGATCAGCCTGGCTCATGGCGGCGTGCTCTTTTTGGACGAGCTTGCTGAGTTTCCCACGGGTGTGCTGCAGACGCTGCGTCAGCCCATCGAACGCGGCTATGTGAGGATCGTGCGCGTCGACGGGGCCTTTACCTTCCCGTCGCGCTTTCAGCTGCTGGCTGCGAGCAATCCCTGCCCCTGCGGTTTTTTGGGCGATCGCGAGGTACCGTGTCGCTGCTCGGCGGCGATGGTCGAGCGCTATCGGTCTAAACTGCGCGGTCCTTTGGCCGACCGTATCGACATGATGATCGATGTGACCCGTCCCGACCCCCAAGTGATTATCGAGGGTGCGGAGGGTATGTCGTCTGCCGAGTTACGTGACTACGTTGTGCGCGGTCGCGCTTTTCGCGCCTGGCGCGAATCCCGTATGGACGATGCGGATGCCGAGGCCGAGGATGACGAGACACGGTCCATTGACGGCGTCGTTTCGACCTTTGAGCTCGATGATGCGGCGGAGAAGTGTGTGCTCGGCCTGTCGAAGCGCACACATCTCACGGGTCGCGGCATCGTGCGACTGGTGCGTATCGCGCGCACCATCGCCGATGTCGCCGAAAGTGAACGGGTAACTCAAGACCACGTGCTCGAGGCGGCGATGTACCAAGGGAGGAGGGACCAGTAATGCCCGAGGAGACTTTTGAGCTGCATCCCGGTGATGCGCTGTATCCAGATACCGTTTTGGAGCTCTCCGATGTACCCCAGACGCTCTATGTGCGCGGCAACCCCGAGGTGCTTTCGACGCCCGCGCTCTCCATCATCGGCGCGCGCAAGGCCTCGCCGTATGGTCTTGCCGTGGTAGAGCTTGCGGCAAAGGTGGCGGTCGAGGCGGGAGTGACGGTAGTTTCGGGCGGCGCGGTCGGTTGTGACCAGGCCTCGGGTTGGGCTGCGGTCAACGCCGGCGGCAAACACGTCGTGGTGCTGGGGACGGGCGCCGACGTGGCCTACCCGCGTTCGAGCGCGGGGCTTATTATGCGCACGCTCGATACGGGTGGCGCGGTCGTGTCGATCTCTCCGTGGGGCATGGGTCCGCGCAAGTTTGCCTTTCCGCGCCGCAATCGCGTGATCGCGGCCCTGTCGCAAGCCCTCTTTGTTTCCGAGGCGGGTATGCCTTCCGGGACGTTTTCTACAGCCGAGGCTGCTATGGATTTGGGGCGCGAACTTCTTGTCGTGCCGGGGTCGATCCTATCGCCCGAGTCGCGTGGCACGAATTACCTCATTGCGAACGGTGCTTGCTGCATCATCGACGAGGAATCTATCGAGATGGCTATCTCACGCATCTACGGCACCCTGCGCTACTCGCGCCCCGATGCTCCCGGCATTGCCGACCTGGATCCAACACAGCAGACCGTGATGCATGCGCTCATCGCCTCTCCGCTCAAGGTCGACGACATCGCGGCGCTCGTCTCGCTCGATGCTGTCGGCGTACTCAAACTCTTGGGTTCGCTTGAACTCGAGGGCCTTATCGAGCGCATGATGGATGGAAGGTATGCGCCCTCCAAGTTTGCCCTTCACGCCCAGACACCCTTCGGTCACAATGGAAAACGTGTCAATTAGAAAGGTGTTTGCAGATGCTGTTTGATCAGGTGACGGTTATCGGTGGCGGTCTGGCGGGTTCGGAATGCGCGATCCAACTGGCAGACCGCGGGTTTGCCGTAAAACTGTGCGAGATGCGCCCCCAGGTGAGCTCCCCGGCACACCATACCGATCACCTGGCAGAGCTCGTCTGTTCCAATTCGTTTAAATCGACCCGTCCGGACTCTGCGGCGGGCTTGTTAAAGGCCGAGCTTGAGCGTA
>CABRZN010000132.1 GCA_902475445.1 uncultured Collinsella sp.
GCCCCGCGCTGGGACAACGCAAGCTCGGCAGGACCAGGGTGCTCGATGGTTCGGTTTTTCGGACGACGAAGTCCGGGTGCTGTTGGATCGCATCGGTCGCAACGGCTGTCTGGATGATGCGCGTGAGTGGCTCGAGGGCTATCTGTTTGGTGGTTTTTATTGCTCGATCCCGGAGCGTGTGGTGGACTACGCACATCGCGGTTGCGTCGCGCCCGTTCGGGCAGATCTGTATGGTTACGCCGACCGTCTGAGCGCATGCGTCGGCGACTGGAATCTCATGCGCCTGTCCGCATTGTTCGATTTACTTGAGGCGCATGGGTTTATTGAGGCGCCAGTGCATGTGCATGCCGAGGAGGTCGATGCCGCCAAGCCCGAAGATATCTGGACTGCGCTGTATCTGTCTGGATTTCTTACGACGGATATGACGGGGCATTCGGGGGGCGGCGCGTGCCTTCGCTCCCTGCGTCTGCCTAACAACGAAGTGCGTCAGGCGCTCCGTCTTGTAATTCTGGAATGGTTTGAGTGCGCCGTTGAGGACGTTGGAGTTATCGACTCGTTCCATGACGGGCTGTGTCGAGGAGACGAGGACACTGTAAAGCAAGCTTTGAGCTGTGCTATCGGCGATCTGGGCATCGATGTGGGCCAATCAGATGTGCCGACAGCCTATCATCTGGCGCTTCAGGGGCTCTGCTTTGGACTGCCCGGCTATTGCAATCCCAGCTCCAAGCGAAGTGGCGTCTCGGATCGCTGGGATATCCAGGTGATTCCTACCGGTCGGGTGTTTGACGTGGCCGACACGCTCGGCATGCTCGATGAGCGACCGCTGATAACGATCAACATGATGTACGACCCTGGCGTAGATGCCCTGGGCCTGGAACTGTTGGCGGTTCAGGCACTGCTCGACATAGAGCGCGACGGCATCGATGATATCCGCGTGCCGCGCCCCGCCGTCGGGCGCATGCGTTGGGGCTTTGGTTTTGACGGTCAGCGTGTGTCCGTGGTGTGTCAACGACTGTAGCGGCGGGCGAAAGCCCTTTACTACTCGGCGTCCTTCAGGGGCGGCATGGGCTTCCAGTTGGGATCCTTAACGATCTTGCGGGCGTCCTTCATGCCGCGGCGCAGCGCCGGAATGCCGGTCTTAAAGCATTTGTCGACTGCTGCCAGACGAATGAACTCCTTGCAGAAGGTCGCGGCATTGCCCAGACGGAACAGCACAGGGTGGTAGTCGCCGTAGATCTGCATGTAGCGTGCCAGATAACCGCGGTTGCGCATGATGTAGTAGCGGTTGGTGTCGCTCGTGGAGTTGAGCTGTCGTTTGCCGGCGATATCCCAGTTGGAGACGGCGCGGGCGCGCTTGAGCACCACGTCGGCAACCACGGCGGCGGGGAAGTGCTGGCTGGCCACGTAGCCGTAGCAGGCATCGTCGCCGTAGATAAAGAAGCGTGCGTCGGGCAGGCCAATCTTGTCGACCACGCGGCGCGAGAACATGCCGCCCTCAAAGCACAGTTGGTTCATGGTGCGGTAGCCCTCGGGCCCCAAGTCCCACTTGGCGACAGGGTTGGGAATGCCAAGCGAAAGGATGAGTTGGTATTGCCAAAAGAAGGCGCCGCCGTCAAAGTCCAGGCGCGAACCCTGGATGACATCGTAGCGGTCGGTCCACTTGGCAAGATGCTCGATGCCTTCGGGGATGACGAGTACGTCGTCGTCCATCACCCAGAACCACTGGGCTCCCAGATCGTAGGCGCATTTAGTGCCGGCGGAGAAGCCGCCCGCACCGCCGCCGTTTTCGAGTTGCGGGGCGTAGATGACACGGTCGGTGCCGCCCTGCGCGTCGGGCTGCTTGGTGTCGATGCCCCACAGGTTGGCCAGGCGCTCGTTGAATGCGGTGCACATGGCCTCGGTCTCGCGCGAATTCTCGTTATCGACAATCACGATGCGCCAGGGCGTTGCCGTGAGCTCGGTTATGGAGTCGAACAAGTTGGCCAGGAGTTCCTGACGCTTGTACGTAACGACAACGATGGCGAGCTTATCGATGGGGGCGGGAAGGGTTGAAGGCATGGGGCAATATATCCTTTCACGCGCGGCGCGCATGCGCCACACGGAAGCTATCGAATACGTCCTTGGGACTGTCCTATTGTAAAGGCTCGCCGCACCTTGACGGCAAGCTTTGAATAAAACGCAGGAACCTGCCACGGGTGTAGCGGCTTTGGCGTCTGACGGCAGCGTGTCTATTACCGCTTGGGCTTGCGAACGATATGGCTTCTAGCTGCATCGATGATGAGGAGCGCCAGAGCAAAGACTATGCTAATGACGGTACCCGTGATGATACATGTAGCTGCCGGGCTGTTTTGGCTGACCAGTATGTTTGCGAGCAACGTATTGAAGACGGGACGCCACAGGCTACTGGTGAGCGACTGCATCACATAGAAACCGAGCATGGCGGTCGATAAGGTGACGATGACACCTGCAGTCCGCGGATTGCCTGAGACGCTGCGTCGGGTTGCCGCAAAGAGCAAGGAGGCGGCAGCGAGGGCAAACGAGATCAACGAGGTCGATTTGTAGGAGAGGGTTGTCATGGCCGTGAGGTTGCCGGTGAAGGAGAGCACTCCTTCCAGGATGGTGGCGATCGCCAAAACCGCTGCGAGCGAGCGCATACCCAAGGTGCCCACCTTGTCCGAATCCATGGTTTCGGTAACGTCGCGGAGCAGCCCGCCGATCAAAAACGCGATTACGTACGTGACGGCGCTCATGAGCTTCTGGAGCCAAGAAAACTCGCCGGCGCTTGTCGCACTCATGGCGGCTAAATACCCGTTAACAACAAATGCGAGGATGCCAACGGCGATGACCGTCGTCGTGTAGCTCTTCTGGGAGAGTCGACTCTTAGCCAGTCCAAACCATGGCGCCATGAAGACCGTGGCGGCATAGACCCAGATAAACTCAAGGCCTAGCGTGTACCAGTAGTGCGTGCTGAGGGTAACATCGGGAATGGGGGAGACGACCGTGGACCACGCAAGTGCCACGAGGCAATAAAACGCAGTGGGCATAACGACCTTGCCAAGGCGCTGCGCCGTCCGTTGCATTTGCGACTTCCACGTTGCTCCACCGTCCCAAGCGCGCGCGGCTGAGGCGATGAGAAAATAGCCCGAGATCATAAAGAAGACCTCGTTGGCCCAGCAGCCCAGCAAGTTAATAAAACCGAGCACGCCGGAATGGGGGAAGGCGGCAAGCGGCACGTATTCCGGCAAGCCGACGCAGGTCGCCTGGAAGGTCCACTGAAAGGTGTGGAACACCGCGATACCGGCGACCGCGATTAAGCGCAGCGCTTCGATGGATATATTGCGTGCGGCTTTGGGCTGCATGACGTCCTTTCGTACCTGTTTGCCTCTGCGGGCTCCATAGATTATATAAACGCCCGCTGGCGCGCTGACCCTTTGATACCATGAAACGACAGGTATTTCCTAAGGAGCACATTTGTCTACTAACGCCTCTGGCAGCCCTGTTCTGTCGCTGCTTATCCCCATTTACAATGTTCAGCGCTACCTGCGCGAGTGTCTCGATTCCGCCCTGGCGCAGACGCTCAAGGATATTGAGATCATCTGCATTAACGACGGGTCGACCGACAACTCGCCGGCGATTATCCGCGAGTATATGGAGCGCGATGGGCGCGTCAAGATGATCGACAAGGCCAACAGCGGCTACGGCGACTCGATGAACCACGGTCTGGAGATGGCGCGCGGCAAGTACGTGGGCATCTTGGAGTCCGATGACTTTATGGCGTCCGACGCACTCGAAAAGCTTGTCTCGGCCGCCGATAGCAATAATGCCGACTTCGCGAAGGCGAACTTTGATTTCTACTGGTCTAAGCCCGAGGAGCGCCGTTCGCTGCACGAGATGTTTAAAGCCAAGGACTGTGGCAAGCCGGTGCACCCGAGCGATACGACGCAGTTCTTTAAGCAAAAGCCGTCGATTTGGTCGGCCGTGTACCGTCGCGTTTTTCTTGAGCGCAACGGCATTAAGTTCCTGCCGACTCCGGGGGCATCCTTTCAGGACACGTCATTCGCCTTTAAGGTGATCGCGTGCGCCGATAAGGCTGTTTACCTTCATGATGCCGTGTTGTCTTATCGCCAGGACAACGAGAATTCCTCGGTCAATTCTTCGGCTAAGGTCTTTTGCGTCAATACCGAGTATGCCGAGATTGAGCGTTGGATTCGAGAGGATTATGCCCGTGACCACGCAAGTGATGACGTCGCGCGCATGCTCAAGTTCAATCAGCTCATTAAGTACGATTCGTACATGTGGAACTACGTGCGTCTAGCGCCTAAGTTCTATAAGGAGTTCCTGGTTCAGATGGCCAAGGAGTTCCAAGCGGCCTTGGACGCGGGGGAGTTTTCGCTTGACGATCTCAAGCCGTGGAAGCGCGCAAATCTCGCTGCCATCCTCAAAGATCCTGAGGGCTGGGTTGACGAGCATCCGAGTTTTGCGACGGATGGTGCCTTGGGGCGTGCTAAGTATTACGCCTCGGTTGGAGGCCCAGGTGTGGTTGCTGCCTTCCTCATCGAATCGCTGAGGGGGTAGGTCGACATGGGAGAGACTTTGACCCCCAAAGCGACCATTGTCGTTCCCGTCTACAATTCGTCGCGCTCCATTCAGCGATGCCTTGATTCGCTGTTGGTCCAGTCTGAGTGTTCGATTCAGGTTGTCTGCGTCAACGACGGTTCGACTGATGATTCGTTGAACGTGTTGCGCCAGATCGCGCAGGCCGACGATCGCGTACTGGTGATTGACCAGGAAAACGCGGGCGTTTCGTGTGCTCGAAATGCCGGTATCGATGTCGCCGAGGGCGAGACCGTCTTTTTTGTGGACGCCGACGATTACATCGATGCCCAGACGGTCGAGCGCGT
>CABRZN010000133.1 GCA_902475445.1 uncultured Collinsella sp.
GGACTTGCAGCGACGGACCTCAGGACACTCTTACACCACGTCTGCGCGCGCGACCAACTATAGGGGGTCCGTTAATCTATTCCAGGCCAAATAAAGCCGCTCAAGAGTTATCCAAGGGCGGTAAACAGACAAGGTCTTCCTCAAATGTTGCCTAACGTTCTCGTTCGATAGCGTTTTTGTTTCTCATTTGGATTAACTTGTGGGTGCTGGAGGGCCGACCCTGCTGAATACTCGCAATTTTGCACATCGCTAGGGTACCCACCTTGTTAGCCGGTCTAGCTTCCGGCCCCGAAGATTCTGCCCTCGGGCGCGAGGCTGCTTATTTGGGCAAATGATGGGCTGTCGGATTCGACAGTCTGCATGTCATCGATTGCCGGAACTTCATTTATTGTCGGGTCATCCAGCGTGATACCTTCGAGTGTTGCTTTTTCGAGGTCGATTCGTTGACGATCTTCGGAATCCTGGCGAAGCTGCTTCTGAATTCGCTTTTTCTCTTCTATAAACCTTCTGAGCACAAACTGTCTCAGGTTCTCTTGCATGATTTGAAAGTCTTTTGGCAGACGCGAGGGACGTATGCCCTCTTTCCGTTGGATCGCTTCCATGACCCTAACGAAAGCGCTGGCATGCATAAAGGAATAACGACTGACGGTGATGATTCCGTATCCCATGGACGCAAGCGCATTCTTGCGCTCCTCATCGATGGCGCGGTCTTCTTCCGCGTCATGATAAAACCCGTTGTATTCAATGTCTGTGCGAGATTTCTTTAGATACGCATCCATAAAGAACTTTTTGCGTCTCGTGAGATTCTTTGCGGCAGCGGTGACCTGCACCTCGTAATCGGTCTCAATTCCCTTAATACCAAGCCCTCCTTCGCTTTTAGGCAACGTTAGCATCATGACAAAGGCCGTTTCCATAGGAGACCGGCATCCGTCGCGCACACATTGGATCGCCTTTCGGGCAAGGGCCAGACCGTCGCATCTGGTAATGGAATTAAAGAACTGTTTCAACCTCTCGGTCGAGGTGAGCGCGAAACGCTCGTTATAAGAGGTGGAAGAGCCGGTTCCAAGGGAGTAAACGCCGCACAATTCAAAGTAGTACTCCACCAGTTCGCGAAAAGGGAGATAGGTGGCGGCCTGAAGTGCGCAAAGCTCAACGCCAACAATGAAGATGCCATCTTTGAGCTCTATAAAGCGTGAGCTCGAGAATCGTTTTGACGAAACGTGGCATTGACAGTTCATTGCATAGCGCGCATTCCTGCGATCAAACACCATTACTTCGAGGCAATCATTTGCGTCAAGGGAAACATCGTGTTTGGTGAGCCATTCTGCGGCTGCGTCAAGGAGCGTTCCGGTGGGACATGATCCGTAAATCGCGGCAGGGTTACAGGGCTCGGTGTCTTTCGCAGACGCCGAATGCGCGGCCTGGTAGACCGCTTTTGCAGTGGTATGTGACAATACGATACTCATGGTATATATCGTGTCAGCTAATGCCGTGTTGATGGCGCTGAGTGGGAAAGTCGTTTTAGGGGCCTAACCAAATGCTGTCCAAAAGCTTGACGCAATTATGGGTTGGCACGCCTAAAATCAATGTTATCGCAGCTTAGCTATAGCATATAAAAACTCAATTGCTGCACATTTGATATCGATGCATCGCCATCCGACAACGAATTACGTGTCGGGAATTGGCCGAAATCGTTCAAAATGAGGGTTCAGAATTTGTGATGGCAGATCTATCTGTGGAACGTAGGGCGGCCCCGCTGCGGTGTTTCCCGCTGCGAGGCCGCTCGTGAGCAAGCAGTGTTTGTCGCAGGCGTTGCTATTTCGCGAATAGGTTCTTGAGGTTGAACTCGGCCTGTACCGTGCGGAGCATGAGGTCGGTGTCGTCCAGACCCAGATGCTGCTCGTTGGCGTCGGGCGCGAGGGTGCCGCGACGGCGTGCCCAGTTCTCGAGCGCGGCGGGGGCGGACTCGCGGGGGAGCGAGCGCACGTCGGCGTCCAGGCTGCGGCAGATCTGGCGCGAGTCGATGACGATGATCTTACCCGCGCGGCGTGCCTCGGCGTAGCCGTCCAGGTGGATCTTGAACCAGCTGTCCTCAAACGCGGCGTTGTGTGCCATGTACGGGTACTTCTTCATGAGCTTGAGCAGCTGCTTCTGCAGTTCCTTGTTCTCGCGGAACGGCTTTTTGCCGTCGATGTCGTTCCAGGTGATGTGGTGGATATTCGACAGCGGTACATCCTCGCCGCGGTAGATGTCGGGCAGGCCACAGTAGTGCGCCTCGGCGTCGTGCGGGATGGCGTCGCTGGTGAGTTCCATGATCTCCCAGCCGACGTTGATGATATAACCGCGTTCGGGTGCACGGCCGGTGGTCTCGATGTCGACACCGAGCACGGTGCCCTGGATGGGCTTGCGGGCGTAGGCCACGCCGAGCGCGTCGCGGTCACCGCGGATCTCGCGCATAACGGACGCGGCGGTGCGCTTTTGCATTTTGCCGATGGCGGCGCAGGTGTCGGCGTCGGACAGGCCACGCGAGAGCGTCGCGGGCGTCACATTGCGCAGGCGTGCCTCCCCAATCTGGTCGCAAAGGTCGCGGTTGCGGTCGGCCAGGTCGCGCACGGTGGCAAAGTCGAAGCCGGGGTCGTCCTCGGCGGTAAAATACTCGGTCTCGAGCACCTTGAGGGCCTCTTCGCCCTTCTGGCGTTCGGACTCCATGGCACCGTGGTCGCCATAGATAAACATGGGAATAAACGGCTGGCGCTCGTATTCAAGTGCTTGCGAAACGTTCATAGGCTGCTCCTTGGACGGGCCGCGTCGCGCGGCTCGGGGTTACTGAGTTGTGGCGAGATGATAGTTTACCATGGGCAACTATTGGCACCGCGCCCGGGACAACTACAATACCCTAGTTGACCGCTAGGACTTTTACAATGCTGCCGAAAGACACGAAAGGTTCCATCCGTCATGGATTTACTGATTGATATTCTGCTCGACGCCGGCAAGGACACGCTGTCGCTGGTGCCGTTTTTGTTGGTGACGTATCTTGCTCTCGAGACACTTGAGCACGTTGCGGGCGACCGCGTCAACGGCGCTATCAAGCGCGCCGGCGCTGCGGGTCCCGTGGTTGGCTCGCTGCTGGGCATTGTGCCGCAGTGCGGATTTTCGGCCATGGCAGCAACGCTGTACGCCGGCCGTGTCGTGACCTTGGGCACGTTGGTGGCGGTGTTCCTTTCGACCTCCGACGAGATGCTGCCGCTGCTACTTGCCGAGCAGGTTCCCGTGCAGACTATGGCGATGCTTTTGGCTTCGAAAGCGCTTATCGCACTGGTCACGGGCTTTATTGTAGATGCCGCCATTCGCGGTCTGCGTCGCAACGCCCGCGCGCATGCGGCGATTCGTCGTACCGTGTTGGGGACCACTGTCAATCCGGCGCACGTTAACTGCGCGCATGACGACCACAGCGGCGGTGACATCATCGACGAGGTGGCCGAGGCGGGCGTGAGCGCCGACCACATCCACGAGTTGTGCGAGCGCGACCATTGCGGTTGCGATGAAGACGAGGACGAGCACGAACACGGACATGGCCACGATCACGGTCATGAGGGCGAACATGAACACCATGATGGTCACGGTCACTCCCACTCCCACGAAGGGACGCCTGTCCTGTCGATCATCCGCAGCGCGATCTCGCACACCGTGCAGGTCTCGGTATTCATTTTTCTGGTGACGCTGATTCTGGTCGCCGTGCTCGAGACGTTCGGCGAGTCCGCGATCGAGCAGTTCCTGCGCGGCAACGAGATACTCGCTGTCCTGGGTTCGGCGCTTGTCGGGCTGATTCCCAATTGCTCGGCGAGCGTGGTCATTACACAGCTGTATCTGGAAGGCGCGCTGCAACTGGCGCCGATGCTCGCCGGCACGCTCATTTCCGCCGGCGTGGGTTATCTGGTGCTGTTCCGCACCAACCGCAGCGCCCGCGAAAATGTCGTGTTCCTGATCATGATGTACGTCATCGGCGCTGGCTGGGGCCTTATCCTTTCCGCCTTTGGGTTCTAAGTGGATGTTTGGGGCATGCCGTAAAACTAGGACATGCCATAAATTCCACCGCCATGACCTGGGCGTTGGATGCGCGTCAATCGGCAAAACAAAAAGGTAGATTATTAGGCATGTCCCAAAAACCTACCTTGGTTAGTGCAGCAACTCGGTGAGGTTGCGTTTAAAGCGGGCGCGGTCTTCGCTGGTAAATGCTGCCGGACCGCGAGTGCGTCCGCCGGCGCGGCGTACCTTCTTTTCCTCGTGGCGAATAAACAGCTGCATATCGATAGTCGCCTTGTCGTACACGCGCCCGCGCACACCGATGGCGGCGGCATCGCGCCCGAGCACCATGCTCGCCAAGCCAATGTCCTGCGTCACGACCACGTCGCCCGCCTGCAGGCGTTCGACAATGGCAAAGTCGGCGCTGTCGGCGCCCACGCTCACGTCGAGCGTCGTGACCCAAAAGCCGCGACGCGCGTGCTCGGCATCGCGCGGGTCGTCGCGGCGAATGTGCCGTTCCAGGTTTTGCGTGCTGTTGCCGGCGATAACAACGGCGACGCCCGCCCGCCGCGCGCAGTCAATCGACTCGCGCGTGACCGGGCAGGCGTCGGCATCAATAAAGAGCGTTCGCGGCATCTAGTGCACCAGTTTGCCAAATTGAATAGCGCGAACAATCAGCGTTACGCCAAACACCAGCAGCGCGGCGCCGCTAAAGATGACGAGCATCTTGGCCGACCACAGCGGATAGATAAACACGAACATGCCGGCGATGATGGAAAGTGCGCCGCTCAGGATAGCGAGGGCGCGGTTGGACGAAAGCTCGGACTCCAGAATGGACATGACGCCTTCGACGATCCAGCCAAAGCCAGCCACG
>CABRZN010000134.1 GCA_902475445.1 uncultured Collinsella sp.
CGCACAACGGCTGCCGCCCCAAGAAGCGTCGCCGCGTGTAACTGAAAGGATCGTATCAATATGGCAATCGACAGGACTCCTGTTCTTAAGCGCTGCCGTCAGCTCGGGATCGATCCCGCTGAGCTCGGTTACAGCAGCAAGAAGGAATCTATCCGTCAGCCCAAGCGCCGTCGCAAGGAATCTGAGTACGGCATGCAGCTGCGCGAGAAGCAGAAGGTCAAGTTCATCTATGGCGTTCTGGAGAAGCAGTTCCACGGCTACTTCAACAAGGCCCGTAAGATGAACGGCGTCACCGGTGAGAACCTCATGATCATCCTTGAGTCTCGCCTCGACAACGTTGTTTTCCGTCTTGGCTTCGCCCGCACCCGCAAAGAGGCTCGTCAGTCCGTCCGTCACGGTCACTTCACCGTGAACGGCAAGCGCGTGGACATCCCGTCCTACCGCGTCAAGGCCGGCGACGTCGTCGCTGTCGGCGAGAAGTTCCGTGACCTCCTCCCCATCAAGGAGGCCCTGATTTCCTCCGAGCGCTTTGAGGTCCCTGGCTGGCTCGAGGTCGATATCGAGAAGCTGTCTGGTAACGTGCTCGCTCTGCCGACGCGTGAGCAGATCAGCGGTGATATCAACGAGCAGCTCATCGTCGAGCTCTACTCTAAGTAGTCCATCCGGGCTGCTGAGGCTGGAGGTAATACATGTCAGAATTCATTAGGCCTCAGGTTCAGGTCGAAGAGATCAACGAGACGTCTGCTCGTGTCTCCGTCGAGCCGCTCGAGCGTGGCTACGGCGATACGCTGGGTAACTCCCTTCGTCGCGTACTTCTGTCCTCGCTCGAGGGTGCCGCCGTCGAGGCCATTCAGATCGATGGTGCGCAGCACGAGTTCATGACCATCCCTAACATGGTCGAGGATGTCACCGACATCGTCCTGAATGTCAAGGGTCTTGTCTTCAGGGCTCTCGGCACGACCGACGAGGCGACCGCCACCATCTCGGTTGACGGCCCCTGCGAGGTCACCGGTGCGGACTTCTTTATTCCGTCCGAGTTTGAGCTGGTCAACCCCGAGCAGCACATTGCTACGCTCACCGAGGGTGGCCATCTCACCATGAGCATGCGCATCGGCTATGGCCGCGGCTATGTTTCTGGCGAGGCCAACAAGCGCGACAACGATCCCATCGGTGTGATCCACGTCGACTCGCTGTACTCGCCGGTTTCCCGTTGCGCCAAGCTCGTTGAGGCTTGCCGTGTCGGTCAGCACACCGACTACGATCGCCTTGTCCTCGAGATCGAGACCAACGGCTCCATCGCCCCGCGCGACGCCGTGGTCCAGGCTGCCAATATCATCAACCAGCATATGGCCGCCTTTATGAACCTTGCCGAGACCCCCGAGGTCGAGGAGGAGGCTTCGATCTTCGCTCCCGAGGTCACCAACGACAACGCCGAGCTGGACAAGCAGATCGAGGATCTGGACCTTTCCGTCCGTTCCTACAACTGCCTTAAGCGCGCCAGCATTCACTCGGTCCGTCAGCTCGTTGAGTTCTCGGAGAACGATCTGCTTAACATCCGTAACTTCGGTGTTAAGTCGATCGAGGAAGTGAAGGACAAGCTTGAGTCCATGGGCCTGAGCCTGAAGGCTTAATGCTTCGCATATTTGAGGAGAAACTAGACCATGCGTCACAACGTTAAGAAGGGCCTGAAGCTCGGCACCGATGCGAGCCACACCAAGGCCATGAAGAAGAGCCTTGCTAAGGCCCTCTTCGAGAACGACCGCATCAAGACCACCGAGACCCGCGCTAAGGCGCTGCGTTCGGTCGTCGACCCGATCATCACTTGGGCCAAGAAGGGCGACCTGCACTCTCGTCGTCTGGCTATCGCCAAGCTCGGCGATAAGCAGCTCGTTGCCGAGATCTTCGACAAGGCTGCTCAGGGCATGTGGCAGGACCGCAACGGCGGTTACACCCGCATCATGAAGCTCGGTAACCGCAAGGGCGACAACGCTCCCATCGTTATCATGGAGCTCGTCACCGAGCCTTGCACGCCTAAGGCTAAGAAGGCTGCTCCGGCCCCCAAGAAGGCCGCTGCTCCCAAGAAGGTCGAGGCTGTCGAGGAGGCTCCTGCTGAGGAGACCGCTGAGTAGACATTCCGTCTGCATAGGCTATATTCGAGGGGTACGTTCGCGTACCCCTCTTTTTTTGTCGCGATACCGTTGCTTGTTTGTTGGGAGCGCCCATGACTGCGCCGTCTGATTTCAATTCGACCCCCGAGCTTGACGCTACGCTCGTATTTCGCGTGGCCTATGATGGCTCGTCGTATAGCGGATTTGCCGAGCAGCCGGGACAGACGACGGTTGCGGGCGAGCTACGTCGAGCCATCGAGACGCTGCTTCGCCGCCCGATCGATTTGACGTGCGCGGGGCGTACCGATGCCGGCGTGCATGCCGTGGCTCAGTACATCAGCGTTCCCGTAACGGACGCTGAGCTCGCGTGTACGCGCCGTAGGTGGCTGCGGGCTATGGATGCCCTGCTGCCCAAAGATATCGCCATAAACGAGGTCTACAGGGCCCGTAAGGGCTTTTCTGCGCGCTTTGACGCGCGCTCTCGCACTTACACCTATCGCATTGCCGATCGTGATGCGCGGCCCGTGCTGTCACGCGGTGCTGTGTGGTGGCATCGCTATCCCCTCGACGTCGATGCGATGGCGGCCGCCTGCCCTGCGCTTTTGGGCGAGCAGGACTTTAAAAGCTTTTGCAAGGTTGCCTCTGCCGTGGGCAAACCTACGCACCGCTGCGTAATGCGCGCCGAGTTTGGCCATGAGGTTGCGTTTGGCGAGGACATCCTGACGTTTACCATCGAGGGCAATGCGTTTCTGCATTCGATGGTCCGTACGATCGTTGGCACGCTTGTCGAGATTGGCATGCATCGCCGTGAACCCGAGTGGATGCGCGAGGTCATCGATGCTTGCGATCGTACCGCTGCGGGCCCCACGGCTCCTGCCTGCGGCCTTACGTTTATGGGCGTGGATTACGATCCCGCCGAGCTTGTCGTGCTCGACTAGGGGAGGGCTCGACGCGCCGTTCGTCGGCACCTGTCATCTGTGGGCTGCGCGTGTGCAACATCTGTTCTTGGCGTGCAGTGCAACCGGTGTCTCATTGCTTTTATTGCCGGGGTGTACCATGAACGACAGTTTGATTCATTGCTGTCGAGAGGACGGATAACTTGGTTCGACGTGGCTCGCATCCGCGACTTTCGGTGATCCTTGTAGTAGAAGGTTCGCCCAGCTATGCGATGCGTGCGCTCGAGAGTATCCAGAACCAAGACCTCTATGATTTGCAGATTGTCGTTGTCTGCCGCGATGCTGCGCCCGGTGTGCGCCATTCGCTTCAAGTTGCTGCCGACAGGGACATCCATATTGATTTGATTGATGTCGAGGACGCGAAGCGCGGCGCTTGTCTTCGTGCCGGTTTTGATGCCTCGCGCGGCTCTCACATCATCGCCATGAACGCCGATGAGTGGTTTGCTCCGCAGGCCCTTTCCAAGATGGTCGATATCGCGTGCGATACTGCGGCAGACATTGTGCTCCCCTCGGTGTCGCTCGATCGATACGATGCGCATCGCGAGCGTCATTCGCGCGTCTTGGATGCTACTCATATTTCCATTGATGGCAAATCTTCGATGGTGGCCGGGCTGCCTCAGTTGATTTTGGGCGGCCTAGTCGCTCAGACCTCTGGCGTGATGTATAGCCGTCCGCTGTTTGAAGCATGCCTGTCGCGTGGCAAGGCGTACCGTACGGTTGAGTTTATGGCTTATGCGCTCTCGCAGGCACGATTCGTGTCCGGCTGCGGCGACGCTTGTTTCCACGCGGTGGCACCTAAGCTTACAGATGCCTTTGATCCCACCATGTATGCCAGGATATCCGATGACACTCGAGCGCTCGACGAGCTTGCGGACTCACTCTCGGAAGCAGATAGCGGTGGTCGGCTCAAGCTGGCAAGCCAAAAGTTCTACTTCGCCGGACTGGTCGCCTGCATCGAGAATTTGTGTCTGAGCCCGCATGGAGTGTCGTCAATCGAGCGTTCCGCCCGCATGCGTGATATGCTCGAGGCGCCTCGAACCCGTCAGATGGTCGCCGCGCTCAAGGATAACCATCGGGGACTCGGTCTGTTGTTTGGGCCGATCGCCAGCGCCAAGCCCGCGCGCTGCGTGATGTGTACGCATCTGGCAGCTTTTCTTAACCGGACGGGCGCAAAAACCGCCTAAACGGCTCATTTCGAAACAAATTTGCATAGAATTGTTTCGAAATGCGTTCTTATACACAAAAGCCTTCAAATAGCGTTAAACTATTCAATCACTGATTGATTGTCTCCGCCATCTTTTGGAGAGAGGGTTTGTATGGCTAAAAAACGCAATGGGCGCCAGGATGCCATTAGAGATATTGTGCGCAATAAGGACGTCCGCACGCAGCGCGTGCTGGTCGATGAGCTCCGCGCTATGGGCTTTGATTGCACGCAGGCGACTGTCTCTCGCGATATTGCCGATATGGGGCTGCGTAAGCTCCCTGAGGGCATCTATGTTCTGGCAGAGGACCTGCACCTGCAGCGTATGGTTTCCGAGCTCGTAACGGGCGTTCTGCGCACCGATAATCTGGTTATGATTAAGGCTCAGCCTGGCACGGCTTCCGGCATCGCCGCCGCTGTTGATGCGGCAGAGCTGCCCGATGTGCTTGGCTCGCTTGCCGGCAACGATACGATTTTGGTTATTGCCCAGACGGCCGAGGACGGCGAGCGTCTCGAGGCGCTGATCAATAAGCTGAGCAATTCTCGCAAGTAGGCGTGCGGGTCGTGCGCTCGGCCCTGCGCGCGCTGACATAGTTGCCTGTAAGGGGGTATCGACGAGG
>CABRZN010000135.1 GCA_902475445.1 uncultured Collinsella sp.
TTGGCGGCGAGGAGCGGTGGTTGTTTTGCCGAGGCCTCGTCCTCCCCCACCGGCGACAACTCAACCGCTACCTCGTAGGAACGATGCGTCGTCGTTCCCCGCGACCAGGCGGGCTCAAAGGAAATGGTCCGGGCACGCAGCAAGTCCAGCATGTATACGACGTCATGCTCGGACAGCGGCAGCTGGCGCTCGGCGACAAAGCCGCTGCGTGCAAAATCGTACGACGCCGAACGCGAACTCGTGATGTCGCTCAGATACACAACCGTTGCCACAACAAGGTCGAGCAGGCGCACCGAAACCTCGTCGAAGGCCTCGGGCGCATGGAGAAATGTGAGCTTCTTGCCGTACGAGAACGTACCGCCGCGCACGTAGGCGGCGGCCATGCCGTCGATGTCCTTGACCACGTAGGACACCGAGCCGCAGCGGATGCGAAGCTCGAGCGCCCAGCTAAAGCGGTCGGCGAACAGCGGATTGTAGTACGGCACCAGCGAGGGCTCCAACACCGCCTTGGGGGCATCGGAGTCGACAGTGCCGGCGAGCTTGCGGCGCATGCCCGCCAACTCATCCATGCGCGCGTCCGAAAGATCGGAGAGCGCCTTCATGAGGCTCGGGCTCGTGGGAACTGGCGCCGGGAAGGGAAAGTTAGGGTTGACCGCCGGTGCGGCGGACGCGGGACGCACGGCTTGCTTGGGCGCCGCCGTAAACGTGCGAACCGGTGTGCGAAGCCCCTCGACGGGCTCAATGCCGCTGGCGTCCAGGTACGCCAGCGCCGTGGCGATGGCGTGCTTGCACATACCGGGGTAGCGATAGGCAGCGGGGCAATCGCAGTCGTAGTCGATCACCTCGTGCTCGTCCATGTCGAGCGCCACGTGTGTCTTGTACAGGTCGCCGCGCGAACCGCGCACCGAGCCCTCAACCGTCACGTTTTTGGAGAAGCGCGAGCCGCTGTCCTCGATCGACAGCACGGCGCCGTTGAGCATGAGCGAACGCCCCTTCATAAAGGTGCCGCTCAGCGCCGCTTCTTTCCGGAGCGCCTGCACAAACGTCCCCTGTGCCATCACTTCCTCCAATCTCGCGCGGACCAGCAACGCCGTCCCTAGATCACCGTCACGCGGCCCTGGTTACCCACAATGGCCTTGGCCTCGGCCAGCAGCGGAATCGAGCGCGCGTTGACCTTGGCAGGCACCTCGGCGCGCAGCACGCGCCCGTCCACCTGCTCGATAAAGATCTCCACGCGGTCGCCGCCCGGGTTAGCGGTGAGCACCGTGGCCAGGCGCGCCATATTGCCCTGGCTAAAGCGGCCGTTGGGCACCATGACCTCAAACACCTTGGGCTTGTTGTTCTCCTCGTTGAGCTCCAGCGGCACAATCTCCTGCGCGATGATCTGGTCACCGCGGTCCGAGCGCTCGAGCTTGCCCTTAATGCGCACAAAGGCGTCGGACAGCTGCGCGCCGGTCTCGGGATCGACCTCGCCGTACAGGTACCCCTCGGCCTCCTTGTAGGTCTTGGGGAACACGACGACGGTGGCCTCGCCTTCCATGTCCTCGAGCTGCACGATGCCCATGGGGTCGCCGTTTTTGGTCACGCGCTTGGACACGCTCGAGACCATGCCGGCCCACCACAGCGCCTTGCCCTCGGGAATCTCCTGGTTGATGGTGCCGCCCGTAGGATTCTGAACTTCGTAGCCGGTGTCGATCTGCGAGAACGAAAAGTCGCGCGCTTTGCTGAGCGCATACTCAAACGGGCGCAGCGGATGGTCCGAGACATAGATGCCCAGAACCTCCTTCTCCTGGCTCAGCTTGAGGTGGCGGTCCCATTCCTGGCCGTCCGGATCGGGCACGCTGACCTCGAAACCCGAGCCCTCAACATCACCAAACATGTCGAAGAACGAGGTCTGGCCGCTCGCGCGGTCCTTCTGGCGCTTTATCGCGGCGTCGATGATGTTCTCGGGGTTGTTCTTGTCCACAAAATGCATCATCTGGCGGCGCGGATAGCCCGTGGAGTCGAAGGCACCTGCCTTGATGAGCGATTCGATCACGCGGCGGTTGGCCTGGCTCGAGTCCACGCGCTCAACAAAGTCGTGCAGCGTCTTAAACGGACCGCCTGCCTCGCGCTCAGCGATAATCGCCTGCGCCACGCCGGTGCCCACGCCTCGAATACCGGCCAGACCAAAGCGCACGCCCTCCTTGGTAGCCGTGAACTCGGTGCCGGACTCGTTGACATCTGGCGACAGCACGGGGATGCCGTCGTGACGGCACGCCGAGACGTAGTGCACGATCTTGTCGGTCTTGCCCGTATAGGACGTCAGAACGGCCGCCATGTACTCGTGCGGATAGTGCGCCTTGAGCCACGCCGTCTGCATAACCAGGATGGCGTAGCCGGCGGAGTGCGACTTGTTGAAGGCGTAAGATGCGAACTCGAGAACATCGTCCCAAATCTTCTGGGCGACCTCGCGCGTGTAGTTGTTCTTGATAGCGCCGTTCATCCAGTGGTCGTAGGTGGTCTCGTCCGAGCCATCCTCCCAGTGGAGCACCGTCGACGTGAGCAGCTTGATCTTCTTCTTAGCCACGGGCTTACGGATACGCGAGTCCGATTCGCCCTTGGAGAAGCCGCACATCTCGACGGAGATGAGCATAACCTGCTCCTGGTAGACCATGGTGCCGTAGGTTTCACCCAGGATGTCGTCCAGACGGTCGTCGTAGGAGACGGCCGGCTCCTTGCCGTTCATACGGTTGATGTAGGACGAAACCATGCCGGCGCCCAGCGGGCCCGGGCGGTACAGGGCGATCAATGCCACGACGTGCTTGTACTCGGTGGGCTTCATGTTCTTGATCGTGGCCGTCATGCCGGCGGACTCGACCTGGAAGACGCCGGCAGTGTGGCCGGAGCCCATGAGCTTAAAGATCTCGGGATCGTCAAAGGGAATCTCTTCCTCTTTGATGTCGATGCCGAAGTTCTTCTTGATGTTTGCTTTGGCCTTGGAGATAACCGTCAGCGTACGCAGGCCCAGGAAGTCCATCTTGAGCAGGCCCATGTCGGCAACGGTATGGCCCTCGTACTGGGTAATCTCGACGCCGCCCTTAGTATCGAGCTTGGTGGGCACGTGCTCGTTGACGGGGTCGCGGCAGATCAGAACGGCGCACGCGTGCACACCCTCGCCACGGGTGAGGCCCTCAATCGAGAGCGCCGTGTCGATGATGCGGCGGGCGTCGTCGTCCTTTTTATAGGCCTCGGCAAAATCGGGGTTAAACAAATCCTCTTTGCCGGGTTGTTTGTCGAGCACCTGCTTGAGCTTGACCTTGGGGTCGCTCGAGACCATCTTGGACAGGCGCTGGCCCATGTAGACCGGGTAGTCCAGGACGCGCGCGGCATCATTGATGGCCTGCTTGGCCTTGATGGTCGAGTAGGTGATGACGTGGGTGACCTTCTCGGGGCCGTAGAGCTGGCGAACGTGCTCCACGACCTCGAGGCGCCGCTCATCGTCGAAGTCCATATCGATATCGGGCATCTCGGTACGCTGCGGGGAGAGGAACCTCTCAAACATCAGGCCGTTCTCGAGCGGGTCGAACGCGGTGATGTTCATGGCGTAGGCGACGATAGCGCCGGCGGCAGAACCACGGCCGGGGCCGACGCCGATGCCGTTGTCCTTGGCCCATTGCACGTACTCGGCAACGATCAAGAAGTAGGCGGCAAAGCCCTTGTCGCAGATGACCTTGTATTCGTACTCAAAGCGCTCTTTGATGTTGACTCCGCCGATCTCGCGCGTGGCCCAGTCGTCACCGTAGTGCTGGCGCAGGCCCTTCTCGCACTCGCGGCGGAACTGGCTCTCGTGCGTCTCGCCGGGATCGAGCAACGGGAAGCGCGGCAGGATGATGGAGTCCCAGTCCAGCTCCACGTAGCACTTGTCGGCGATCTCGAGCGTGTTGTCGCAGGCCTCGGGGCAATACGGGAACATCGCCCGCATCTCCTCCTCGGTCTTCATGTAAAACTCCGAGCCGGTCATGCGCATGCGGTTGGGGTCGTCGACCTTGGCGTTCATGCCGATGCACATGATGACGTCCTGAACGGGCGCGTCCTCGCGGCGCAGGTAGTGGAAGTCGTTGGTGGCGATGACCTTGACGCCCACCTGCTTGGCGATGTCGATGAGCGTGCGGTCCATCTGCTCGTCGGTCAGACCGTTGTCGGTGGTGATGCCGTGTTCCTGGATCTCGATGTAGAAGTCGCCGGGCTCGAAGGTGTCGCGGAAGGTCTCGGCCCACTTGATGGCGCCTTCCATATCACCGCGGTCGATGTATTTGGGGATGATGCCGGCGATACAGGCGCTCGTGCAGATCATGCCCTTGGCGTGGCGGCGCAGGTTGTCGAGCGTCACGCGCGGCTTGTAGTAAAAACCCTGCACGGCGGCCTCGGAGACCGTCTGCATCAGGTTGACGTAGCCCTCCTGGTCCTTGGCCAGAAGGATCATGTGGTAGAGCTCGGGCTTGTGATCGCGGGCGAGCGTCTCGTCCGGCGTAAAGTAGACCTCGCAGCCAAAGATGGGTTTGATGACCAGCGGCGGCTTGAGCTCGTCGATGTTGCCCTTCTCGTCCCACATGGCCATGTCCTTCACATACTGGGCATGCTCACGCGGGTTGGACTCGGGATCGGGCTCCTCCAGCTCGTCACGGCGGTCCTTTTCCAAGAAGGCCTTGTCGTGACTCCACGTTTTGTACTCGGGCGTATTGTGGTTGACGGCGTCGCAGGCCAGCGCCAGGTCGGGCACGCCATACATGTAGCCGTGGTCGGTAATGGCGACGGCGGGCATGCCAAGCTCAACGGCACGGTTGACCATATCCTGGATACGGGTTGCGCCGTCGAGCATGGAGAAAACAGTGTGAT
>CABRZN010000136.1 GCA_902475445.1 uncultured Collinsella sp.
ACGCGTCATGCTCAACCAAACCGACACGCTCAGCGACCCCACGATGGCCGACCGCTTCGAGGCCGCCCTCGGCCGCCCCATCGTCGCCAGCAGCCTCAAATAGCCGGCGCTGCCCCACCAGACATATAAGTTGCGGTGGAATAGTTCCTGAAACGGCCTATTTGGCGGCTAAACAGGAACTATTTCACCGCAACTGCGAAGGGAATCCGGCATCCTTCCTGTTAGCGGGGGACGTAGCGGCCGGGTTGGGCTCCGGTGGGCTCGCCGTCGAGCGCAGCCAGTACACCGTTCACAAACACGGCCTTGGCGCGGCCGTGCGCCTCAAAGCCCTCGAGCGGCGTGTAGTCCACGGCCTGATGCTGCGTTGCGGCACTGATGGTCCAACGCGCGCTCGGATCCCACACGCACACGTCGGCATCGGTGCCCTCGGCCAGACAGCCCTTACGCGGATACATGCCAAAGACGCGAGCCGGGTTCTCGCTCATCAGACGGCACAGGTCCTCGGGGCCCAGCTGCCCCTCAAAGCTCGTGGCAATCGCGACGGGACGATGCTCCACGCCGGGCCCGCCGTTGGGAATCGTGCGGAAGTCGTCGCGCCCGCGGTCCTTTTGCCCGTGCAGGTTAAAGCTGCAGTGGTCGGTGGCAATCGTATCAATCTCGCCGGCCACAAGCGCCTCGCGCAGGGCCGCACGGTCACCCGCATGACGCAGCGGCGGGCTCATCACATACTTGGCACCGGCAAAGCCGTCCTCGCCCTGCTCCAGATAGCAGGTATCGTCGAGCATCAGATACTGAGGGCAGGTCTCGACATAGATATTCTTCTGCCCGCGCGCTTTGGCGGCACGGATGGCCTCGAGCCCCAACTTGGTCGAGAGATGCACCACGTTGACCGGTGCGTCGCCAGCCAAGTGCGCCAGGTACAGCAGACGGCTCACGGCCTCGGCCTCGCACACATCCGGACGGCTGAGCGCATGGCCCTCGGGCCCGTGAATTCCCTGCTCAAACACGCGCTTCTGCAGCGCATTCACCAGCGTGCCGTTCTCGCAATGCACGCACAGCACGCCGCCCAGGCGCTTGAGCTCCTCGAGCACCTCGAGCGTCTCGGCATCGTCCAAGCGCAGATGGTCGTAGGCAAAGTAGGTCTTGAACGACGACACGCCCGCCTCGCGCATGGCCGAAAGGTCGGCACGGTTGCGGTCGTTCCACTCGGCAAGCGCCATATGAAAGGCGTAGTTGGCCGTGCAAGTTCCGTCGGCGCGACGATGCCACTCGGCCAAGGCATCGGGCATGGTCACGCCGCGATCGGCCGTCGCGTAGTCCACGATGGTCGTGGTGCCGCCACAGGCAGCCGCGCGCGTACCGGTCTCAAAGCTGTCGGCCGTCCAGTCCATGCCGGTCCAGCACTGCATGTGCGTGTGGCCATCGATAAAGCCGGGGAACACCCAACAGCCCGCGGCATCCTCGACGGTATCGCCCTCGGCCGGCTCAATCGCCGCAGCGATTCGCAAGATCTTATCGCCATCCATGGCAAGGTCGGCGCGGCGAAGTCCCTCGGGCGTCACCAGCACGCCGTTTTTGATGATGATCATAATTGCTCCTTATTGATTGATGCAGTTGGCCACGCGATCAAAATACGAGCAGGCGGCGATATGCTCCGTTATGCGGCGCTGCCCCTTAGCGGTATCGACATCCCACAGTTCGTAAGCACGCGCATCGACCAATGCAACGTCGGTGCGGTTCTTGAGAACCGAGCCTCCGCCGTCTTTGCCTTCGAGAAGCATAAGCGCGTCGAACAGCTGCGCCGGAAAGAGCACCGGGCTCGAAGGCTCACCGTTGCACGCAAGACGCACCGGATGCTTGCGACCACGCTCGTCAAACGCACGAACCATGGCCTCAAAAGAGTCCGAACTCACGAGCGGCTGGTCGCCCGGCAAAAAGAGGCAACCTTTCCAGTTGCGTTCGACTCCCCACGAAAGGCCCGCACGGACGCTTTCGCTGCGCAGTTCGCCATCGTGCAGCACGCACGGGCAATGCCTGTCCTTGCAAATCTGGGCGACCTCGGGCCAGCGCGTCGAAACCACCATGTCAAAGCCCTTGGGAACCGAATCAATCGTCCGCGCGATCAGCGGCTCGCCATAGATATCGGCGAGCATCTTGTTGGAGCCAAACCGCTTGCCCTCGCCCGAGGCCATAATCACGCAACCAAGTTTCATGGCGATACCTCCCCTGAAGCCATCGTACCCATAACTCGCGCCGCGGGACACCTGCATCGAAAGCGCTTATCCCGCACGCCCACGATGCAAAAAGGGGGCACCCCGCCGGTTGGCAGAGCGCCCCCTTACATGGCTTACCTCAGCCCAGCTTTAGGCTTGGAACCAACGGGCAGCGTTGCGCTCGTCGAGGGCCTTGAGGGTAGCGGCGGGATCGGCAACCTTCTGCAGGAACATCATGGCTGCGATGGCATACGGCTTGTAGCTGGCCTCCTTGTACATACCCACGCGGTGCATGTCGAAGACGTCGGCGTTAACCTCGCCGTGCTCGCAGGAGACACCGGAGATGTCGGCGGGCAGCGGGTGCATAAAGATGGTGTCCTGGCCGTTGGCAGTCTTCTCCATGAGCTCGGTCGTGGAGCACCAGTCCTGATGGGTGGCGTTCTGGGCGAGCAGCTCCTTCTCGAGCGCAGCGATGCCGGCGTCGTCGCCCTCGGCGTACAGATTGGTACGCTTCTCCATGGCGGCAAACGGAGCCCAGCTCTTGGGGATCACGATGTCGGCGCCCTCGAAGGCCTCGGCCATGGTGTTGACCTGCTTAAAGGTGGTGCCGGACTCGGCGGCATAGCCCTTGGCGCGCTCGACGACCTCGGGCATGAGGTCGTAGCCCTCGGGGTGGGCCAGGGTGACGTCCATGCCAAAGCGGGGCAGCAGGCTGATCAGCGACTGCGGGCAGGACAGCGGCTTGCCGTAAGAGGGCGAATAGGCCCAGGTAACGGCAACCTTCTTGCCCTTGAGGTTCTCGAGGCCGCCAAACTCGTTGATGAGGTAGAGCATGTCGGCAGAGGACTGCGTGGGGTGATCAGAGTCGGACTGCAGGGAGATGAGCGTGGGACGGTGATCCAGAACGCCGTCCTCGTAGGCCTGCTGAACGGACTCGGAGACCTCGGCCATGTAGGCGTCGCCCTTGCCGATGTACATGTCGTCGCGGATGCCGATGACGTCGGCCATGAAGGAGATCATGGTAGCGGTCTCGCGGACGGTCTCGCCGTGAGCGATCTGGGACTTCTTCTCGTCCAGGTCCTGCAGCTCAAGGCCGAGCAGGTTGGCGGCCTTAGAGAAGGAGAAGCGCGTACGGGTGGAGTTGTCGCGGAACAGGGAGACGGCCAGGCCCGAGTCGAAGATCTTGGACGAAACGTTGTTCTCACGCAGCTCGCGCAGGGCGTCGGCGACGATGTAGAGAGCCTTGAGCTCATCGGTGGTCTTGTCCCAGGTGTGCAGGAAGTCGCTGCCGTACATGCCCTTAAAATCGAGGCCGTTCAGCTGCTCGACGAGCTCGGTAAACTTGACGTCCATGGAAATGTCCTTTCTAAAGATGAAAGATCGCAATGAGTAGACGCGCTCCGGCATGCGCGTGTGGCTAGAACATGCAGAGCGCTATGACGAGGACCCGCTACCGTTGAGGAAGCATGGGAGATAACGACCGCGGGCCCCAAGTCGACAGGGGGTGCCGGGGACGCGAGCGGCCCCCGGCTCAACAGAATCGAGGAATGGGACTAGTCGATCTTGTTGTTGGTCAGACCGGCGCGGAACACGGTGGCGTCGCCATCGGCCTGGCTCGGATCGTAGAGGTTCAGGGCAGCCACGTACATGGCGGCAGCGGTGACCAGGTCGTCCTTGTAGGTGACCTCGTTGGGAGCGTGAGCCTGAGACTCGGCACCCGGGCCAAAGCCCACGCAGGGGATGCCGTAGCGGCCCTGGATGGAAACGCAGTTCGTGGAGAAGGTCCACTTGTCGCACAGCGGGCGACCGGTGCGCTTGTCCATGCTGGGCTCGCAGCCGATGCGCTCGTCACCGAACATGGCCTTGTGGGCGTCGACGAGGGCCTTGACGTGCGGAGCGGTCTCCTTGTTGATCCACGTGGGGAAGTAAGCCTCGGTCTCGTAGACCTCGCCGGTCCAGGACGGACGGTCGTACATGTACATGGAGACCTTCACATCGTCGCCGTACTTCTTGGCGGCCGGCAGGTTACGGATCTCGTCCAGGCAGGACTCCCAGGTCTCGCCGGCGGTCATGCGACGGTCGATGGAGATGGCGCAGGAATCGGCCACGGCGCAGCGGCTGGGGCTGGTGTAGAAGATCTGGCTGACAGTGCAGGTGCCGCGGCCCAGGAAGCGGGCGTCCTCGAAGTGCTCGGGGTTGTACTTGGGGTCGAGCATCTTGACGAGACCCTTGATGTCGGTCGACTCGTCGCAGCCGTTGTTGTTGAGGGCGCGGACGTCGGCGATGATGTCGGCCATCTTGTAGATGGCGTTGTCGCC
>CABRZN010000137.1 GCA_902475445.1 uncultured Collinsella sp.
CGTCCTCGACGACGCTCGCCACATACGCACCGCTATCAGTGCTGAGCCACGCGCGCTGCCGCCTGGGCACGGGCATCGGTTGGTACGGCGGCGTCCACGCTCGCAGGCGCTTCGAGATCGATGTCCACACCGTCATCAAATAGGCTCGATTGCTCCATAGCGGTACTCCTTCGCTCGATTTCAAACGGATACAAGAGCACCAACGTTACGACGGACGTCCCGGTTCCGTGCATAACGAAAAGTCAACCGAGGGTTTTGTCCCGTCAAGACGCCGAACGAGAATTACGTACCGCCAAGAGCCTCAAAACACGCCCCTCGCGGGACAGAATCCTCACTCGGTTTCCATGCGGAGCAAAAACCTCAATCGATCATCCTCCGCAACGTCTATCCACCAAAAAGGTCGCCCCATGTGGAGCGGCCTTTGCTCGCAGCTTTTTACTGATAGTTACTCAAAATTTATTCCAACACATCCACAGAAGAGCAGCGAATCGTATTTCTCTTTCGGGAATCGAGAAAATAGCCTACCTTGACTTTAGACCCAACGCTCACGGGGCTATCGCTTACATAGCGCGTATGTTCTGAATCAACCAGAATGGTCAGACGATCAGACCCGTCGTTATATGGATCTTCGCTTTCGACCGACATGGTAAAATCGCCAGAGCTGTCAACGTTCAACACCGATCCGCTCACGAACCACAAATGTGAATAGTCACCTCCGCTATCTTTTTGGCAACGCTCCACTTTTAGAAATAGCGCAGAGAATGCGAACACGGCAACTGATATAGCGATGAAAACCTTAACGCCACCCCCCTTGCCATGAAATCCAAATTTATTCGCCAAAGAAAAATACCCCTGCCTTATCCGTGTAATTAGCATAGTACTACGTTAACGTACTCATGGCTGTGGGTTGGTTTAACCTACAGCCATGCTAAAGTTGCCAAAAGGGGCACAAAAGCCAATACGTTTGCGCCATGCCGGCACAGCGACCTGGCATCGTATGCACCGGCGGGATCATCGCTGGCCTGCAAGGAGGGCATATCCGCGCGCTCATGGTCGCCGGAGGCCTCGTGATGCAGCACGCGCCGGGCGGCGACTGGAAGCGCGTCGATTGGGATGCGCTTGCCGCCTGGCTCGACAGACACGGTTACAAGGTCGCTGATTGCAAGACGGAGACCCTTCCGACCGCCGACGCGGCGAGTGGGAACGCGAGGGTAAAAACGCATCGTCGCTGAACCAGTGAGTCAGTATTCTTTAGTTGGATGATGGATATTGAAATTAATTAGCGAGATAATGTGCATATCTCATAATGTATGCGTTGCACCATGAGAGAGAGGGGTCTGTCATGAGCTGGAAACCGAGAAAATGCGTTATCGCCGGTCTCGTGACAACCGGTCCTAGCGGCGGCTTGTTTGCAACCGCAATGACATTCACTTGCATGTTCTAAAAGGCAGTTGCCATGCTGTCGCAAAATCAATCGAGATACTTGGTCACAATCGGCTTTGCCCTGCTTGCATTACTCTTTGCTAGCGACCTTTTGCTGAAACCGCCCAAGGAACTCGTTTCGCTTGCCATATCCTGCATTTCCGCCTTTTACTTTACGGCAATCCTATTCGTCGGACTAAAGGAGAGGAAAAAAGGCGCAGTCGCTGCATCTGCCGTATGCGTGGTCATAGCCATTGCCTCATTCTTTATCTGACACATTGGTGATTTAGGGGCGATATCGTAGGAATACGACCGGGAGAGCCGGGACCAGATTGCCCGGGTCGCTCGGTCGGCTGTTTAATAAGCGCTAACGGTTGAGTTGTCGCAGCATAATCGCGGCTGCAAATATGTGACCATATGACCATGCTAACATGTGCGCACAGTCATATGGTCACGGCTGTTGATTGGTGCCTTAGAAAAATTGAAATCGTCCCAACGAACCATCGTCAATCGTCCCAATAAGTTATCGTTATTTGTCCCAATAAGTCATCGTTATTTGTCCCAACGACGCAGATAGACAGTATAATTTCAAGTGGATGATTGGAGGGAAAGGCGATGGATAGGTACATAGGACGTTGTGTTGACTGCTTGGTCGAGCGCGACCTTGGCATTTTTGGTGCAGTGCTCATTCAGGGGCCGAAATGGTGTGGAAAGACAACGACAGCTCAGAGATTTGCCGAGTCATCGTTATCTCTCTCCGACCCATCTGGCGGTTTTGCGGCCCTCCAGCTCGCTCGTCTCGATCCGGCCCAGGCAATTGTCGGACCGACCCCGAGGCTTGTCGACGAATGGCAGGAGGAACCGAAGCTATGGGATGCCGTGCGATTCGAATGCGATGTCAGGGGAGGGGAGCCAGGACAGTTCATTCTCACCGGATCTGCGACGCCGCGAGCCGAGAACCAGCCGATGCACAGCGGTGTGGGTCGAATCGCCCGTTTGCGGATGGATACCATGACGCTTTTCGAGCTCGGTATTTCGTCGGGAGCGGTCTCGCTTGGTGCGCTGCTCGATGGCGATTCCGTTGCGGCATCACTCGGATCCATCGCCGGTATCGCCGGTATCGCGGATTTGCTCTGCCGCGGCGGTTGGCCCCAAGCGGTCGGTAAGACGACTGCCGACGCGATGCGGATAGCCGCCGCCTATATTGACGGTGTTTGCGAGTCTGACGTTTCGAGGGCGGATGGAGTGAAACGCGACCCGGTTAAGGTAAGGGCCTTGCTCTCCTCGCTTGCGCGCAATGAATCGACCCTTGCCGGCATGAGGTCCATCGAAAGGGATTTGGGCGTTGACGTCTCAAAGAATACGATTACCGGTTACATGGGCGCGCTGCGCCGTATCAATATCGTCGACGATGTCCCCGCGTGGCATCCGGCTCTCAGGTCGCCGGTGAAGTTGCGGCAGGGCGCAAAGCGGCACCTTGCTGACCCATCGCTCGCCGTCGCCCTCATCGGCGCGGACCCGGAGTCGTTGTCATCCGATCCGAAGACCCTTGGCTTGCTCTTCGAATCCCTCGTGCTGCACGATCTCAAGGTTTACGCGGCAGCCAGCGATGCGACCGTATCTCACTACCACGACGCTGACGACCTGGAGGTCGACGCGATTGTCCATCGTCGTGACGGCTCGTGGGTTGCCATTGAGGTCAAGCTTGGGAGCCCCCAAGTCCCAGAGGCAGTGGAAAATCTGCTTCGACTCGAGCGAAAGCTGGTCGATCGCGGGGAGAGGCCACCTGCGGCGAAACTCATCGTCATCGGGTTTGGTATGCCGGCTCACGTAACTGGCGAAGGCATCGTTATTGCTCCGGTCGACACGCTCGGAATCTAAAGCTATTTGCATTTCCAGAAATCCTCTAGAAGGTGCCTGGAGGATTTCTGGAAACAACCGGTATTTTGATCTGGGCTACGAAAGGTTGCGGGTCCAGATTCCGTGCTGCGTGGAGCCGGTGATTTTGTTCAGGAACTCGCGCTGCTCCTCGGTTGCGAGGATGTAGGTAGAGCAGCCACTGAGCATCTGGTCGACGTCTGTGATTCCGGACGCCTCCCATCCCAAGATGCTGACGGCCTTGAGCGTCAGGCAGTTGAGGAACATGTAGGACGTGTTCTCGACGTTCGAGGTGTCAAGACGGTCGAGATCAAAAAGCTCCGTGACGCTTGAGCATCCCCTGAACATGCCCTCCAGGGTCGTGCAATCCGATGTATCGAGTTTCGATAGGTCGATTGGGTCAGACCGTCGAACAGGTATCTACCGCTCTCTGGATCCCAGGTATCCAGGACAACGACCTCACGGATTCGATTCCTGTAGGAATACCACGGTTGCTTTCCGAATTCGTCCGTGTGTGTACGGATGAATGCGGGGTTCAATACCCCGGCGGCCTGATCGGCAGACCGCCGGGAACTCTCACTCCTCGATAAAAGCCGGCACCCGGTTAGTCCTGCGCATCTTGAAATCGCCGGTCTCGTGGGAGACGTAGAGAATGCCGTCCATCCCATCTCGCGATGCATATGAAAGGTGAACAGAACCGCAATCCGCTCCATCATCGTCGAGAAGATCGAACGAATTCGGGTCGCTCGTTGCGGCCAAACGACCACTCAGACAAGAGCCATCGCCATTACAGATTTGCCATTCCATGTCTTCGCCTGCAAGAATCGCCATAGACGGCCTGGTCGCGCCATCGTTGACATACATCCCGTCTATGCCAAAACCGTTCTCAGCGCCATCGATAAACGATTGCTCGGACCTATACCTCGCAAATGATGCACATAGCACCATTGCAAGACAAAGTACAGAGCCAACAATCGCTATCTTTGCATAGCTCTTGCCTATCATGTCATTCACCTCCTTCGTATGTATCGAGGTATTCCTGCTTGAGCGTCTGCGAGGACGACTTGATCTTTT
>CABRZN010000138.1 GCA_902475445.1 uncultured Collinsella sp.
CCCCCTTTGGTTTCCGCACGCCCGATGAGGTCATTAAGGATATGCGCCAGCAGCTGCCCGACTGCGAAGGCTATTCCAACTCGCGTGGCCTGTTCTCCGCGCGCAAGGCGATCATGCAGTATTCGCAGATCAAGGGCCTGCCCAACGTTCAGATGGAGCATATCTACACGGGCAACGGCGTGTCCGAGCTCATTCAGCTTTCGATGAACGCGCTGCTCGACAATGGCGACGAGATTCTGATCCCCAGCCCCGACTATCCGCTCTGGACGGCGTGCGCAACCCTTGCCGGCGGTCATCCTGTGCACTATCTGTGCGATGAGCAGGCGGATTGGTATCCCGACCTGGAGGATATGGAGTCCAAGATCACGAGCGCGACCAAGGCCCTCGTCATCATCAACCCCAACAACCCCACGGGTTCCGTCTATCCGCGCGAGGTGCTCGAGGGCATCGTCGAGGTTGCACGCAGGCATCAGCTGATGATCTTTGCCGATGAGATCTACGACCGCCTGTGCATGGACGGCTACGAGCACGTCTCGATTGCCTCGCTCGCCCCCGACCTGCCCTGCGTTACCTTTAGTGGCCTTTCCAAGTCGCACATGATTGCGGGCTATCGTATTGGCTGGATGGTGCTCTCGGGCAACCAGCGCTGCATGAGCGACTTCATCATGGGCATCAACATGCTTTCCAACATGCGCCTGTGCTCCAACGTGCCGGCTCAGTCGATCGTTCAGACGGCACTCGGTGGCCATCAGTCCGTTAACGACTACATCCGTCCCGGCGGCCGTGTCTACGAGCAGCGCAACTTTGTGTATGAGGCACTCAGCAAGATTGACGGCATCTCGGTAGTTAAGCCGCGTGCGGCGTTCTACATCTTCCCCAAGATGGATGTAAAGAAGTTCAACATCACCGATGACGAGCAGTTCGCCCTTGACCTGCTGCACGAGAAGAAGATCCTGATCACGCGTGGCGGCGGCTTCAACTGGGCTGAGCCCGACCACTTCCGTATCGTGTACCTGCCGCGCATGGAAGTACTCAAAGAGTCCCTCGAAGACCTCGCCGACTTCTTCGATCATTATCGCCAGTCGTAGGGGATAGAAACTCCGCACTATGAAAAGCTCCCTGCAGTTGTTTTGCTGCAGGGAGCTTTCTTGAATCGGCGGAACTAAATAACAATCCCGTTGCAGTGGTCGATTTCGTGTTGGATGATCTCGGCGGTGTAGCCCGAGAAGTTTTTGATGCGGTGGACGAAGTCCTCGTCCAAATACTCAACCTTAATGCGGCGATAACGGGTACAGGGACGCTCGCCGACGAGCGAGAGGCATCCTTCGCTCGTCTGATAGGCATTGACCTGCTCAAGAATTTGAGGGTTGTACATCAGGAGTGTCCTGTTGCCGTCCTTTACGCAGATGATGCGTTTGCGCACGCCGATCATGTTGGCGGCGAGGCCCACGCACTCGCGCTCATGCTCGTGGAGTGTATCCAGGAGATCCTGCCCGGTTGCGGCATCGTCGGGTCCCGCGTCTTCGGAAGGCAGACGCAAAAAGAACTCGGACTTCATGATGGGTTTAATCATGGCGGGCTCCTCATGTCTTATGCTTTCGTGGACTTTTAATAATAGCGCGGAAGGAAAGCTGTGCGTCCGCGTTACAATCTTTCGATGTTGGACCATGTTGCCAGATTCGTCGTGTACGGCGTCTGGCGTAAGTCTAGGGCTCATTTTTCGCCCTGGACTGTCCCTCTGGGGCGATGCGACTGTCGTTCCAAGAGGAAGGAAATGCATGGGGAGCAAATCTCAGCAACAAGTTCAAGTAACGCCATCGGCCACTGCGGCGATTCTCGTCGTAATGTATATTGCAGCCTTTGTTGCCGCGTTTAACGAGAACATCATTAACGTGGCGTTGCACGACATTATGGCGGCCTTTTCGGTGAGTGCCACCACGGCACAGTGGCTCGTCTCGGGCTACATGATCGTGACGTCGATTTTTACGGCCATCATGGCCTTCCTGTCCGGCCGTTTCTCGACGCGCAAGCTGCTGTTTTTCGCATGCGGATGCATGGTCGCCGGCGAAGTTCTGTGTCTGGTCGCTCCGTCGTTTAGCATTTTGCTGCCAAGCCGTATTTTGCAGGCCGCGGGATCGGGCATCTTGTTCCCGCTCATGATGAACGTGGTGCTGTCTTGCGCCCCGCGCGAGAAGCTCGGTCTGTATCTGAGCCTGGGCGGTGCCTGCATTACGCTGGGGCCGGCGTTTGGACCCGTGATCAGCGGTCTTATGTGTACGTTGTTTGGCTGGAGGGCGGTGTTCGTAGTGCCGCTGGTGGGCGGCATTGCGGTCGCTGCGGCGGGCGTAAAGCATGTCCAGAATGTCGGAGAGCGCTCGAACACCACGCTCGATATTCTGTCGGTAGTTTTGCTCGCCGCCGGTATTACGGCTTTTGTGTATTCCGTAGGCGAGTTCTCGACCAATCTGATTGCCGGTATCGTGACGTTCTTCGCCGCCATTGTGCTGCTCGGCCTATTTGCGGCCCGCCAGCTCAAGCTCGAGCATCCGGTGCTTAACGTGCGTCCCATGGCGAGCGTTCGTTTTTGGCCCGCGTGCCTGCTTGTGGTGGTGTCGATGATGACGACGTTCTCGATGAGCGTTTTGTTGCCGCTCTATTTTGAGGGCGCATACGGCATGACCGCACTTATTGCGGGCTTGCTCATTTTGCCGGCGATTGCCTGCAACGCCGTGACCTCGATTGTGGGCGGACGCGTGATGGACGCCCGTGGCGCATGGCCGCTGCTGCCGGTCGGCTTTGCCCTGATTGCCGTGGGGCAGACTGCCATCTCGATGACGGCGGCAAGTATGAACATCGGCGTCGTCGTGGCGCTGACCGTTGTGGTGTATGCCGGAGTCGGTTTGGTGCTGAGCCCCTCGCAAACGGCCGGCTTGGAGACGCTGCCTGCCGCTGAGCATCCCCACGGAACGGCATTGCTTAACACGTGGAACATGATTGCCGCATCGTTTGGCCCATCGCTGTTTATCGGTCTGCTTTCGAGTTCTGCGGCGACTGCCGGCGCGGCTGGCGCTGCGACCGACGTTGCCCAGGCGATTGGATTTGCAACTGCCGTGCGTGTGGCGGCTGTGATTGCCGTGGTCGGGTTCGCGACGTCGCTGGTGTACGCTCGTCGCGAGTCGCACATGTCGCATTAATGTGTGCACATAGATTCTGCAGCTAGATTGGATGGCAACACCATAAACTAATGGACGTTTTGCCGAGAGGCATGAATGTTTAAAGCGCAAAGAGTGCGCGACGGGCCCCGCGAATGGGGCGATGATGCCCGAGAGGGCTAAGAAGGAGTCTCATGTCCGAGAACGAAGAGATCATGAACGAGACCGAGAACGAGACCATGGCTGCCGAGGTTGAGGCAGTCGAGACCGTGGAGACCGAAGCTGCCGAGGTTGAGGCTGCTGACGAGGTTTCCGCCGAGGAGGAGGCCGAGGTTGTCGAGGCCGCCGTTGATTACGATGACGAAGAGCTGATGGACAAGATGCAGAAGGCCGCCCGCCTGCTGCGTAGCCGTCGCTTTGCTATTTCCAAGGAGGAGGAGGCCAAGGCCGAGCGCATGGCGAACATCGAGCGCGCCATCAAGCTTCTTGACCTCAAGCCCAAGATGGAGCAGAAGGAAATGTCCGACCTGCTGGGCATGCGCCTCCGTGAGCTCGATGGCCTGATGGCCGAGGCCGAGGCTGCCGATCTGGTCGGCCGCATCGACGACGCCGAGGGCGATATGCGCAAGATTGTTGTCTTCGCCGCCGAGGATGCCGCTGAGGGCCTGGTCGAGCTTGCCAACAAGAAGGAGAAGCTCCTGCCCGAGCTTTCTTATGAGGAGGCCACCGAGCTGATGGCCGCTCTCGATAAGGTTATCGCTCCGCTCGTCGCCATGGGCCTGGACGAGGACCGCGGTCCTCGCGGCGGCCGTGACGACCGTGGCGGCCGTGGCGGCGACCGTGGCGGTCGCGGCGGCTTTGGCGATCGCGGTGGCCGTGGCGGTGACCGTGGCGGTCGCGGTGGCGATCGCGGCGGCCGTGGCGGCTTTGGTGACCGTGGCGGCGACCGTGGCGGTCGCGGCGGCTTTGGCGGCAACCGTGGTGGCTATGGCGATCGCGGCGGCAACCGTGGTGGCTTCGGCGGTAACCGTGGTAACGACCGCGGCGGTCGTGGTGGCGACCGTGGCGGCCGCAACGGCGGCGGCTTCCGCGGTAACCGCTTCTAGTTGGGTTACGCGGTTTTACCAAACCGCGTAACTAGTTGACGCTGCGCGCCCACCAGAGCGACAACTTGTCATTCAAAGAGGAC
>CABRZN010000139.1 GCA_902475445.1 uncultured Collinsella sp.
GGCCGCGGCGGCCCGCGCTGCATGAGCATGCCCTTCTGGCGCGAGGACCTCTAAGTCTTTCCGTTTCCGGTGCGGTCCCCCTACAACCGCACCGGCTTCGCCCGTTAAACGGGCAACACTAATACTTACGTAATTCATTTCTTCGAAAGGAATCGAACCATGGGTGTTAACCTCTCCGGCCGTAGCTTCCTCAAGCTTCTCGACCTCACCACCGAGGAGATCGAGTACCTGCTCAAGCTTTCCAAGAACTTCAAGGATATGAAGCGCGCTGGCGTTCCGCACCGCTATCTCGAGGGCAAGAACATCGTTCTGCTCTTCCAGAAGACCTCCACTCGTACCCGCTGCGCCTTCGAGGTCGGCGGCATGGATCTGGGCATGGGCGTCACCTACCTCGATCCGGGTTCGTCGCAGATGGGCAAGAAGGAGTCCATCGAGGACACCGCCCGCGTTCTCGGCCGCATGTATGACGGCATCGAGTTCCGTGGCTTTGCCCAGGACGACGTCGAGGAGCTCGCTGCTAAGTCCGGCGTGCCTGTCTGGAACGGCCTGACCACCGAGTGGCATCCCACCCAGATGCTCGCCGACATCCTGACCGTCCAGGAGAACTTCAACTACGACATCAAGGGCAAGACTCTCGTCTTCATGGGCGACTGCAAGAACAACGTTGCTCGCTCCCTCATGGTCGTCTGCTCCAAGCTCGGTATGAACTTCGTGGCCTGCGGCCCCGAGGAGTGCATGCCCGCTGACGACGTCATCGAGGCCTGCAAGCCCATCGCCGAGGCCAACGGCTGCACCATCAAGCTGACCACCGACGTCAAGGACGGCGTCACCGGTGCCGACGTTATCTACACCGACGTGTGGGTCTCCATGGGCGAGCCCGACGAGGTCTGGGCCGAGCGCATCGCTCAGCTTACCCCGTATCGTGTTACCTCCGAGGTCATGGCTATGGCCAACCCGGGTGCCATCTTCCTGCACTGCCTGCCCAGCTTCCACGACACCAACACCACCATTGGCGCCGAGAAGTGCGAGCAGTTCGGCATCACCGAGCAGGAGGTCACCGACGAGGTCTTCGAGAGCCCCGCTTCCAAAGTCTTCGACGAGGCCGAGAACCGCATGCACACCATCAAGGCTGTCATGTACGCCACGCTCAAGTAAGAACATCTAGCATCTCGCTCGGGGTGTCTTGCTGCACACCCCGAGCGGCTTTGTCTGGTAAATATCTCGCGTCGGGCGGTGGGCACGGCACGGAAGATCCGCTTCGCGCGAGAAAGTTAAATGATTTATGAAGGGGGGATGAGAACCATGACTGAGACCGCTAAGAAAAAGCGCGGTATGCCTTCATCGTTCACCATTCTTCTTGCTCTGCTGGCAATTGTTGCAGTGATTACCGTTATCGTCTCCGGCACGTCCGGCGGCGCGGTTACCGCAGCCCGCCTGAGCGATTTCTGCACCGCCCCGATCCTGGGCTTCGCTGACGCTCTGCCCGTCTGCCTCTTCGTTATGATCCTGGGCGGCTTCCTCGGTATGATGACCGAGACTGGCGCTCTGGACAACGGCATCGCCGTTCTGGTGCAGAAGCTTAAGGGCAACGAGATCATGCTCGTTCCTGTCCTTATGCTCATCTTCTCCCTCGGTGGTACCACCTATGGTATGTGCGAGGAGACCGTTCCCTTCTATGCCCTGCTCGCTGCTACCATGATGGCTGCTGGCTTCGACCCCATGGTCGGCGCCGCTACCGTCCTGCTCGGCGCTGGCTGCGGCTGCCTGGGCTCCACGGTTAACCCGTTCGCCGTCGGCGCTGCCGTCGACGCTCTGACCGGCGTTGGCATTGAGGTTAACCAGTCCATCATCATCGGCCTCGGTGCCGTCCTGTGGATTGTCACTACCGCTATGTCCATCGTCTTCGTGATGAACTATGCCAAGAAGGTCAAGGCTGACAAGGGTTCCACCATCCTGTCGATGCAGGAGCTCAAGGACGCCGAAGAGGCTCACGGCAAGGCTGCTTCCGAGGTCCACAAGGAGGTCAAGCTCACCGGTCGTCAGAAGGGTGTTCTGATCGCCTTCGCCTTCACCTTCGTCGTCATGATCGTCGGCTTCATTCCGCTGGCCGACCTCAACGAGGGCGTCGCCAACTTCTTCGACGCTGGCGCTGTCTACGACGCCGACGGTAACGCCGTCGTCCAGGGCTGGTCTGCCCTGATCACCGGCCTGCCCATTGGCCAGTGGTACTTCGACGAGGCTTCCACCTGGTTCTTCCTCATGGCCGTCCTGATCGGTATCATCGGTGGCCTGTCCGAGAAGCAGATCGTTAACACCTTCATCACCGGCGCTGCCGACATGATGTCCGTTGTTCTCGTCATCGCCCTCGCTCGTGGTATCTCCGTCCTCATGGCTAACACCGGTCTTGACAAGTATGTCCTTAACGCTGCTGCCAATGCCCTGGCTGGCCTGTCCGGCGTGATCTTCGCTCCCATGAGCTTCCTGGTCTACTTCGGCCTGTCCTTCCTGATCCCCTCGACTTCCGGTATGGCCACCGTCTCCATGCCCATCATGGGACCGCTGGCTGTTAAGCTCGGCTTCTCGCCCGAGGTCATGGTCATGATCTTCTCCGCCGCCATCGGTGTCGTGAACCTGTTCACTCCGACCTCCGGCGCCATCATGGGCGGTCTCGCCCTGGCCAAGATCGAGTGGACGACCTGGCTCAAGTTTGCCCTTAAGCTCATCGTCGCTCTCTCCGTCGTCTGTGCCGTCATCCTGACCGTCGCCTGCGTGCTGCTCTAAGTACCCAACGGGTACCCCACGGAAACCTTGACGATCCTGTAAAGGATCACCTGGTCATCGTCTGTCCGGTGGGGTAAACCCACCGGTAGACTCCTACCTTTAGCCCCCTCCCGTTCCGTGCGCGGGAGGGGGCGCTCTTATGTTGCGCGGTTCTACGAACCGCGCAACCAGTCGACGCTGCGCGCCGTCCAGAGCGACAATTTGTCATTCAAAAGGCAAGGCATGACCAAAAGGTCTATGCCTCGCCTTTTTCATGCCAACTTGTACGTTCTGGACGGCGCTCGCTGTCCGTCCTCTGCCTGCGGCGCTTTCCATTGTTGGTGCAGAGGGCGCTTTGCCTACTCTGGCGGGCTTTCGCTGGCTTATGCTCAACCTGCGACGTTTCCATTATTGATACAAAGGCCAGGTTTGTTTGAACCAAAAAGGGGAAGTTGCGGTGGAATAGTTCCCGTTTGGCCGTCTTGAGGGGTTAAACGGGAACTATTCCACCGCAACTTATCGATGGCGTGTTTGGTTGGTGCCAGTTGATTGCTTGGGCGTTGGGGAGGGTCTGCTCCGTTATAATCGCCTAGAACATTAATTGGAAACGGGACGGGAGCCATACATGCGCCAGGGTTTCGACAACGCGAAGTATATCGAGCTGCAGGCTGCTCACATTAAGGAGCGCATCTCACAGTTTGGTGGCAAGCTCTATTTGGAGTTTGGCGGTAAGCTGTTCGATGACTATCATGCGAGTCGCGTGCTGCCGGGTTTTGAACCGGACAGCAAGTTCCGCATGCTCAAGAGCATCGCCGACGATGTCGAGGTTATCATCGCGATCAACGCGAACCACATCGAGAAAAACAAGGCTCGTGGTGACCTTGGCATTACCTATGACGAGGATGTGCTGCGCCTGGTTGACCTGTTCCGCGGCAACGGCTTTGCCGTCGCGGCTGTGGTCATCACTCAGTACGCCGGCCAGCCTGCTGCCGATGTGTTCCGCAACCGCCTGAACGCGCTCGGTATTCCCGCCAAGCTGCACTATCCCATCGAGGGGTATCCGCACGATGTCGATCTGATCGTGTCCGACGATGGCTACGGCAAGAACGAGTTTGTCGAGACCACGCGTCCGCTCGTTGTCGTGACGGCACCCGGCCCCGGCTCGGGCAAGCTCGCTACTTGCCTCTCGCAGCTGTATCACGAGCATAAGCACGGTACCGCCGCCGGCTATGCCAAGTTCGAGACCTTCCCGGTCTGGAATCTTCCTCTGACGCATCCGGTCAATATTGCCTACGAGGCCGCCACGGCTGACCTCGACGATGCCAATATCATCGATTCGTTCCACCTTGAGGCCTACAACAAGACCACGGTCAACTACAACCGCGACGTCGAGGCCTTCCCGGTAGTCCGTGCCCTGATGGAAAAGATCCTGGGCAAGAGCCCCTACCAGAGCCCTACGGACATGGGCGTCAATATGGTCGGCTTTGCCATCACCGATGACGATGCCTGCCGCGACGCTTCCAAGATGGAGATCGTCCGCCGCTACTTTACCGCGGTCGAAAAT
>CABRZN010000140.1 GCA_902475445.1 uncultured Collinsella sp.
GCCCTCGCGCCGGTCCATTGCCTGAGCAATGAGCGTCGCCCCCACGGGCGAATTGCTCTCTGTTACTTCTTTAGCAGCCACAGTCAAACTTACGTCCCCGTTGTCCAGGGATCCCCCAATCGGTAAATTCAAAAATGCGAATGAATAGCTAGTGCAACGTCTCCCTTACGTTTTGCTGGGAACGTCCAGCGGTAGCAGCTCCCTGAATGCAGAGTCGCCTTCGCCCACGTCTACCAGGCACCAGCGTTTATGGCGATCGATCTTTTTAACGCGGGCCTCTTGCCCCACCAAGGGACCCTGCTCTATGTGCAACACGCCGTCTTCTATGCGCGCCACGCTGTTGCGCACCACGCCGTCATCGTCCAGTACGCTGCGGTACCAGTCTTGTGCATCGTCCGGCATGGGCATGTACGCCCGCTCCCTACTGCCGACGATGCGGCAGCCAAAGCTCAACTGGGCCAGGGCCCTATCGAGCGCGGCGGCATCGTGCGTGGCGACGAAGAAATATTCCTTGTACATAGGTTTGGTTTGGAGCGACCAGGCGCCATCCCGCTTAAACCAGAACTCCTTTTGCATCACAAAAGCGTCCTGCAACAGGTTGTGCGGGATAATGCGGCGGACCTTTTCGCAGGTCTCGCGCTCTTTTCCATTGGGGGTGTGGACCAGATACCAGCGAACGCGGCCGTGCTGGCTGCTGGTGGTGACGCCGTTAAATGCGCCCGGCAGCTGCTCTTGGCGCCGTGCCGTCTGTTCCATGTTCTCGCCCCCTCTTTTGGCTTTGCGATGCACGCAAATGCAGGGGCGTTTAGAACAGGCTTCTCGCTCGCAGCTAGGCGCAGTCGCAAAAGTACAGGTTTTTATAGAGGGGTATGGAGATGTACCTACTAGCAGTACATTTTGCGTAATCTGGGCAAACGCGGATTAATTGCTTGTATAATGTCGTCTGTCGAAAGATGCAAAAACCTGTACCTTTTTGTGCAACAAAAAAAGCCGCTCAACCAGCGGCTTTCTCATTTTGGCATGAAAAAAGCGACCGCCCTGTGTGGGCGGTCGCCTTTGTTAATTGTTGTGAAGTTTGTCTTAGGCGCGGGTCTTGATTTCCTCGGTCACCTTGGCAACAAACTCATCAACGCTCATCTGAACGGTCTCGTTGGAGCGATCGCGGACGGAGATGTTGCCGGCCTCGACCTCCTTCTCGCCCAGGATGAGCATGTAGGGCACGCGGTCGATGCTGCGGGCCTCGCGGATCTTGTAGCCGATCTTCTCGTCGCGGTCGTCGCAGACCACGCGAATGCCGGCCTCCTCCAGCTTGGCGCACACCTCGTGAGCGTAGTCGCGGCTCTTCTCCGAAACCGGAAGTGCCTTGACCTGCACCGGAGCAAGCCAGGTGGGGAACTTGCCCGCGAAGTGCTCAATCAGAATACCGATGAAGCGCTCGATGGAGCCAAAGCATACGCGGTGCAGCATGATGGGGCGCTTCTTGGTGCCGTCGGCGTCAACGTACTCCAGATCAAAGTTGAGCGGCATCTGGAAGTCGAGCTGCACGGTACCGCACTGCCAGGTACGGCCGAGCGAGTCCTCCAGGTGGAAGTCGATCTTGGGGCCGTAGAAGGCGCCGTCGCCCTCGTTGACCTCGTAGTCCATGCCCAGCTTCTCCAGAGCGGTGCGCAGGCCCTCCTCGGCGCGAGCCCAGTCCTCGTCCGAACCCATGGAGTCCTCAGGGCGGGTGGAAAGCTCTACGTGGTACTTAAAGCCAAACTTCTGGTACACGGAGTCGATGAGGTTGACCACGCCCACGATCTCGTCGGTCAGCTGGTCAGGACGCACAAACAGGTGGGCGTCGTCCTGGTTAAAGCAGCGCACGCGGAACAGGCCGTGCAGGGCGCCGCGCAGCTCGTGGCGGTGCACCAGGCCAATCTCGCCGGCGCGGATGGGCAGCTCGCGGTAGGAGTGCGGCTTGGAGGCATACACCAGCACGCCGCCCGGGCAGTTCATGGGCTTAATGCAGTACTCTTCGTCGTCGATGACGGTGGAGTACATGTTGTCCTTGTAGTGGTCCCAGTGTCCACTGGTCTTCCACAGCTGCTTGTTCATGATGAGCGGCGTGGAGATCTCCACGTAGCCGGCCTTGTGGTGAATCTCGCGCCAGTAGTCCAGCAGCGTGTTCTTAAGGATCATGCCGTTGGGCAGGAAGAACGGGAAGCCGGGGGCCTCGTCGCGCATCATAAAGAGGTCCATCTCGCGGCCGATCTTGCGGTGGTCGCGCTTCTTGGCCTCCTCCAGCATGTGCATATGCTCGTCGAGCTCTTCCTTGGTGGCAAAGGCGACGCCGTTGATGCGGGTGAGCATCTTGTTGTCCTTGTCACCCTTCCAGTAGGCGCCCGAGACACCGGTGAGCTTAAAGGCCTTGAGCGCCTTGGTGTAGCAGATGTGGGGGCCGACGCACATGTCGATGTAGTCGCCCTGCTGGTAGAAGGTGATGCGGGCGTCGTCGTCCAGGTCGCCGATGTGCTCGACCTTATACTTCTCGCCGCGCTCCTCCATAAGAGCGATGGCCTCGGCGCGGGGCTTCTCGTACACGGTGAACTTGAGGTTCTCCTTAACGATCTTTTTCATCTCGGCCTCGATCGCGGGGAAGTCGTCCTCGCTGATCTTGACGCCCTCGGGCAGGTCGACGTCGTAGTAGAAGCCGTTGTCGGTCGCGGGGCCGTAGGCAAAGTCGGCCTCGGGGTACAGGCGCTTAATGGCCTGCGCCATGATGTGTGCGGCGGAGTGGCGGATGACGTGCGTGACCTCGTCCTGCGGGAGCTCGGCCACCGAACCGTCATTGTAGAGTGCCTTCATGGGTATGTTTTCTCCTCTCGGATGCCTGATGTAAGTGCGTGCGATGCGCTCGGCGTTTTTGACTTGCATCATTATAGGCAGGTTGCCTTGGTATACAAGCGCCCGCCGCACCTTAATGGCACGGCGGGCGATTTTCTACGCATGCTTCATCGTGTGGGGCGGGGCTGCGGAGCGCGCGTGGCTTGCGCGGGACGCGCGGTGCCCGTGGTTTGAGGCCGGCCCAGCGATGGATGCGTTACTGGATGCGAGTTCGGCAGTAGGGGCAGACCTTCCAGTGCGCATCGAGCGGGCGATGGCAGCTGGGGCAAACGTTGCGAACCTGGGTGTCGCACACCGGGCATACGACGAAGTCTTTCTCGATGGGCGCGCCGCACTGCGGGCAGGTGCCGTACTGGGCAAGCTGGCGCTCGCGCAGGGCCATGTCCAGCTCCTGCTCCTCGCGGTCGGCCGCGTAGGAGTGCGGACGCAGGACCAGGTAGGCGATGAGGCCCACGAACGGGACGAGCGCGATGATGCCCCATGCCACATAGGCGCTGGCGCCGCGGCGGCGAGCGTCGATGAACACATAGACGACCGACAGCACATACAGGGCGATGATAAAGCCAACAAAGGCATAGACGACGCCCATAAGCTGCGGCGACATGAGCTCGGAGATGTACTTGGACATTACAGGTACCTTTCGGAATATTAACAATCTGGTCAAGTTTACCACGGGGTTTGTTTATATGGGACCACGGCTAGGGGCGGGGCTGGCGCGGACACAAACATCTCAATCTGTAACAGGTGGGAGCGGAATCCGGGTCTAGATGTTACAGATCGAGACACAGGGGTCCCTCCCCAACTTCAATCTCGATCTGTAACATCTTGGGCCCTAAAACCCCCTCTTACTGTTATAAATCGAGACATTCAAAATCCGTCGGAAGATTTGTCTTGATCTGTAACATCTAGAACCCAAATCATCAGCTAACTGTTACAGATTGAGACAAAGGAAAACGTCCGGGCCGAACGTCTCAATCTGTAACAGAAACTCAGCAAAAACAGGTCTAACTGTTACAGATTGAGATAAATCTCTGACACCAGGGACGGCAGACGAGGTTGTCGACGTTGCCGGGTCTCCCCTCGTCTGCCGTTGGCGGGTGTTGCAGGGCTGTTCGCCGCATTGCCGTCGTGCTGGGGGCACGTAGACCGTAGGATAGTTTTATTGACGGCCTGTCAACTCGTCTGGGAGGCACCGTGACAGAAACGTTTGATATCGCGATTGTGGGTGCGGGCATTACCGGGTGCGCCATCGCGCGGCAGCTCGCGCGGTTTGACCTGTCCATTTGCGTGGTCGAGGCAGCAAACGATATCGCGCTGGGAGCTTCGAAGGCCAACGGCGGTCTGGTGCACGCCGGCTACGATCCGGCGCCGGGCACCGTAAAGGCGCAGGTCAACTCCCGTGGCTGCGAGCTGTATGGCACG
>CABRZN010000141.1 GCA_902475445.1 uncultured Collinsella sp.
GCCCGCACAAGATCCAGGGTATCGGCGCCGGCTTTGTGCCCGACGTCCTCGACACCCAGATCTATGACGAGATCATCCCCGTCGAGAACGACGACGCCTTTGCGACCGGCCGCGCCGTGGGCCACAAGGAGGGCGTGCTCGTGGGCATTTCGTCCGGCGCCGCCGTGTGGGCCGCGCTGCAGCTGGCCAAGCGCCCCGAGAACGAGGGCAAGACCATCGTGGCCCTGCTCGCCGATACCGGTGAGCGCTACCTGTCCACGGCACTGTTCCAGGACTAGAGCCTGTCGCCCATAGGTTGAGCCCACGGACGAGCCGGTCTCCTCTCTCTCCCGGCAGTCTGAGCCCATCTCATTAGGGCGTCCCACAGGACGCCCGAACTTGCTACAATGTCTGCGGCGCGGAACCAGCCTCCCGCGCCGCTTTTCTTTTTTGGCCACATGCCACCAAGGAGAACCTCCCCATGCACAACAAGCGCGTGCTCGTCGCCATGAGTGGCGGCGTCGATTCCAGCGTGACCGCGTATCTGCTCAAAAGCCAGGGTTACGAATGTGTCGGCGCCACCATGCGCCTCACCTGCCCCGCGCCCGATCCCGTCACGAGCACGAGTAAGGTCGACCGCGACATCGCCGATGCAAAGGCCGTCGCCGAGCGCTTGGGGATACCCCACCATGTACTTAACCTGCAGCAGACCTTCGACCGCAATGTTATCGAGCGCTTCGTGACCGCCTATCAGGAGGGGCTGACGCCCAACCCATGCATCATCTGCAACCGCCACATTAAGTTTGGCGCATTGCTGGATGCGGCGCTGGATATGGGCTGCGACTACATCGCCACGGGCCACTACGCCAAAACGAGCCAGGCGTCCGACGGAACCTGGCAGCTGTACCGCGGCGAGGACCCCAAAAAGGACCAGAGTTACTTTTTGTATTCGCTTACGCAGGAACGCCTGGCGCACACGATCTTTCCGCTGGCTGGGCTGGACAAAGAGCGCGACGTGCGCCGCATTGCCGCCGAGCAGGGCTTTACCAACGCCAAGAAGGCCGAAAGCGAGGACATCTGCTTTATTCCAGACGGTGACTACGCGGGCTATATCGAGCGCCGCTGCGGACATCCCGCTGCACCGGGCGACATTGTGTGGCGCGACGGCAGCGTGGTCGGGCGCCACAACGGTGCGCTGCGCTACACCATCGGTCAGCGCAAGGGCCTGGGCGTCGCGATGGCGCATCCCGTGTACGTAACGGGCGTCGACGCCGACAGCAGCACCGTGCATCTGGGCGAGGCCGAGGACCTAACGGCCACAGCACTCACGGCCGACGACTGGATCTGGAGCGCCCCTGCCGACCGCATGGAGGCAGAACTCGATGCCGGCGGCATTCGCGTGGGCGCCAAGTACCGCTACCGTCAGAAAGACCAGGCAGCAACCCTTACGCGCGGCGAAGACGGGCAAATGCTGCTAACTTTTGACGAGCCGCAGCGCGCCATCGCCCCCGGCCAGGCTGTCGTCGTCTACCGCGGCGACGTCGTCCTCGGCGGCGGCACCGTTACTGCCGCCATCAAGTAGCCGCGGGATTATCGCCGCACGTGTCGAAGCACTCCAACAGCAGCATTCACCTCGATAACGCGACGCTCCAGGCCGCGGCGAATGGACTCGAGCCGACCCTCCGCCGTGGCCCACTTGCTCTGCGAAAGAATCATTATCGCTTCATCAACAAATCCGTTGAGCCGCGATGAGTCGAACCAATCGAGCGAGTCCGCAAGCGCCAGTTGGACGGAAGGATTGGGTCCAAACGGCTTAGCGGCAAACCCAAACTCCCCAGCTGCGAGCACAGCAGTTGGCACGTTATACCACAGACAGTTGCCGCTATCGAACAGCGGTGCATGCCTTATCTCCAAGGTATCGACATTGCGGATGATGCCGAAGTTTCGCCAATGGCGATCGCTGTTGGCCAAAAGGGCGTCGCAAACGATCATCTGCGACATAGACCTTCTCACGGCAACCTCGTCTGCTCCATGCTTACCAAGGAAGCGGCAGTACCGGTCGTACGTCGAGCTTCCTCGCTGGCCGCCAAGGGCGTTCTTAACGTAAACAGCCGGAACATATTCCTCGCGGCCGTCAAGAAAGTCGTCGCACAGACACACAGGGCCATCGAACATCCGCTCAACCGCATAAGGAACAAACTCACCCTCTGACAGCAAGCGACGATGTAGAGCCGTTGCAACCGCCTCGTTAAAGGGACGTTGATCGTCCATGCCGCATCCCTTGACCAGAACGCGAACGCCGTTGCGAATCATCCACGATTTAGGGAGCTCACCCTCGGACGTGTTATCCGGATTTTTAAGACCGATGCCTTCCAACCAACCCGAACGCTCTTCGGGCGCCGATCGCTCAAATTCGTTCTCGAAGTAATTGAGGTTTCGCCATTCGAGCCCGTCGCATTCTGCCGGCCGCAGCCAATAGCAATCCGAAAGCGAGAGGCCCAGGCACTGAACCGGCACCTCAACGCCGTTGACAATCCCTAGCTCGCGGTAGCGCGAGATAAGCCCAGGGCGAACATCGGGCACCGACCGATGCCCCCACCACGCGTTGAGCTCCCGCTTATTCACCGTTGGAGAAGAACTCGAGCATGTGCCAAACGGCATTCGTTGCGCATCGAGGACCTCGGCGATTTCGAAGGGAAACTCGCGCGTCGGATCAAATGAGACATGCGCGACCTCATGGTCGGCCGACATCAGCGTAAACTTGCGTCCCACATCGGCTGCAGGACGGCGCCCTCGTTTGCGGACCTTTTGATAGGCGATCGCAGAATTGTACTCGACCATCTTCCGACCGCCCACAATATCGCACGCAAGCGTCCCCGATGCGGCAAGTTGCGATATGCGGGCTTTTGTAACGCCCAGCAAGCGGGCCGCATCACCCATAGACAAGTACTCAGATGTATTCATATGCCGCATCACCTCGTTAAGTATTCCAAACGTAAAGTTAATTAGTTACATACAGCATAATACTAAACAGACTGAAGCGAAAAAAGGCCCGAGCAATCGGGCCTTAGAGCAATTGGTCAGCCGAGTCGCAAGCTGCTCCTCTAGCGTTGTACGTAGGCGCGGACCAGCTCGTAGGTATTGCGCACGCCGTCGATGTGGCTGCGCTCGTAGTTGTGGCTCCACGCCGGGGCCGATCAGACCATGGCGAATGTCGTAGCCGGCCGAGAGCGTGGCCTCAACGTCCGAGCCGTAATGCGGGTACACGTCGATGGCGTAATCGAGCTCAAGCTCGCGCGCGATATTGGACAGCGTGGTCACCAGATCGTAGTTGTAGGGGCCGCCCGAATCCTTGGCGCAAATCGACACCATGCGCTCGGTGCAGCCCAGGTCGTCGCCCACGCAGCCCATGTCCACGCTGATCATCTCGCGCGTGTCGGCCGGCACAAAGGCACCGCCATGGCCGACCTCCTCGTACACGGTAAAGAGCAGCGAAACCTTACGCGAAAGCGTCACCTCGCCAGCGGCGACGGCGCGGGCGAGACCCAGTAGAATCGCCGCGGACAGCTTGTCGTCAAGGAAGCGACTCTTGATGTAGCCGCTCTCCGTCACCGTGGTACGCGGATCCATAGCGATGATGTCGCCGGTCTGAATGCCCAGCTCAAGCACATCGTCCTTGCTGTCGACATTCTCATCGAGCAGGATTTCCATGTTCTTCTCGATGGTCTTGACCGGCTCGTCGGCCACATGCGCCGAAGGCTCGGTATTGAGGACCACGCCCGTGTACACATTGCCGTCGCGCGTGTAGACGGTGCAGTTCTCGCCATCGGCCGTAGACCACTGGTGCCCACCAAGCGTCGTGGGACGCAGGCGGCCATTGTCCTTAATGGAGCGCACCATGGCGCCCAGGGTGTCGACATGGCTCGCCAACACAAGCGGCTCGCCCTCGCCGCCAAGCTCAACCAGCACGTTGCCCTTATTGGAACGCTCAGGGCCAAAGCCCATATCGCGCAACGTTTCCATTAGATAATCAGTCGCCGCACGGGTATAGCCCGTAGGCGAGGCAATAGAAGTCAGCGTCTTAAGCTGGTCAGTAATGAAACCAAGCGTAGAATCCATTTGGGACACCATCCACAACTCCAAAGTCAACATCCCGTAATCAGTAAAAGCCCCAACAACGATACCATCACGCACAAATATTTACCCAGCGAGATGACCCATCGAGCTCTTCCGAACAGTGCCCGCCGAACCAGGTTAAGCAGCCGGGCAGAT
>CABRZN010000142.1 GCA_902475445.1 uncultured Collinsella sp.
CGGCCGGTCCGCCGTTCGGTAGAACGGCGGAACAAAACGCTTTAGTGCGGTGAATTGCACGGGCTGCTTGGTTGTTGCTACAGTAACGGGGCGTACCGGGGGTCCGGTGCGCCCTGTTTTTATTTGACCATGAGGCGGCACGCAGCCATACGCGTGCGGACACCACGCCCAGATTGAGTGCGAGGATGTTCCATGGCCCAATACGCTGCCAACGAAATCGAAAACATGCCCGATAGCCCTGTAGCCCGTGAGGATTTGGGCGCGGGCGGTATTCCCCGGGGCGCCGGCGCTCGCTCGCCGCTGTTCTGGAAAGTTCTGCTATTTTCGGTGGCGGTCATCTGGGGCTACTCCTTTACCACTATGAAGGACGCACTCGGCACCATTCCGGTGTTCGCGCTGCTCTATGTACGTTTTCTGCCCGCAGCGTTGGTCATGTTTGCCGTCTTCCACAAGCGCATCATCGCGCACCTCAACGCTCGCAACCTGATCGTTGGCCTGAGTATGGGCGTGCTCATGTGGGCGGCCTATGCGTTGCAGACGGTCGGTCTGGCACATACTACGGCGGGCAAGAATGCTTTTTTGACGGGCACGTATTGCATCCTTGTGCCGTTCGCGAGCTATTTCCTGAGCGGCGAAAAGCTCACGCGCTACAACTTGGGTGCCGCGCTGCTGTGCCTAGCGGGCATTGGCCTCGTCGCACTCGATAGCGTTGAATTCAACATTGGTGACGTCATTACGCTGGCGGGTGCGGCCTTTTTCGCCATCCAGATGGCGGTGACTGCCAAGTACGGTCGCAAAATGGACATCAACGTCATCACGTTTTGGATGTTTGTGGGCAACGGCGTGCTGAGCCTGGCAACGTCGCTGTTATTCGAGACCCAAGCGCCTCTGTCCGTGTGGACGCCGAGCTTTATCGGTGCGATGGCGTTTCTCTCGGTGGGCTGCACATGCGCGGCTCTGCTCATCCAAAACGTCGGCCTGGCGCATGTCCCGGCCTCGACGGGCTCGCTGCTCCTTTCGATGGAGTCGCCTTCGGGTGTGCTGTTCTCGGTGCTGCTGATGGGGGAGGCGCTCACCTCGCGCCTGCTCGCCGGCTTCGTGCTTATCTTCCTGTCGATTATCTTGAGCGAGACTCACTTCGATTTTTTGCGTCGAAAGCCGCGCCCGCAATTGTAAACAACTTGTTGCGCCGCCCTCCCGGGGCGGCATTTTTTATGCCTCGCCCTTAAAGTAGTACCTTGCACTTTACGCTATCAAAGTGCTTGCTGCAAAAACGATACTGGAGGGCATCTATGGCACCAGCTTTGTCCGATCTTCAACCGCAATCAGCGCCCAAGGCCACCGCAGCGGCGCAGACCGCTATCGGTGACGGTCTTGTTGCAGAAGCTCAGGCTTTTGCAGACGAGCTCGCTGCGTGGCGACACGATCTCCACCAGATGCCCGAGCTGGGTAATAGCCTCCCACAGACCTCTGCGTATATCCAAGCGCGCCTGACCGAGATGGACATCCCATTTGCCACGCTCGTTGATGGTTCCTGCGTTGTGGGCCTTGTCGGCGCCGGTGCCGCCGCGGCCCAAGGCAATGGCGTCTGCACGGACGAACAGGCCGGTACGGTCATCATGCTCCGTGGCGATATGGATGCCCTGCCTGTTGCCGAGGAGTCGGGCGAGCCCTTTGCATCCACCAACGGCTGCATGCACGCTTGCGGTCACGATATGCACGCGACGGCGCTGCTTGGTGCGGCTCGTATGCTCAAAGCGCGCGAGGCAGAGCTTGTTGATGCCAACGCTACGGTTAAGTTGCTGTTCCAGCCGGGCGAGGAAACCTTTGAGGGTGCCCGCGCCGCCATCGCCGACGGTCTGCTGCAGAACCCGCGCCCTCAGGTCGCCTTTGCCATGCATGTCAATAGCCAGTCGCCGCTTGGCCTGGTGCTTTACGGCAGCCCGGCGCTCTCGGGCGTGTACGGTTTCCGCATCACGCTGCAGGGCAAGGGCGGTCATGGCTCGAGCCCCGAGATCTGCATCGACCCCATTACGGCGGGTGTGCACGTGCATCTGGCACTTCAGGAGCTCATTGCTCGCGAAGTGCCGGCGGCCAAGGAGGTCGCACTGACCGTGGGTAAGTTCGCCGGCGGTCAGGCCGCAAATGTCATCCCCGACACTTGTGTGCTCGAGGGAACGCTGCGTGGCTTCGATGTCGATCTCATGGCTCATCTCAAGGAACGTATCGCCGAGGTCGTCAACGGCGTGGCCGCACCGTATCGCACGCCGGCGACCCTCGAGACACTCTCGGATGTTCCCCCGCTCGTACTCGATGACGATATGACGCAAGCGTCGCTTGGCTACGTGGACGCGGTGCTGCCCAAGGCCGCCTTCCTGCCGCTGTTCCACGCCATGGCGAGTGAGGACTTCGCGTTGATTTCGAGCGAGATCCCGAGTGCGTACTTTACCGTGGGCGCCGCTGTAACCGATACGGATGAGCATTTTGCCCAGCACCATCCCAAGGCGCGCTTTAACGATGCCGAGCTGCCGCTCGGTGCCGCGGCTTATACCGCCGTCGCTTTGGGCTATATCGCCGACCACCGGTAGCACCCAACCTTGCCTTTCAAGCCTGCGGGCATGGCCGTAAGGCCTATGCCCTTGTCTTTCAAGGCAATCTTGGGCACTACCGGTGCCCGGCGCCGGCTATTCGTTTGTTAAATAAGGAGCAGTATGTCCCAGCAGCGTAAGTTCTTCCCCGGCTGGCTCGTCGTGGCCTCCGGCTTTGTGATCATGGCCACGTGCTACACCATTTTCGTCAACTGCATGAGCCTGTTTCAGCCGCTCATCGTAAGCGACCTCGGGATTACGCTTGCGCAGTACAACATCTCCAACGCCATCTCCACTGTGGTGAGCGTTATCGGCTCACTTGTGATCGGTCATGTGGCCGATAAGGTGAGCGGTCGCGTTTTGGGCTCCCTCACTGTAATCGCCACCTCTGCCGTTCTTGCCGGGATGAGCTTTGTCGGTGAGCTGTGGCAGGTCTACGTGCTCTTTGCCGTCTCGGGGTGCTTTGCCGTCGCCTCGACCCGTCTGCTTATCAGCCTGGTGACCGCCAACTGGTTTGCGGCCAAGCGAGGCCTTGCCATCTCCATCGCACTTTCGGGCTCGGGCTTTGGCGGCGCTATTCTCTCGCCGATCGTGAGCTCGCTTATCGTGAGCGTTGGCTGGCGTTCCGCCTTCCTGGTGCTCTCGGCTATCTGCATGGTGGCGGCACTGCCCATCACGGCCTATTCCTTCCGCACCAAGCCTTCCGATATCGGCCTTAAGCCGCTCGGCGAGAACCCGGGCGATCCGTCCGTCTCGACGGCTGGCGACAAGGACGAGCGCACGGCGCCCGAGGTTAGCGTCGGCTGGTCTCGTATCAAGAAGAGCCCGGCGTTTTGGCTGCTTGTCGTCGCCTTCCTCTTTATGGGTCTCGTTAACGGCGCCATCTTGCCCAACCAGGTCACCAACATGACGAGCGTTACCGTCAACGGCGCCAAGATCGTCACGGGCGGTCACGATCCCATGTGGGCCGGTACGGTGCTTTCGGCCTATATGGTCACCGTCGTTATCGCCAAGATTTCGCTCGGCGCCATCTACGATCGCTTTGGGCTGCGCTTTGGCAACGTGCTGGGATCCGTTGCGTGCGTTATCGCTTGCGTTGCTCTGTGCTTCCCCGCGACCGATCTTGGTCCCATCGTGGCTGCCGTGAGCTTTGGTGTCGGAACGTGCATGGGCACCATCACGCCTACCATTGCCGCGTCCAAGCAATTTGGCATGGCCGACCTGGGTAAGGTCACGGGCACCATTACCTCGCTCGAGATGGTCGGCGGCACCGTGGGTGCCATCGTCTCGGGCGTGCTGTTCGATGCCACGGGCTCCTTTGCGAGCACTTGGATTGTGTGCCTGGCGTGCTCCGTGGTCATGCTCGTGTTCCTGCTGGCATCCGAGCCCATCGCCGCCAAGCTGCGCGCGAGCGTGGCGGGGGAGTAGACGTCCGTCGCTCTTTTCTGTTCGCCCCGTTCTATCCGTGGCCGCCTTGGAAGCCGAATGGATGCTCGTACCATCATTCGGTTTCCAAGGCGGCCACGGGCCTACGAAATGATCCGTTTTCCTCCGTCCCCAAGGGGTCGCGTGATCCGAAGGGGACGGAGGAAAACGGATCGCAAACAGCGGCGGCGCATCTGGCCGAACGAGTCCCCATACCCTCGTT
>CABRZN010000143.1 GCA_902475445.1 uncultured Collinsella sp.
TGATGGTCTGGCCGGTCTCCTCGTCGCGGTCGATGCTCATAGTCGGATCGGCCTTGCAGGCCTTCTCGATAAACGTGTAGAGCTTCTCTTCGTCGCCGCGGTTCTCGGCCTCGATAGCAATGCGGTACTGCGAGTTGGGGAACTTAAACGCCGCAGCCTCGACCTTGCCGGTAATCGAGAGCGTGTCACCCGTCTCTGCCGCCAGCTTGGGCGCCACGATGATGTCGCCGGCATAGGCGTGGCCGACCTCGGTCATGTCACGGCCGCACATCACATACAGGTGAGCCAGACGCTCACCCTTGCGTGTGCGCGCATTGATCAGCTCAAGGCCCGGCTCAAGCGTGCCCGTCAGCACCTTGATAAAGCTGATGCGACCCTGCTGCGGATCGGCCAGCGTCTTAAACACAAACGCCACCGGGCGGTCATCGTCACTCGAGATCTTGAGCGAATCACCGTCGATGAGTGGCATCTCACCGTAGTCCGTCGGCGCCGGGAAGTATGTGGCGATGTCGTCCATCAGCGAGTTGACGCCCTGCTCCTTAATGCAATCGCCCGCAAAGACCGGCACAAAGATGCGCTCGGCGATCGCCTTCGACAGCAGGCCTTCAAGCTCCTCCTGCGTCAGCGTCTCCTCGCCTTCCAGGTACTTCATCATCAGCTCATCGTCAGCCTCGGCCACCAGCTCGCACAGATGGTCATGGGCTTCCTCGGCCTGGGCACGATACTCCTCGGGAATCTCCGACTCAACGGCTTCGGTGCCGTTGCAATGGCGCGCCTTCATGCGCACCAGGTCGATGATGCCGTCAAAGTCCTCGCCCTCGCCCCAGGGAAGGGTCACGGCGCCCAGGCGCGTGCCAAAGCGCTCCTGCAGCAGGTCCATCGTGGTCGCAAAGCTGGCCTCGGAGCGCGACAGGCGGTTTACGAACACCGCACGCGCCAAGCGCAGGTCCTCGGCGGCATACCAGAGCTTAACCGTCGTAGGCTGCGGGCCGGCCTCGGCGTCGACCACAAACAGGGCCGTCTCGCAGACGCTCATCGCGGCAAAGGCGTCGCCGATAAAATCGGGGTAACACGGGGCATCGAGCACGTTGATACGAGCGCCCTTCCAGTCGATCGGCGCAATGGTCGTCGAGATGGAAAACGCACGCTTGACCTCTTCGGGGTCATAGTCGAGCGTGGGCTTGGTGCCGTCGTGGCCGCCCAGGCGGGCGGTCTTGCCGGAAAGGTGGAGCATGGCCTCGGCGAGTGAAGTCTTGCCCACCCCGCCTTGGCCTACGAGCACCACGTTCCTTACGTTACCGGTCTTGGGAGCACCCATGATGACCTCCTTGCAGGGCCGCGCGCAATGCGCGACGCCAACGGGGAGAGTTCGCGGTCGGTGCCGTCCCGGGAGCAGCATGGTCGGCAGCCGAGCCGACTCACCCTCCAAATGTCCTATGCCACCACCCTACCCTCACGGACGGCTGTCCATGCATACCTTTCGGCACACGTATGAATACAGGCGGCGAGAGGAAGAGACAAGCTTGTGGGGCAATTATTGAACCCCGTCGATGTAAACAAAAAGCCGCCACAGACCGTAAGACCTGTGGCGGCTTCGCCTCAATTAATAGTTGAGTAAATACCTGAGCCTATCCCTCGATACGGCTCAAGAACTCACGCGTGCGCTGCTCGCGCGGATGGTCGATAACCTGCTCGGCAGATCCCTCCTCGACAATGCAACCGCCATCCATAAAGACCACGTGGTCGGCAACATCGCGCGCAAATTGCATCGCGTGGGTCACGATTACCATCGTCATATTCTGCGCCGCCAGGTCCTTAATGACACGCAGCACCTCGGCCGTCAGCTCGGGATCGAGTGCCGAGGTCGGCTCGTCAAAGAATAAGATTTCCGGATCGAGCGCCAGGGCGCGGGCAATACTCACGCGCTGCTGCTGACCGCCCGAAAGCTCACACGGCACCTTGTTCTCGTTGCCCGTAAGCCCCATCTGCGCGATCAACTCACGCGCACGCGCCTCCGCCTGCTCGCGCGGGCGCTTAAGCACGCGGATCGGCGCGTCGATGATGTTTTTCATCACCGTATAGTGCGGGAACAGATTGTAGTTCTGGAACACCAGACCAAACCGCGAGCGCGCCTGTTTGGGCACGTCGCCTTTCGCATAGACCGCACCCGGCCCCGCGTCCGTCGCAACGGCAAGGTCGCCAAACGAGAGAGAGCCTCCGTCGAGTGTCTCGAGCAGCGTGGCACACCGCAGCAGCGTAGACTTACCGCCGCCCGAAGGTCCGATAATCGCCACGACCTCACCGCGCTTGACTTCGAGTGAGATATCCTTGAGCACCTCATTGCCGCCAAACGCCTTACGCGCGCTTTCGATTTTCATCACTGAGTTAGTCATGATAATAGTCCAGCTTCTTTTCGGCGGCGCCCAGCAGCATCTCGACCACAAAGTTAAAGACCCAGTAAATCAGCGCCGCGATCGCAAACGGCACCATGCTCACCTGCGAGGCGACCAGCGCCTTGGCGGTCGAGAACATCTCACCCACGCCGATGGCAAACGCCAGCGACGTGTCCTTGACCAGTGTGATGATCTCGTTGCCCATCGCCGGCAAAATGCGCTTGGCGACCTGCGGCATCACGATATACAGAAACGTCTGCAGACGCGAGTAGCCCAGCACCTCGGCGGCCTCATATTGACCACGCGGAATGGACTGCAGGCCCGAGCGATAGATCTCGGCAAAGTAGCCGGCGTAGTTGATGATGAATGCCACGACGCACGCCGTCCATTTGGAATCGGGCGTGAGCGAGATGCCAAACACGTAGTACGGGGCAAAGTAGATCGCAAACATCTGCAGCATAAGCGGCGTGCCGCGCACCACCGAAATATAGATGCGCGCAATCCAACGCAGCGGCGCGACCTTGCTCATGCGCATAAACGCCACGGGGATTCCCAGCGGAATCGATCCGAGCAACGTCAGCACAAACAGCTGCAAACTGACCAAGAATCCCTGGCCAAGCATCTGCATCATGACCTGAATAGACAACCCAAGCTCTCTTTCACAGTAACAGAACAGCAAACCCAATGCTAAAGCGGGTTTTCCAGGTGCCCGAGTTTGCCGTGAAAGAGGAGCGCCGCGTACTAAATGTACGCAAGCGACGGTTTGAACGGCAAAATCGGGTGCCTGGGAAAGCCGCTATTTGAGCACCCAGTTATCGAAGGAAAGACCATAGCTTGAATACTTGTCGCACAGGTCCTTAACCGTGCCGTCCTCGTAGAGCGCCTTGAGCGACTCGGTCACGGCGTCGGCCGACTTGGTGTCGCCTTTCTTAAAGCCGACGGCGTAGTGCTCGCTGGACAGCGGCTCATCAAGCTGCGTATAGGCATCGGGCTTGGCGGCAAGCTGATACTGGGCAATCGAAAGGTCGCAAGCCACGGCATCGACCGCGCCGCTCTCGAGCTGCATAAAGGCCGTGTTGTACTCGCCGATCGTGTCGAGCGTGGCAAACGTCGCCGCCAGATCCTTCTGGTCACCCTCGAGTACATCCTGCGCAGCGGAATCGGTCTGGGTAATCACGGTCTTGCCGGCAAGATCGTCCCAGCTCTTGATGCCCGCATCCTTCTTTACCACCAGCACCTGCTCGTTGAGCATGTACGGCTCGGAGAACGTGTAGTCGTCCTCACGGCCCTCCATGGTAAAGCCGTTCCAGATGCAGTTGATGGCGCCGGAGTTGAGCAGCGTGTCCTTGGCATCCCAATCGATGGCCTCGTATTTGACCTCCCAGCCCTGCTTATCGGCAACAGCCTTGGCCAGATCGAGATCAAAGCCGGTGTACTCGCCATCGTCGCCCACAAAGCCGTACGGAGGATAGGACTTATCGAAGCCCACCACGAGCTTCTTGGACTCCGCAGCGCCCTTCACGTCCTTGGCTGCGGCAGAGCCAGCAGCGGAGCCCTTGCCGGCACCACCACCGCAGCCTACTAGGCCGAGGCCAAGCACCGTGGCAAGCGAACCGGCTAGACCAACAAACTGACGACGAGACATATCGGTATTCATGGTATCCCCCTTGATGGCACTTTAGTTAGGTAAAGTGAGTCATGTAACGTTCAGAATCATACACTTTACCTTGATAGAGTACAAGGGATAGGTTGCCCGCCGGGCACCGGGGCAGGGGTTAAGTTTGCTGCTCTAC
>CABRZN010000144.1 GCA_902475445.1 uncultured Collinsella sp.
CGCTCTTCCGATCTGCCTAATGTGTGGTTTTGATTGCGGGTTGGCATGAAGAAGCATTCCTGCTATCATTCATCGGGTTGCTTCACGGCAACAGGTTTTTATCACGCACGCGCGGCTACTTCATACCGTGGTGCCCGGGCTTTGGTAGCACATGTCCGGGTTGGTTTTGGAGGATGACCCCGCGCGGAGGCAAACCACAGGAGGTTTAACATGGCTACCAAGATTAATATCCGCACCCTGCTCGAGGCCGGTTGCCACTTCGGTCACCAGACCCGTCGCTGGAACCCCAAGATGAAGCCGTTCATCTTCGGTGAGCGCAACGGCATCTACATCCTCGACCTCAAGCAGACCATCCTCGACGCCGACCAGGCCTACACCTTCGTCAAGAACGTCGCCAAGGGCGGCAACGTGCTGTTCGTCGGCACCAAGAAGCAGGCTCAGGAGGCCGTCAAGAACGCTGCTGAGCGCGCCAACATGCCTTACATCAACCAGCGTTGGCTCGGCGGCATGCTGACCAACTTCGTCACCATCCGCTCCCGCATCAACCGCATGGAGGAGCTCGAGGCCATGGTCGAGGACGGCCGCATGGCAGTGCTCCCCAAGAAGGAGCAGGCTGTTCTCGGTAAGGAGCTCACCAAGCTCCAGACCAACCTCGGTGGCGCCCGCGACATGAAGGGTCTGCCCCAGGCTCTCTTCGTCATCGACACTAAGCGCGAGGAGAACGCCATCAAGGAGGCTCAGCGCCTGAACATCCCCGTCGTCGCTCTGATCGACACCAACTCCGATCCCGACGAGGTCGAGTACGGCATCCCCTGCAACGATGACGCTATCTCCGCTGTCACCCTTATGTGCGAGCTCATGGCTGACGCCTGCCTCGCTGGCTCCGGTAAGGAGCAGGTCTCCGAGGCCGAGATGGCCGCTGAGCCCAAGGCCGAGTAAATCAGTCTTAGTTAATTCTTTTTCATCTCTTTGAAAGGAACCACAATGGCCCAGATTACCGCCGCTATGGTCAAGCAGCTCCGCGAGATGACCGACTCCCCGATGATGGAGTGCAAGAAGGCTCTCGTCGAGGCTGACGGCGACATGGACGCCGCTGTCGACGTTCTGCGCAAGAACGGCCTCGCCAAGGCTGCTAAGAAGGCTGGCCGCGAGACCAACGAGGGCGCTGTAGCCGCGTTCGTCTCCGAGGATGGCAAGACCGGCGCTCTGCTTGAGCTCTCCTGCGAGACCGACTTCGTTGGCTCCAACGCCAAGTTCACTGGCTTTGCTTCCAAGGTCGCTGAGGTTGTCGCTACCACCGAGTCTGCTGACGTCGACGCTCTGCTCGAGAAGCCGATGGGCGAGGAGACCGTTTCCTCCGAGCTCACCGAGATGATTCACATCATGGGCGAGAACATGAAGATCTCCCGCTTCGCCGCCCGCAAGGCCGAGAACGGCGCTCTCGCTTCTTACATCCACATGGGTGGTAAGATCGGCGTCCTCGTCGAGTTCGCCTTCGAGAAGGCCGAGACTGCTCAGGCTGAGTCCTTCAAGACCTTCGCTCACGACGTTGCCCTTCAGGTTGCCGCCGTCGCACCGATCTGCGCCACCCGCGATCAGGTTCCGGCCGAGACCGTCGAGCACGAGAAGCAGATCTACATGGCCCAGGCTGCCGAGTCCGGCAAGCCCGAGGCTATCCAGGAGAAGATGGCTGTTGGTCGTCTGGAGAAGTTCTACAAGCAGTCCGTGCTCACCGAGCAGGAGTTCATCAAGGACAGCTCCCTCACCATCAAGAAGTACGCTGAGCAGGTCTCCAAGGAGCTCGGCGACACCATTACCGTCGTTGCCTTTGACCGTCTGGTCCGTGGCGAGTAAATAAGCTCTTGTAGCTGGTAATGAGCAGGCTGTGGGTTTTACTCACAGCCTGCTTTTTCATGGCTCTTATCAGAGCCTTTGATATCATATTGAGAGTCTAATTAAAGGAGGATCGCTTTGTCCGACATCCGATATAAACGCGTGCTTCTTAAGCTTTCCGGCGAAGCACTGATGGGCGACGGCCAATATGGCATCGACCCCAAGGTTACCGACCATCTTGCCAAGCAGGTCAAGGAGCTGCTCGCCGTTGGCCATGAGGTCGGCGTCGTTGTCGGCGGCGGCAATATTTTCCGCGGCATGGCCGGCGCTGCCGGTGGCATGGAGCGTGCTCAGGCCGACTACATGGGCATGCTGGCAACCGTTATGAACGCGCTCGCCCTGCAGGATGCCTTCGAGCACAACGATGTTCCCTGCCGCGTGATGAGCGCTATCCAGATGAACGAGATCTGCGAGCCCTATATTCGTCGCCGCGCTATCAACCATCTGTCCAAGGGCAACGTCGTCATCTTCGCTGCCGGTTCGGGCAATCCGTACTTTACGACCGACACCGCCGCGGCTCTTCGTGCGTGCGAGATCGGCGCCGAGATTCTGATTAAAGCCACCAAGGTTGACGGCATCTACGACAAGGATCCCGTCAAGTGCGCCGATGCCGTCCGTTTTGACAAGATTACCTATCACGAGGTTCTCGTTCGCGGCCTGCAGGTTATGGATTCCACGGCTACGGCTCTGTGCCAGGATAACCGTATGCCTATTTTGGTCCTCAACATCGATGGCGAGGACACCGTCAAGCGCGCGCTCGCGGGTGAGCCCGTCGGCACGCTCGTCTATCAGGAGGATTAAGCATGGCAGAGAACATCACCGCCCATATGGACAAGTCGCTCGAGTCCCTCAAGCATAACTTCTCCAAGGTCCGTACCGGTCGCGCCAACGCCAACATTCTGTCCGACATCACCGTTGATTATTACGGTGTCCCCACGCCGGTCACGCAGGTTGCCGCCGTCAAGACCCCCGAGGCTCACATGCTGCTCATCGAGCCGTGGGACAAGGCGCTCATCAACGCTATCGTCAAGGCCATCGGCGCTTCCGATCTGGGCATTACCCCCAACTCCGATGGCACCGTCGTTCGTCTGCCGTTCCCGGCCCCCACTGAGGAGCGCCGTCGCGAACTCGTCAAGGAGTGCCGCGAGTACGCCGAGCAGGCCAAGGTGTCTATCCGTAACATCCGTCGCGACTTCAACAATAAGCTCGAGCGCGATGAGGAGCTCACCGAGGACGATGTCCGTCGTGAGCAGGCCAAGGTCCAGAAGCACACCGATGAGTATGTCGCCAAGGTCGAGGAGCTTCTGAAGGAAAAAGAAGCCGAGGTCATGGAGATCTAAGGTGCAATACGACGAGCATAAACTGGTCGAGTACTTTGCCGACGCCCCTGCGGGCGTCGGTTTTTCCGACCTTGACCTCAATAACATTCCGCACCATATCTCGTGCATCATGGACGGCAACGGTCGTTGGGCCACGTCGCGCGGTCTTGCACGCACCGAGGGTCATAAGGCAGGTATCCTCTCGCTGCGCGAGATCATTACCGCCTGCGTGCGCCTGGGCGTCGACGTGCTTTCTGCCTATGCGTTTTCTACCGAAAACTGGAACCGTCCGCAGCATGAGGTCAACGTCTTGATGCATCTGTTTGCCAAGACGTTTATCGACGAGCTGCCGCTTCTGAAGCGCGAAAACGTGCGCGTTGTCTTTTTGGGTGACATTTCCGCGCTGCCCAAGAAGACCCGCGACGTTTTTGAACGCGGTCTTGCCGAGTGCGCCGATCACACCGGTATGACGCTGGCGCTTGCCGTCAACTACGGCGCGCGTGCCGAGATTACCCGCGCTGTCCGTCAGATTGCACTCGACGCTGCCGCCGGTAAGATCGATCCTGCCGCAATTGATGACGGCATGGTGGCTTCCCACCTCTATACTGCCGGCCTTCCCGATCCTGAGCTTGTGATTCGCACCTCTGGTGAGCTGCGCCTTTCGAACTATCTGCTGTGGCAGGTGGCTTATTCCGAATTCTACGTCACCGATACCTATTGGCCCGACTTTGATCGTTGGGGCCTTGTCGACGCCATTTTGGCCTATCAGGGCCGTGACCGTAGGTTTGGTGGACTGAGCAAGACCGAGGAGGCTTAATCGTGTCCGATCGTCCCAAGGCATCTGCTCCCAAGAC
>CABRZN010000145.1 GCA_902475445.1 uncultured Collinsella sp.
GGTCGATGGAACCGCAACGGGTGCCCATCATCAGGCCGTCGAGCGGCGTGAGGCCCATCGTGGTATCGCGGCACACGCCGTCCTCGATGGCAGCGAGCGAGGCGCCGTTACCCAGATGGCACGAAAGCAGACGGTGGCAGCGCGTGCCCAAAATCTCCTTGGCCATCATCCACTCGTAGCGGTGGCTCGTGCCGTGGGCACCGTACTTGCGCACGTGATACTTGTCGCACACGTCCTTGGGCAGCGCGTAGGTGTAGGCGACCTCGGGCATCGTCATATGGAACGACGTGTCGAAGACGGCCACGTTGGGCAGCTCCGGATATTTCTCGCGGCAATACTCAATTGCTGCGGCCTCACCGTAGTTGTGCAGCGGGGCAAGCGGCGCCACCTCAAGGATCTTAGCCATGACCTCGTCGTCGACGACCGCGGAATCGTCAAAGTGCCAGCCGCCCTGAACGATACGGTGGCCGATGCCATCGATTGTAAAGTCGGTCTTCTCGAGCTCCTCGAGCACGCGCGCAATGGCGCAGCGATGATCGGGAAAAGGAATCTCCTCGGTCTGCTTGGTGCCACCGTTCTCGGAGTGACCAAAGATGCCCATCTCCGATCCGATACGCTCGCAGTTGCCCTTGGCGAAAACCTCGCGGGTATCGGTATCCAAAAGCTGATATTTAAGGCTTGAGCTACCGGCGTTGACAACAAGTACGTTCATGAGACTCCTTCGTGATTACAGTACGGTCGGCAAACCTATAAGGCGGCCGTACACTTAATAAGAAGTTATCAGAATTCAATAAATATCTATTAAACTCTTCGCTCAAAGAGCGTAAAAGGGGGCTGAACGGCACAAGGCCATCCAGTCCCCTCTCCTTGCATCAATTACTTACCGCTGACGATGCGCTCGACGTCGGAAGCAATCATGAACTCCTCATCCGTGGGGATGACGAAGATCTTGACCTTGGAATCCTTGGCGGACAGGCACCACGCGCCGTCGCCGCGCAGGGCGTTGCGGGCATGGTCCATCTTGACGCCCATGAAGGCCAGACGGTCGGCCACGCCGGCGCGGACAGCCGGAGCGTGCTCACCGATGCCGGCGGTAAAGACCAGGGTGTCCATGCCGCACATGGAAGTGGCCATCTCGGCGGCCTTGGCGGCAATCTTGTAGACGAACATATCGAAGGCGAGCTGGGCCTCGGGGTCGCCGGCAGCGGCGAGCTCCTCGACGTTGCGGCAGTCGTTGGTCTTGCCGCCGGTCACGGCCATGAGGCCGGACTTCTTGTTCATCATCTCGTCGACCTCGTCGAAGGTGTAGCCGCCCTCGCGCTGCAGGTAGCACACGGTAGCCGGGTCGATAGAACCGCAGCGGGTGCCCATCATGACGCCGTCGAGCGGGGTAAGGCCCATGGTGGTGTCCATGCACTTGCCGTCCTCGATAGCGCACAGGGAAGCGCCGGAGCCAATGTGGCACACGACAACCTTGCGGGCCTCGCCGTTGGTCATCTCGGCAACCTTCTTGGAGATGTAGCGGTAGCTGGTGCCATGGGCGCCGTACTTACGAATGTGCAGTTTGTCGCAGACGTCCTTGGGCAGGGCGTAAGTCTTGGCGACCTCGGGCATGTTGAAGTGGAAAGCGGTGTCGTAGACCGTGACGTTGGGCAGATCGGGATACTGCTCGAGGCAGTACTCGATAACGTTGGCCTCGGGGTTGTTGTGCAGCGGGGCGAGCGGAGCGACCTCGCGGATCTTGGCGAGGACGTCCTCGTCGACGAGGGAGGAATCGCCGAAGTACCAACCGCCCTGAACGATACGGTGGCCAATGCCCTCGATCTTGACGCCGTTGGCCTCGAGGTCCTTCAGAACGACCTCGATGGCGACCTTGTGGTCGGGGAACTCGATGTTCTCGGTCACCTTCTTGGAACCGTTGGCAGCGTGGGTGAAGGTACCGCCGGTAAAGCAGACGCGCTCGCAGGAGCCCTTTGCGGACACCTTGTGGGACTTGGTATCGATGACCTGATACTTAAGCGTCGAAGATCCTGCGTTGACGACCAGAACGTTCATGTGTCTCCCTACTAACAGGCGGTGTGGCGCCGCCAGGTTACATACGTTTCAATAATAAACCCAAACGCCCTCGCGCTCGGGTTTATTGCGTTGATATATAAGTTATCGGTGCCTAAATACTCATGGCCTTTGGCTTGTAAGACGAAAGAGCGCGGGGATATACACCAGAGAAGAAATCCCGAGCGCAACAAGCAATATGACTCGAATGTCCGCGATGCCGCTCAACGCAGCATTGAACAGATAGAAAAGGATGGCACCCACCGCCACCATCTGGCTTTGAACCGAAATCAGTGAACAGCGCATCGAAGAATCGGCAGCATTTTGAAAAATCGAGTATTTGATTGGGGCAAACAACGAGTACGCAACCGTCTGCAGCACATAGAACACGGGCATCAAATTAGCCGGAGTAAGGGGAATCAAAAACAAAGCTGTCAATACTAAGCGAATGATGCCGCAAATACGCGCAAAACGGCCCTTGTCGACACGAGCAATCACACTGGGCACAATAAATCCTATGGAGGCGGAGGCAAGGAGCTGGACCGCAATGGTCGCGCCCGAAGCGACAGCATTCATTCCGCGGCCTGCAAGCAACAGTGAGAAGAAGTCTTCCAGGGCGACAAAAGCAAATGCCTGAGAACAGTCCATGATGAACGCTGACCGAAGAATGCCATTACCCGCAATAGCAGCACCGATCATCTTCGGGCTCATTCCATGCCCAGGTGTCACCGCAGCGCCCTCTCTTCTCGCCTCAGGAATACAGACAACGACAACCAATGTCAGCACCATTGTGATGATATCGACCGAAAGCCCAATGAGATACGCGCCAACGGACGAAATGAAACCGCCCACGCAAGCGGAGATGGCATAAGAGGCATAGAAAACAAATCGCTCAACGACATTAAGTCTTACGAGCTGGTCCTGAGAGACGCTGTCAATGTAAATCGCTTCTATGGATCCGCTCACACATGCAACGGCAAAACCTTTGAGAGCAAACGCGCCGATTAAAAGCAGAGGAGAACGGACGAGAAGCAGGGCGACATAGTATCCAAGCATCCCCACGACGCCAACGAGACCACTTGTCTTTCGTCCAAACCTATCGGCAATATAGCCAGTGGGAACTTCAAGGATGAACTTGCTCATTTGATATGCAATCATCATGCTAGAAATCGCTACCATCGAAAGCCCGACGAACTCAAGGTAGACGGTTAGAAAATACAAGATGGTGCTAAAGTTCGACAGGAAAACGAACATCATATAAAGCAAAATCGTACGGTTTTTCATGCCCCGCCCTCCAAGAGTCAGCAATCTAAATCGGAATCTTAGAAAAGCATGAGGGCAAAACTGTCAGCTATGTGTTGCAAGGCGTCAATAATCACTTGACGTCTCGAAGCCAATTAATCTCACGAAGCAAGATGACGCAATAGGTGCAGAAAAACCGTCTGGTGTCGATCGGTCCAGGCATTTTGTCGATAGCAAAAGTAGATGGGCAAGGCTACGTCATGCGAGCCTTCAATGGAGCACTCGCTCACTTCCAGTCCATCTGATGCGAGAGAAGAGCCAGAAAAACTCAATATCAATCCCCCGGCTTGAAGAAACTCAGTCTGCGCCCTGTTTCCGTATTCGACATCGCGAAAGCAGAAATTAACCAGCTGAGCTTCGGGACATTGATTAATCGCATTGAGACAGGGTGACAAATTAATGGGAACAGCGAGCCTGCCGCCCAGTAACTCACGAACGGTCATAGCACCCACAGATTGATGACCAGCTGGGCATGAAAGAACCCTGAGCTCCTTTTCACCCATATATTTTGAAGAAAGGACGCTGTCCCGTGGTTCCTCAAACGAGATAGCCGCGTCCGAAATGCCAAGTATAAGTGATTCAAAGCATGTAGCCGTTGGCTGATGCCACACATCGAGGTGAATCTGAGGGTGCGAGCTTTCAAACGAGTCATACCAGTTTTCGGCAAAAAGGCGCCCCCGCCCATGAAGGCAGGGGGCGTAAAGA
>CABRZN010000146.1 GCA_902475445.1 uncultured Collinsella sp.
GGTAGAGCTCGAGGGTGGCAAGCGCACGGCGGGCGTCGGCTTTGCCGTCGGTTTTGAGCGCGCCCTGCTGGCCCTGCAGGCCTTTGGCAGCGATCTGGGTGCCGATGAGGCCCCGTGCGTCTATGTCGCCAATGCCGGCAAGGAACTGCGCCAGAACGTCTTTGCCATTACGCAGGAGCTTCGCGCCGCAGGCATCGTGACCGAGGCCGACTATCAGGGCCGTTCGCTCAAGGCCCAGTTTAAGCAGGCCGATAAGGTAGGCGCCAAGCTCATCCTGGTCCTGGGCGGCGACGAGCTTGCCGCCGGCAAGGTCAAGGTGCGCGACATGGAGAGCCATGACGAGGTTCTCGTCGATCTGGCCAACGTCGTCGAGGCGGTTCGCGAGCGCCTGTAGCGTATCTTTTTGAGCTGCGGGCCTGCTAACGTGCCCTGCTCATGGAGAGCGATTGTTACGGGGGTGTTTCGCATTTATGCGGAATGCCCCCGTTTGCATATGCCGTCCACCGAGAAATACGACCATTTGGGGCAAAAAGCCTTGCAATGCAGAAAATACTTTTGTGTGGTAAAGCGCAATCAGCTTCGAAAGTTTTTGCCGAGTGCCTATAATAAATACCGCATGTTACGTGCATAGAAGGAGGAATGGGAGGAAACGTGGCTGAGAACCTAAGCAACCAGTCTGTACCCGAAGCCGCGGCGCGTGTCGCTGCCGTGGTCAACCGCCTCGTTAACCGAATCGGCTCGAATGCCGAATCCAAGGAGCGTCTCGCCGAGATCGAGATCCCCGAGGAGCTGCGCGACAATCTGGCGCTGTTCTTGCGCCTGGAGCGCCGTGTGCTTAGCGAGTATGATCCCGAGATCGCGGACCTGTTCGACAAGATTTTGACAGCCGAGATTGTGGCCAACGCCGGAAACCCCGGCACGCGTGCTGCCGACGAGTCCGTCGACGAGCAGGGCGTGCCCACTGCCGACGAGCCCACCGCCGTGGCGTTTCGTGAGGTCGTCGATCTGATCGACAGCCTGCCGCTCGATAAGCAGCAGGTTATCGTCCGCGCCTTTACGAGCTTCTTCCATCTGGCTAACCTGTCGGAGGAGAACTACCGTGTCGCGCAGCTGCGTGAGCGCGAGGCCGGCGCATCGACCGATACCGAGGTCGATCCCGCCAACGAACTCACCGTCGCCTATCACCAGTTGGTAAACGAGATGGGCGTCGAGGGTGCCAACGAGCTGCTCGGCAAGCTTGAGTTCCACCCCGTCTTTACCGCGCATCCCACTGAGGCCCGTCGTAAGGCCGTCGAGGGCAAGATTCGCCGTATCTCCAACCTGCTGGAGGAGCGTCCGCGTCTGGGCGGCTCCGACCTGGTGGAGAACGAGCGCCATATGCTGCAGGAGATCGACGCCCTGGTGCGTACGAGCCCCATCGCGCTCAAGAAGCCCACGCCGGTCGAGGAAGCCGATACCATCATCGACATCTTCGATAACACGCTGTTCGACGTCATCCCCGTCATCTATCGTCGCTTTGACGACTGGGTGCTGGGCGACAAGGCCGGCACCGTGCCGCCGCTGTGCCCGGCGTTCTTCCATCCCGGCAGCTGGATCGGTTCCGACCGCGACGGTAACCCCAACGTCACCGCCAAGGTGAGCCGTGAGGTCGCCGCCAAGTACTTCACCCACATGGTGCTCAAGCTCGAGGACAAGTGCCGCCGCATCGGCCGCAACCTCACGGTCGAGGCCACCTACAGCAAGCCGTCTGCCGAGCTCATTAACCTGTGGAACCATCAGGTCGAGATGAGCACCCAGTACACCGCACGTGCCGAGCTGATTTCCGAGCACGAGCCGCATCGCGTCGTCATGCTCGTCATGGCCGACCGTCTGAACGCCACCGTGCGCCGTATCACCGACACCATGTACCACAGCGCCGACGAGTTCCTGGATGACCTGCGCGTCGTCCAGCGTTCGCTTGCTGCCTGCGGTGCCGTCCGTGCCGCCTACGGTCCGGTCCAGACCATCATTTGGCAGGTCGAGTCCTTCGGCTTCCATATGGTCGAGATGGAGTTCCGTCAGCACTCCGTGGTGCATGCCCGCGCCCTCAAGGATATCCACGAGAACGGTATCCATGGCGACCTGCAGCCCATGACGCGCGAGGTCATCGATACCTTCCGCGCTATCGGCTCCATCCAAAAGCGCTACGGCAAGAAGATGGCGCACCGCTACATCATCTCGTTCACCAAGAGCGCCCAGCATGTGGCCGACGTCTTTGAGCTTGCCCACCTGTCCTTTGCACACGAGGAGGATGTTCCCGAGCTCGACGTGATCCCGCTGTTCGAGCAGCTTGAGGACCTCGAGGGCTGTGTCGACGTGCTCGACCAGATGCTTACGCTGCCCGTGGTGCAAAAGCGCCTTGCCCAGACCAACCGCCGCATGGAGGTCATGCTGGGCTATTCCGACTCCTCCAAGGACGCCGGTCCTACCACGGCCATGCTCGCGCTGCACTCCGCGCAGGAGCGCATCGCCAAGTGGGCCGAGAAGAACGATATCGACCTGGTGCTCATGCACGGTCGCGGCGGTGCCGTGGGCCGTGGTGGCGGCCCGGCCAACAAGGCCGTGCTGGCGCAGCCCAAGGGTTCGGTCAACTGCTTCTTTAAGCTCACCGAGCAGGGCGAGGTCATCTTTGCCCGTTACGGCAACCGCACGCTGGCTCAGCGCCATGTTGAGTCCGTTGCTGCCGCAACGCTTTTGCAGTCGGCCCCGAGTGTCGAGAAGACCAACACCGAGACCACGCAGAAGTTCTGGGATATGGCCGAGAAGCTCAACACCGCAAGCCACGAGCGCTATCTGGACCTGCTGAACACCGAGGACTTTACACCGTGGTTCTCGACCGTGACGCCGCTGACTGAGGTCGGTCTGCTGCCGATCGGCTCGCGTCCGGCCAAGCGCGGTCTGGGTGCGAAGTCACTCGACGACCTGCGTACCATTCCGTGGATCTTCAGCTGGAGCCAGGCGCGCATTAACCTGGCCGCTTGGTACGGCCTGGGCACCGCCTGCGAGCAGTTTGGCGATCTGGACCAGCTCAAGGCTGCCTACCAGGAGTGGCCGTTCTTCCGCACCTTTATCGACAATATTGAGATGTCGATCGCCAAGACCGATCAGCGCATCGCCAAGATGTATCTGCACCTGGGCGATCGCCAGGATCTGTCCGAGAAGGTCTTTACCGAGATGCAGCTCACGCGTAAGTGGGTCCTTGCCATCGTCGGTGATGAATGGCCGCTGCAGCGTCGTCGCGTGCTCGGCTGCGCCGTTCGCGTGCGTAACCCCTACGTTGACGCCCTGTCCATCGCCCAGGTTCGCGCCCTTCGTGAGGTGCGTATGAACCAGGACGAGATGGCCGAGGAGAAGAAGGCCGAGTACATGAGCCTGATTCTTTCGACTGTGACCGGCGTCTCGGCAGGACTGCAGAACACGGGGTAATCGATAGCCCTGTGGCTCTCACCGGGACCCGTCGGGTTTCCCTCTGAATGCGTCCTCGCACTTGAAGCCCCCTTATCCTGCTCCTTCGGAGCTGCGGATAAGGGGGCTTCGTGCTGCGGAATGCATTCAGAGGGAAACCCGTCGGGTCCCTTCGTCCTCGGTCTTCGGGGATTGGGGCTGAAGGGAATAAAGCGCGCTTCGCGCTTAGTGTGGAGTGCGGCGAGGGCTTCTTGCGTCCTGCGGAGTGTGCCTAAAAGTAAGCTGATGGCGGGCCCTACGATGTCCGGTCTTCGGTGGATTACTGGCTGGGGGAATAATGGCGCGCTTCTCGCCTTACGACTGTAGCGGCCGCGGTCCCGTTTGGGATCGCGGTTGTTTTGTTGTGGGTCAAATATGAACGTTGTGTTAATGAGTCGGTGGACGGTGGTGTTTTTCGGTGAGCGGCGTATCCTTCCAACGGTTTATCTAGTGTGTCAGTTGAAAGGAAGAGGGCGCTCGTCATTGTTTGAATGTGAACTGCCACACTAGATAAAC
>CABRZN010000147.1 GCA_902475445.1 uncultured Collinsella sp.
CGAGCTCAATATGCTCAACAAGTTTGTGGACAAGGGTCTGCTCGAGCGTCTGGACCACGTGGCAAACTCCGACTTTGCCCGCGTCACCTATACCGAGGCCGTCGAAATCCTGGAGCAGGCCGTCGCCGCCGGTCACAAGTTTGACTATCCCGTGAGCTGGGGCATCGACCTGCAAACCGAGCACGAGCGTTTCCTGACCGAGGAGCACTTTAAGCGCCCGACCTTCGTAACCGACTACCCGGCCGAGATCAAGGCGTTCTACATGCGCATGAACGAGGCCGACTGCTTGGTTCCCGGTATCGGCGAGATTATCGGCGGCTCCCAGCGCGAGGAGCGCCTGGATCTGCTCGAGGCCCGCATCAAGGACCTGGGCATGAATCCCGAGCAGTACAAGTACTACCTTGACCTGCGCCGCTACGGTTCCTGCAAGCACGCCGGCTACGGTCTGGGCTTCGAGCGCTTGGTCATGTATCTGACCGGCGTGGGCAACATCCGCGACGTCCTGCCGCACCCGCGCACCGTGGGCAACGCCGACTTCTAATCGCCACAGCGCCACCAAACACGTTCCAGCGCATCACGCCAGCGCCTCTCGGCAAGCCGAGGGGCGCTTTTTTCAACAGCATCCGTCAATCTTTTGGCAAGTTTTTGGTCAGTTGGGCAGGGCTGTTGAAAACTCGACCCGCCGCTTGCCGACGGCTACCGACCGCCCAGGGCGTCCTGCACCCCTGGGAAAGCTCCGCGTCCTAGGCTCCATACCGTCGCCACCCAAAACGGAAAGGACGTGGGCGCCATGACCGAAACCGCTGTTGAAACTTACGAGACCACGACGAGGGGCGCCGCCTCGATGGCAGCCTATCGCGCCGTTCGCATCCTGCAACTATTAAGCGAAAACACCGGCGAGGACAAGGCCATGCTTTCCGATGAGTTGATCCGGCGCCTCGCCCATCCCGACGACCCCGCCCGCATGCCCATCTCGGCGGCGCGGCGCAGCATCTACACCGCCATCTCCGCACTTCGCCATGCCGGATACGAAATTGAGTACAAGCGCGGCGTGGGCTATCGACTCTTGACCCGTCCGCTCACCGACGAAGAGATCATCCGGCTCCACGGCATGGTCATGCGCAACCGCTCCACGCCCATCGCCATTCGAAAGAGCATGGCGCAGCACCTGGTCGCCATGGCGAGTGCCGACGTTCGCGGCTACCTCGATGCACCCGAGCCTGCTCCAAGCGCAGGCGACAAATCCACCAAGGCCACACGCACGCCCGTCAAGCGCATCGATGCCTGCGAGCTCATCGAGCAGGCCATCGACCACGGAACCACGGTGAGTTTTGATATTTCGAGTGTCACGGCACGCGGAGAGGTCGAAGTGGCACGGATGACACTCCGGCCCTTTGCCATCAAGCAACGAGACGGCATCTCGTATTTGCTGGGAACGGTCTATGACGCGCGAGGCGCCGATGACACGTTGCGTACCGTAGAGATCGGCCGAATGAGAAACGTCACCACACGTCTCCTCGACGGCAAGAAGCTCTTCGCCGCCCTGGACGAGGACGATGCCTCCTCCGCCGCATAAGACCCTCCGCCGCCCATTCGACTACCCGTACCGCCCATCCGATTCTGTATTAAAAAACCCGCCAGGCTGTTGTAAAAATGGACATCAGCGCTACTATAGTCCCACTTGCACTTTTTCCTAGTGCAGTGTTTCCAGCCATTTTTATACTGGGGGTAATGATATGAAGGACATCACCATCAGCCGCAGGAGCCTTCTTGTCTCCGCTGGCCTGCTCGCGCTCGCTCCGCTCGCCGGATGCGGCGGCAACTCTGGTTCCGGCTCCGCTGCCGCCGGTTCCGACTACACCATCGGCGTTCTGCAGCTCACCGAGCACTCCGCGCTCGATGCCGCCAACGACGGCTTCGTCAAGGCCATCAAGAAGAGCGGCCTCAAGGTCAAGATCGACCAGAAGAACGCCCAGAACGACCAGTCCACGTGTAAGTCCATTGCCGACAAGTTCGTAGGCGACGGCGTCAACCTGATCTATGCCATCGCTACGCCCGCCGCGCAGGCTGCCGCCGGCGCTACCGCTGATATCCCCATCGTTGGCTGCGCCATCACCGACTACGCCACTTCCGGCCTGGTCCAGGACAACGACAAGCCCGGCACCAACGTCACGGGCGCTTCCGACCTCACCCCGGTCGCCGAGCAGCTCGAGATGATGCAGAAGGTCCTGCCCGACGTTAAGAAGGTCGGCCTGCTCTACTGCACCGCCGAATCCAACTCCGACGTCCAGATCAAGGCCGCCAAGAAGGAGCTCGACAAGCTGGGCCTCGAGTACACCGACTTCACCGTCTCGAGCTCTAACGAGATCCAGTCCGTTGTCGAGTCTGCCGTGGGCAAGGTCGACGCGCTGTACTCCCCCACCGACAACACCATCGCCGCGGGCGCTTCGCAGGTCGGCCAGATTTGCAAGGAGAACAAGCTCCCCTTCGTTACCGGCGAGGAGGGCATGTGCAAGGCCGGCGGCGTGTTCACCCTCTCCATCAACTACGAGGACCTGGGCTACGCCGCAGGCGAGATGGCCGTCAAGATCCTGAAGGGCGAGGCCAAGCCCGAGGATATGCCGATCAAGCATCTCTCGAGCAAGGACCTGGTCGTCGTCAAGAACGACGAGATGGCCGAGGCTCTGGGTATCGACCTTTCCGCTCTGGACGCGTAGCGTCATGCGTGGCAATGCATCTAGAGCCCGCGCTCGTGCCATAACCGCGTTATTCAATATCTGAGCCACAGGGGCGAACGCTAAAGACCGGCGTTCGCCCTGCTTGTTTCGGATGAGACAAAACATCCGTCCGCAACTCTTTTATGCAGCGTTACCGCTATTATGGAAAATCACGTGTCCACCCTATCCTAGGAGGTATGAAGCATGCTCATTGCATTGCAGGGCGCCGTTTCGCAGGGCGTCCTCTGGGGCATCATGGTGCTCGGCGTGTTTATCACGTTCCGCCTGCTCGACATCCCCGATATGACCTGCGACGGCAGCTTTGCCCTCGGCGGCTGTGTTTGCGCCGTGCTCATCGTCAACAATAACGTCGACCCCCTGCTCGCCGTGCTGGCCGGCATGTGCGCCGGTGCCATCGCCGGCGCTGTCACGGGCATCTTGACCACCGTCTTTGAGATTCCCGCGATCCTCGCCGGAATCCTTACGCAGATCAGTCTGTGGTCCATCAACCTGCGCATCATGGGCAAATCCAACACGCCCATCCTTGCCAAGGGCACCATCTTCTCATCCGTCAGCCACATGACGGGCCTGCCGCAGTCCACCGTTGCCATCATCCTGGGCATTGTGCTGGCCGTGGCCATCGTCGCCATCCTGTACTGGTTCTTTGGCACCGAGATCGGCTCGGCGCTGCGTGCCACCGGCAACAACGAGTACATGATCCGCGCCCTGGGCGTCAACACCAACTCCACCAAGATGATCGCCCTCGTGCTCTCCAACGCCCTTATCGGCCTTTCGGGTGCGCTCATCTGCCAGAGCCAGAAGTACGCTGACATTGGCATGGGCACCGGCGCCATCGTTATCGGTCTTGCCGCCATTGTTATCGGCGAGGTGCTCGGCCGCCTGCTGCCCGGCGGTCTGACGCAGTTTAGCGTCCGTCTTGCCTCTGCCGTCTTTGGCTCCGTGGTGTACTTCCTCATTCGCGCCATCGTGCTGCAGCTGGGCATGGATGCCAACGACATGAAGCTGCTCTCCGCCGTGATCGTTGCCGTGGCCCTGTGCGTGCCCGTGGTTTGGGAGCGCTATAAGCTCCGCAGCTCCTACACGAAGGGAGATGAGGCAGATGCTTAAGCTCTCGCACGTCAAAAAGACCTTTAACAAGGGCACCGTCACCGAGAAGCGCGCACTCACCGGCGTCGACCTTACCCTTAACGACGGCGACTTTGTGACCGTGATCGGCGGCAACGGCGCCGGC
>CABRZN010000148.1 GCA_902475445.1 uncultured Collinsella sp.
CAATCTGGGGCCCGTCCCATTTAATATTTATAAATATGCAGGTCAGCGAGGTGCTAGCGATGTGCTAGCGGATGCGCCGCCAGATAGACCTCGGTCAGTTGCGTTCGGTCGACATGCGTGTAGACCTGCGTGGTCGATATATCGGCATGTCCCAAGATCTCCTGTAGCACACGGAGGTCTGCGCCGCCCGCAAGCATATGGGTGGCAAAGGAGTGACGCAGCGTGTGGGGATGGAGTCCCACCAGCCCCACCTGGCGCCCGTAGCGCTCACAGATGGCATGAATGCCCTGGCGCGACAGACGGCGGCCGTTCTTATTTAAAAAGACCGCCGAGGTCTCGGTTCCGCGGGTATGGGCCGCCAAGCGAGAACGCCCCTCAGTTACATAGAGCGTCAGAGCTCGCGCCGCGCTTCCCACCAGCGGTGACAGGCGTTCCTTTGAGCCCTTACCGCGAACGAGCACAAAGCCATCGTCGATATGGATATCGCCCACATCGAGCCCCACCAACTCGCTCACACGTAAACCGCATCCGTAGAGCACTTCCAAGATGGCATGGTCGCGCAAGCCCATCTCGCCCTCGGGGAAGTCTTGATCGAGCAGCGCCGAGAGATCCTCCACCGATAGATACTCCGGCAAACGCTCAGCCTTTTTAGGCAGGCGCAACGCCGCCGTTGGATTTTGGGCCACAGCCCCATCGAGCACCAAAAAGGCATGCAGGCCCTTCACGGCCGCAAGCGCACGCTCCACCGAGGCATCGGAATAGCCCCCATCGCGACGGTCGGCAACAAAGCCCTCCACGACCTGACGGGTCACCTCTTCAAAAGACACAATACCCGCCCGCTCCAGATAGGCGCAGTACGTCGTCAGGTCACGACGATAGGCCGCAATCGTGTTGCGCGCCAAACCCCGCTCGACCGCGAGGTAATCGAGATACTCCCCCGCCGCCACGGCGAGCGACGAGGGAGTAGCTTCGGTATGTTCCTTATTCGCCGGCACCCTTAGTCCGTAGCGAGGTTCATGGGCGTCACCTGCAGACGGTCGACACCCTCGTGCTGGCCGATCGAAGCGCGCACGAACTCGCGGAACAGCGGCTGCGGGTTGGTCGGGCGGCTCTTGAACTCGGGATGAGCCTGGGTTGCCACATACCACGGATGCACGTCGCGCGGCAGCTCGACCATCTCGACCAGGCGCTCGTCGGGCGACAGACCCGAGATAACCAAACCGGCGTCCTCGAGCTGGTCACGGAAGGCGTTGTTGAACTCAAAGCGGTGACGGTGACGCTCATAGACGAGCTCCTCGCCATATGCCTCGCGAGCAAGGGTATCGGCGGCGAGCTTGCACGGATAGGCGCCCAGGCGCATGGTGCCGCCCTTCTCGGTCACGTCCTCCTGCGAGCTCATCAGATCGATGACGCTAAACGGGCCGTCCGGATCGAACTCGGAGGAGCTGGCGCCGGCAAGGCCGACGACGTTGCGGGCGAACTCGCACACGGCCACCTGCATACCCAGGCAAATGCCCAGATACGGAATCTTGTGCTCACGGGCAAACTCGGCCGCGAGGATCTTGCCCTCCAGGGCGCGCTTGCCAAAGCCGCCGGGGACCAGGATGCCCGAGGCGTCGCCCAGAACCTCGGAGACATTCTGCTCGTCGAGGCTCTCGCCGTCGACCAGCTGGACGTCCACATGGCGATCGTAGAAGACGCCCGCATGGTGCAGGGCCTCGATAACCGACAGGTACGCATCGGGCAGCTGCGTGTACTTACCCACGACGGCGATCTTCACCTTGTCGGCGTGATGGTTGGCGTGATTCTGTTTGCGCAGGAACTCGTTCCACTCGCTCATGTCGCGCTCACGCGGATCCAGACCCAGGCGCTCGCAAATGCGCAGGTCAAAGTCCTGCTCGGCAAGCAGCTGGGGAACATCGTAAATGCTCGCGCAATCCTCGTTGGTAAAGACGCAATCGGTGTCGACGTCGCAGAAGCTTGCGATCTTTCCGCGGATAGCGTCATCGATATGGTGGTCGGAGCGCAGCACGATGATATCGGGCTGGATACCAAAGCTGCGGAGCTCCTTGACGGAATGCTGCGTGGGCTTGGTCTTGACCTCGTGGGCGGCGGCGATATAAGGAACGAGTGACACGTGGATGTAGCAGACGTTCTCGGGGCCGGCCTCCTTGCGGTACTGGCGGATGGCCTCAACAAACGGCTGCGACTCGATGTCGCCGATCGTGCCGCCCAGCTCGGTGATGACCACATCGGAGCCGGTCTGCTCCTCGATGCGGCGGAACTTGTCCTTAATGGCATTGGTGACGTGGGGAATCACCTGCACGGTACCGCCCAAAAAGTCGCCGCGACGCTCACGGGCGATTAGGCTTTTGTAGATGGCACCGGTCGTAAAGTTGGAATCGCGGGTCAGGTTCTCATCAATAAAGCGCTCGTAATGACCCAGGTCCAGGTCGGACTCGTAACCATCCTCGGTAACGAAGACCTCACCATGCTGGAAGGGGCTCATGGTACCGGGGTCGACGTTCAGATACGGATCGGCCTTCTGCATCGTTACTTTGTAGCCACGCGACTTGAGCAGACGGCCCAGCGAGGCCGCGGTGATACCCTTGCCCAGGGACGAAACCACGCCACCGGTTACGAACACATGCTTGGTCATATTGAGTTACCTGCGCTTCCCGTAGAAGTTGTTTATCCACATCTTACGGGTCTTCATTGTAATACTCGCGCCGCGGACCGTTCGCAATTTTTCTCGCGTGCGATTGCATTTCTCAATCTTGAAACAAAACGCCGCCCGGTTTCCCAGGCGGCGTCGCTATGGCAAGGGTTACATGCTGCTATCGATCAGCAACCTCGTCCTCAAGCATTTCTTGAACGAGCATGCCGGTACGAACGCCCTCAAGATACCACTCGCCACGTTCGGTGAGGCAAATGCCATTTGCAAGCTGACCGCCGTCGTCGCTATAACGCGAGACGACATCAATCATGCCTTCGGAATCCAAGCGATCGATTGCGGCGCGGGCACGATACGGCGAAACCCCCACGCGCTCGGCAAGCGTTTTGCGCGAGAAACCATACGGCCCGCCATTGTCTTCGGTTTGCTGGTCGATCTCCATCAACACCAGCACCTCGACACGCTTCATATCGTTGACACTCGCACGACCCTTGCCCGCCATAGCAGCCTCCTCAACCCGAGCACGAGCATCTAACGCGCCGTGCGCGACCGACACACCTCACGATGGCAGGTAATATCCATCATGCGGCATCCCGCTAAGGATGAAACAGTTATGGTTATTGTATACCGCTCAAATTGTTTCTAGGCAGGTAAACGGCTATTTTTCGCCGACCTTGAATATCAACTTCATCCGAACACCTCCCATATTCATCCGTACATGTACGGATGAATATGGGAATCCGATACCCTGAGGGCCGGGCCGGCCGGCCCCGGGAGATCGGAGGACACCATGTCCGGAAAGAACGGGAAGGGCGCCGCGAGGGCGGTTCCGAGGGCCTACGGCAGGCTCACCAGGCACGAGCGGGACACCATCCAGAGGATGCTGGAGCGCAGGGCCTCGTGCGGGGAGATCGCCAGGGAGCTGGGCAGGTCGCCCTCGACGGTGAGCGCCGAGGTGTCGTCGCACAGGTTCGTCACGGCGCCCAAGCCCAGGCGCGGCGAGCGCGTCGACGGCTCGGCCGACCTGTCGGCGGCCTGCCCGCGCCTGGCGGCGTGGCCGCGCTGCTGCAACGGGTGCGGCCGCTACCGCGCGGTGGGCTGCAAGCGCCGCCCGCACGTCTTCTACGAGGCCCGCGCCGCGCAGCTGTGCGCGGACTCGGTGCTCGTCTCCTCCAGGCGCGGGATCGACGCCGACGAGCCCGCCGCCGCGGCGAGGCTGGAGGCCATCAGGGACTGCCTGCGCCGGGGGCTGTCGCCCGAG
>CABRZN010000149.1 GCA_902475445.1 uncultured Collinsella sp.
CGAGTTAGCCGGCAGGTCGGCATGTCAATCCTGGTCTAACAGAGCCTTAGTTATTCGGCTTCCATCTCCGCTGTCACACGGCGATACATCTCGATAACCTGAGTCGTCGCCTTGGACGGATCCTGATAGTAGCGGCCATCACACGTCTCGGCCGAGACATAGCCCGTATAGCCGTGGCGCATGAGTGCCTCGAGGTCGGCACGCATATCACGCTCGCCGTCGCCCCAGGCAAGATGCGTCGTGCCGCCGCCCACATCTACAAAGTGGGTGTGAACGATCTTGTCGCCCAAAACCTCAAAGTAGCCGTCGATCGTGTCGCCGGCAACTTCCATGGCGCCAAAGTCGATACAGGCCTTCAGGTTGGGACGATCGACCGCCTCGAGGATGCGCGCGACATCCTGTGCGGTGTTGACCAACACGGACTCCGACGGCTGCAGGGCCTCGAGCGCGACGCGAATACCGCGCGTATCGGCGTAGGCGCACACCGAGCGCAGCATGGCAACGCTGCGGGCCCAGGCGTCCTCAGCCGGCTCGTCCAGATAGGCCCAACCACTCGTCACCAGAATCTGCGGCACGCCCAACTCAACGGCAACGTCGATCACATTCTTAAAGTACGAGAGGATGCGTTTTTGGCCCGCCTCACCGCGCACCGCGACGTTCCACGGCTTGGGGTTGTTCTGCTCGGGGCACACGCACACGATCTTGATACCGTATTGGGCGGCAAGATCGCGAATCTTATCCACCGAGTCGTGCTCATGGCAATCCACATACAGGTGCATCGAGCCGGTCCACAGCTCGATATTGCGATAGCCGGCCTCACCTGCAGCCTTAAAAAACGTCTCGATGCTGTAGTAACGATGGTTGATGTTCATGAGCGAAAGCTCGGGTACGACCATAGCCCTCCCCTTTCGTACGGAGTTTTAAAAAACAGGGGGCCGCCGCAGATGCGACAAGCCCCCAAAGATCGACGCAACCGTTAGACGCGATGGAAGCGCGATGTAAACATATTAGGCAAGCACGCCAAAGTAAGCGCCGATGATGCCCACGACCATGGTGCAGAGGATCAGGACCATCGGGTTGATCTTCTTGGAGAGCAGCCAGTAGTAGAGCCAGAAGGCGGCCATACCGAGCATACCGGGCATGATGCCGTCCAGGATGTCCTGGAGAGTCTGGGCGGAGTCGCCCTGACCAATGGCGATGGGCAACGAAGCCCAGAACATGTCCTTGCTCATGGCGCCGACGACCATGACGCCGACAATGCCGACGCAGGCCATGATCTTTTGCATCAGGCCGGTCTTCTGAGCCTCGTCGAGGAAGCCAATGCCTAGCTCATAACCCTTGATAGCGCCAAAGATACGAATCAGGAACGCCGGGATGTTGTAGACGAGCAGGAAGGCGATGGGGCCAAAGACGTTGCCGGCCTGGCACAGGCTGATGCCCACGGCAGCGGCGACGACGCGCAGGGTGGACAGGAAGAAGGAGTCACCCAGGCCGGAAAGCGGACCCATGAGGGCGGCCTTGATGTCGTTGACGCTCTCGGGCTCAACCTCGCCACGAGCGACCTTTTCTTCCATGGCCATCGCGATGCCACCCACGAAGGGAGCGAGCTGCGGGGTGATGTTGAAGAATGCGCTGTGACGGTGCAAGGCCTCGGCGTAATCATCGGGACGGCCGGCATAGATCTTCTTGAGCATGTTGGCGACCATCAGGCAGAAGGCAATGTTCATCTGCTTGTAGTAGGTCCAGGAGAATTCCATGCCCAGGGCGCCGGTGTTCACGGCGCTCTTAATGAGGTCGGAGCGAGTAATCTGGTTCTCGGAATTAGAAGTCATCGTCCTCATCCCCTTCCACAGAAAGCTGGGACTGGGCGCCACCAAGGCCCAGCAGGTCGTACTTGTCGATGCCGATGATGATTGCGATCAGGGCGACGCCGAGGACGGGCACGTTGGCATAGGAGCACAGCAGGAAGCCCAGGAAGTAGAACGGCACGAGCTGCTTGGTAAGCACCAGACGGCCGAGCATGGCGAAGCCCATGGCAGGCAGGATGTTGGCTGCGACGCCAAAGCCATCGAGGACGAACGTCGGGATGAAGTCGAGCAGGCCCTGAACGGCGTCGGCACCCAGATAGAAGGAGACCGAGCACAGGATAAAGGCCAGGACGACAATCACGAGACCGATAATCCAGTGCATAGCGTAGATACCCTTGAGGTTACCCTTGCTGGCAAAGACGTCGGCACGGTCGACCAGAAGGGGCATACCGGCGTTGACGACGTTCTTAATGGCTAGGCACAGAGTGGCGATGGGCATCGCGAGCGCGATAGCGGCCTCGGTGCTCTGACCCAGCTGAATAGCGAAGGCGCAGGCGAGCACACCGCCAATACACTCATCGGGCGGCACGTAAGCGCCGATGGAGATTGAACCCATGAAGAGCAGCTCGAGGCTCGCACCGATGGCGAGGCCGGACTGCAGGTCCCCGAGGACTATGCCGACGAGCGGGCACAGAACGATCGGGCGGAACGCATAGAGCGTACCGAGCTGATAATCGAGCTTACCGAAGGCAGCGATAAGTCCGATGAGGATCGCTTGAACAAGCATTGTTCCTCCCTTTGATCCCTCTTGGATCCGCGCGGCGATTCCCGACTTGTCAGCGCGCCCTTTTCCATGCCGACAATCGCCTAGACAGATCCAGCTTGTACCGGTGTGCTGTTAACACCTAAACCGGTGCAAATGATTTGATACCAATTATATAGTCATGAGAAAACTATTTAATACCAATCGCTCAACGGGCGTGTACTCCCGGTGAACGGTAGATGGGGGTAACGGGTAAAGCGTTTATCCGGTACGCCCACGAATAGGGGCGGCGCCGTGCGCGCCGCCCGTGGTTCTCAATTAGAGGGCGCTTAGGGCATCGACCTTGGGGTCGTCGGCCAGAGCGCGAATCTCGACCTCGACACCGCGGCCGACGAGCTCACGAATGTCCTCTTCCTCGGCAGCAGTCACAAAGATCTGGCGGGAGATCTTACGGGCATCGGGACGCCGCTCGTCCTTGGACTTGGTGTTGCCCAGGTTGATGGAGGTGATCTGCGGGCAGCCGTCGACAAGCTGCTTGGCCTCGGCGATGCTGGCGACGCAGATGATCATCTTGTACTTATCGGTAACACCGGAGTTGATGGCCTCGATGGCGTGCTCCATGTCCTTGATGACGAGCTTGACGTTGGCCGGCTTTCCCATCTTGAGCGTAGTCTTCCAGACGGGATCGTTGGCAACCTTGTCGCCAACGCAGAAGATGCAGTCAGAGCCCAAGCCCTGGACCCAAGAGACGGCCACCTGGCCATGAAGCAGACGATGGTCGACGCGAAGCAGTTGAATCATGATTGACCCCCAAAGGTCTCATGCCGGAAACCCGGCCCCATTAATAGCAGGCGGTGACTAGAACTCTTCCTCGTCATCCGCATCGGTCAGCAGGTCGTTGACAAACTTGACGCGCGTGTCGTCAGCCGCGAGGATCTCGCGGATAACCTGATCGGCGGGAGCCTCCTGGTCCGAAAAGAGCAGCTGGATCAGCAGCGGCAGATTCATGTTGGCAACCAGGTAGGTGTTGGGGCGCGTCTGGACGATCTTGGTAAACTCGTTGTTGACGCTGCCGCCAAACAGGTCGGTGCACACGATTACGTCGTCGGCGGGGTCGAAGGTCGCCAGGAGCTTGGCGGCCTCCTCGGCGACGTCGGTGCGGCCGTCGACAAACATCGACAGGTCGTGGACGTTATCGCGCGCGCCCGAGAGCAGCTCGGTGCTCTCCTTGATGCCGGTCGCAAAATGCGCGTGGCTGGCGAAGATGTATTGCCTCATTGCGGTTTCCCCCAAATGAAATTAGTAGTCGAACTGGTGGTAGTAGCGGCGGTACTTGAGGTTGTGCTTGGTGACC
>CABRZN010000150.1 GCA_902475445.1 uncultured Collinsella sp.
AGTACATCGAGGCTGGCAAGGATCAGCAGGGCAAGGGCTTCGACCCCCGCAAGCTCCTCAAGCCTGGTCGCGACAACATCGTTGCTCGCACCAAGGAGCTCATGGAGGAGTTTGGCTCCGTCAACAAGGCGTAAGCGTCGCTAAACTTCCCGCCGGAAGCCCCGTCCCCCTACACTGTTTTCTTTGCGCTCACCTGGCTTTGCCAGAAGTCGCGCCAAGAAAACAGCTCCGGGGGACGGGGCTTCCTTCGTTTAACGCCGCAGGGTTACGAGGCTGAATTATTTATTTGACTACCGTTCAGCGGTGTTGATGGCTCCCTTGTTGGGGCTTTCTTTTTATCTCGCTACAATGGGCTTCAAGCGTTCTAGTGACTTGGAGTTTTGGTATGGCTGTTATTAATGTACTGCCTTCGGATGGGAAGGTTATTGACGAGGGTCCTGTTGGTTGCTCTGCTGATGTTCGCTGTGATGACTTTCGTCATCTCGATGTTGAACTGCCGCCCGAGATTCTTCGTCTTAAGGATGCCGGGTATTTGACGCAGGCTGTTGCTGCCTGCGATCGCCTTTTGGAGCAGAACCCCGAGCCTTCGCTGGCTGCTTGTGTTCGTGCCGAGCGGTATCGCATGCTCGAGACGCCGCTTCATTTTTCGGTGTCGCGCGACCAGGCTATTGCGATGATTCGCGAGGAGTGGCCAGAGTTTACCGAAGAGCAGTTTGATGACCTGATTAATCGTAAGCGTATTGACTGGCGCTTTATCGATGGCGAACTGTTCGTTCTCGACAACTTCCTCGATTCGCTTCGCGTATATCCCAAAGAGGTTCCCGGCATGCGGCCCGATTCTACGGACGGAATAGCACTGCGCAACGAGATGCTCAAGGAGATGGAGTCACAAAACGGATTGGCTCGCGTCATTACGCTTAAAGCGTCCGTGTCTGTCCCCGGCGCTCTGGAAGGGGAGACCGTTCGCGCGTGGCTACCCGTTGCCGCCGCCTGTCGTCAACAGTCTCATATCGAGGTTCTCGATATGACGCCGGAGGGTGCTGTTGCCCCCGCGAATGCTTCGGCGCGTACCGCCTCGTGGTCTTCTTCGAGTGAGCGCTCATTCTCGGTGACCTATCGCTATCAAATTGATGCCGCTTATCGTGATGTCTATGGGGGTGCGCTTCCGGTGCATCCTTGCATGGACGCGCCACTGCCCGTGGACACCTCCGAGGACCGTCCGCACATTGCATTCACGCCGTATCTACAGCAGCTGACAGCCCGTGTCATTGACGGGCTCGAGGATCCGCTCGATCGCGCCCGTGCTATCTATGATTACCTGACGCAGTACATCGACTATCGCTATCAGCCGCCGTACTTGCTTTTGGGATCTATTGCCGATGACTGCGCGCATTCGCTCCGCGGCGATTGCGGCGTTATGGCGCTCACGTTTATCACCATGTGCCGTATCGCGGGCGTGCCTGCCCGTTGGCAGAGCGGCCTGTATGTTGCGCCCGATTCGGTGGGGTCGCACGACTGGGCAGAGTTCTATACGCCGCAGACCGGATGGCTCAACGCCGACGTGTCATTTGGATCTTCTGCTCGCAGGATGGGGGAGGAGTGGCGCCGCCGTCACTACTTTGGCAATCTCGACCCGTGGCGTATGGTGGCCAACAATCGATTCCAGGCAGAGTTTGAGCCCTCTTTCGACGGCATGCGCGAGGACCCTTACGATAACCAGATGGGTGAGGCTTCGGTCGACGGTCGCGGATGCCGTCGGCGCGAGATGCTCCGCACGGTCGAACTCATCGAAATGCTCGAAGTTCCATTTTCGGACTAATCAACAGAAAGCTGTGATAAACTAACTCACGCATTACGTGCCCGAGTGGCGGAATTGGCAGACGCAGTGGACTCAAAATCCACCGTTGGCAACAACGTGCGAGTTCGAGTCTCGCCTCGGGCACCATACATGCAAAAGAGCGTTCAAGGGGGTCAAGGCCCCCTTTTTCGTGCCGAACTCGCGTGAGCGCGCGGAGCGTTAAGCAAACAGGCCTGTGGCCTGTTTGTAGCGGAGCGTGGCGAGGGCGCCATGCGCCCGAAGCCCGGGGCTTCGCGAAGCGAAGTCCCTTCGAGTCTCGCCTCGGGCACCATACATGCACCTGCGCTTCAAGGGGGGTCAAGGCCCCTTTTTCGTGTACGTAATGTGATAGCGCGCGGTACGTGTTATTATTCGCAAGGCGTTGTTCCCGCAATGCCCTAAAGAGGAACCCGAGGGTTCCCACCTTTTGGCGCCAATGAGCAGCTGACTGGTCATACAACTTAGATTCCCTTCCTCATACCGAGGATGTCTATGTGTACGACCTGGTTGCAAAGAAGCGCCGGGTTATTTTTTTATGAATGGAGGTAGGGAAAATAGCTAAGTCTGATGACACCCGCATCAACGACGAGATTACTGCATCTTCGTGCCGTTTGATTGGCGTCGATGGCTCTCAGCTCGGCCTGTTCGCCATCCGCGATGCCCAGCGCGTCGCTGACGATCAGGGTCTCGACCTGGTCGAGATCGCTCCCAACGCGGAGCCGCCGGTCTGCAAGGTCATGGACTACGGTAAGTTCAAGTACCAGCAGGCCATGAAGGCCAAGGCCGCTCGTAAGAACCAGTCTAAGGTCGAGGTCAAGGAAATGAAGTTCCGACCCAAGATCGACGTTGGCGATTACGAGACCAAGAAGGGCCACGTTCTGCGTTTCCTCAAGAAGGGCGCACGCGTTAAGATCACCATCATGTTCCGCGGCCGTGAGATGGCTCACCCGGAGCAGGGTCTTAACGTTCTCGAGCGTCTCGCCGAGGATCTCAAGCCTTACGCTACGGTCGAGTCCAAGCCTAAGATGGAAGGCCGTAACATGCTTATGCTGCTCGCCCCGATTAAGGGCGCCTTCGATGAGGATAAAGCGGCAAGCGATACCAAGTAACTAGTGTTCTGTAACCGATTAAGGAGTATTTCATGCCTAAGATGAAGTCCCACAGCGGCACCAAGAAGCGTTTCCGCAAGACTGGTACCGGCAAGCTTATGCGCGCCAAGGCTTTCAAGAGCCACATCCTGAGCAAGAAGTCCACCAAGCGTAAGCGTGGCTTCCGTCAGGAGACCGAGATCGCCGCTGCCGACCGCAAGGTCATCAAGTCGCGTCTCGCCTAAGTTCGCGTTCCCGTTTTTCGTTTTACCGTCTAGGAGTTGATAGAACATGGCACGTATTAAGCGCGCTGTTGCCGCCAAGAAGAAGCGCCGTACCGTTATGCACCGTGCGAAGGGTTACTACGGTGCCGCTTCGCGTACTTACAAGCATGCTAAAGAGCAGGTCCAGCACTCCCTGCAGTATCAGTATCGTGATCGCCGCAACAAGAAGCGCGAGATCCGCTCTCTCTGGATCACCCGCATCAACGCTGCTGCTCGCCTGAACGACATCTCTTACTCTCAGTTCATGCACGGCCTGAAGGTTGCCGGCATCGAGCTCGACCGTAAGGTCCTGGCTCAGATGGCTTACGAGGACATCGAGTCCTTCAACGAGCTGGCTGCCATTGCCAAGAAGGCTCTCGAGGCCTAATAGATTCTGTTGAATCGCTAGGGGAGTGTCGCACTGTGCGCGGCACTCCCTCTTTTTATCTAGAGCGCTGGTTTATATAGCAAAAGCGCGGGTAGATAGACACTTACAGGTGACCGATCTTTATATATCTCTTAACCGAAGGGTCATCATCTGATACGCGCAGTATTTCTGCACCAGCCTTTCTATTACTTATATAGGAAGCGATAAGTTGTGTAGGACTTATGAAGAGTGGAATTGACGTCCCACATCGCTTCGCGGTCTGGCAATATATCTCCTTGCCGCGCGGCCCGGTCGGACCGGATCAGCCGCC
>CABRZN010000151.1 GCA_902475445.1 uncultured Collinsella sp.
ACAGCGCCTGCTCGCGCTTCCAGCGGCGCAGCTTTTCCTCGTTGGCCTCTTCCCTACCGCGCGAGGTGAACTCGTAGTGGTACAGCTCGGCATAGGGCGTAAAGATGGTGCGATAGCCCGCTTCCCACACGCGCAGGCAAAAGTCCGCATCGTTAAAGCCGACGGCGAACTCCTCGTTGTAGCCGCCGACCTGCTCAAACACATCGCGACGGACCATCTGGCAGGCGCCCGTTACGGCGCTAAAGTTGCCCGGGCGTACGGCGCGGGCAAGATAGCCCTCGCGCTTTGCCGAGAAATCCTGGTTGGCATGGGCAAGTGCGCCACGCACACCAACCAATATGCCAGCGTGTTGCACCAGATGGTCGGCAAAGTAGAGTTTGGCGCCCACCACGCCCGCATCGGGACGCTGCAGATAGCCCATCATCTCTTCGATAAAGTCGGGGCTTATGACCTCGGTATCATTGTTCAGCAACAGAAGGTAATCACCCTTGGCATGCTCCACGCCAAAGTTAATGATCTGGGAGTAATTGAACTCACCCGGCCAGTACGCAACGCGCGCGATGCCCTTGCCTTCGGATGCCGCAGCCACGCGTTCCGGCAGGGTTTCGTAATATACAAACGTCTCCGGGGCTTCGCTGTTGTTCTCCACCAAGACGATCTCGAAGTTGGCATACGTTGCCTTCTGAGCGATCGACATCACGCAGGCGTCGAGCGTCTCAACGTGGTCCTTGGTGGGAATCACAATGCTCACCAGCGGCGCAGGCTCTGGCAGCACATAGCGCATGCGGTAGACAAACGGCGTCTCGGTCTCCTCGACCGTTCCGCAAATGCTCAGCGCGTTAAAGTGGCGCTGAAGCGCAAGGCGCCCGGCTTCAATAGCATACGGCTTGCTATCGGCAGAACCGTCGGCGGTCGATCCCGGATGCACGCGCCAGTGATACAGCACATGCGCAACATGCTCAAAGCGCGCGCCGGCTGCAAGACAGCGAAGCGTCAGGTCGTAATCCTGGGCACCCGCGACGTCTTCTGGCGACATGCCAATGTGATCGATGAGCGCCTTCTCCGCCATCAGGAAATGCGTCACGCAGTTATGGCTATAGAGCAGGTCGACGTTGAGCCGCGTCTTAAAGACCGGCTGGCCCCACTCCCCCGTTTTCTGGAACATGTCCTCGTCGCAGAACAGGACCTGGGGACGCACGCCCTCGACAGCCTTGTTCAGCGCGGCAACATAGTGGAATAACGCGTCCGGTTCCAGAATGTCGTCATGGTCCAAGAACGCGATGTAGTCGCCCGTCGCTTGCTCGATACCTGCGTTGGTGTTGACCACAATGCCGCCGTTGCCGAGCAGCCCAATGCGACGAACGCGCTCGTCGTTGGCACTTGCCGCAAGATTGGCCACCGCATCCCATTCGGGCGAGGCGTCCATAAGCAGCAATTCCCAGTTGTCATAGCTCTGGGCTAGCACCGAGTCCAGCAGCTCGCGCAGGTAAACCCGATCAGTCTTGTAGCACGGCACCACAATGCTCACGAGCGGCCTATAGGCAAAGGCCGCCGAAGCGACACGCTGGCACGCCAAGTCGCCGGACTTTGCGCGATGCTGCTCAAACCAACGGCGATAGGCCGCGTCGTCCGCACGCGCGTCCTTCATGCGATTCCAGCTGTCATCGACCATACCGTTGTACAGGCGACCATCCATGGCGCAAAAACCGCTCTGAATCTGCTCCGTGGGATCGCTCACAATCGCGACAAAATCTCGTATATCCCGAGGCATCTCTACGCTCAGATACGTTTTATTGACGCGGCATCCATTCTGCTGCGGGACATCGGTCTGCAGCTCAAACACATGCACGGTGGCATCGATGGCATTCATATGCGTATCGAAGATCTGGAGCTCAGGTGTGCTCTGGGGGTCTCCCGCCCAGGTAACCTCATAGCGCCACACCGCGCCGGCGTCTGCCGGCAAATAGCGAATAGCATCGATCTCGTAGCGACCACAGCATTCGCCACGCTGTGCATCGCGGAAAAGCGCGCACAGCGCAGGCTTTGCCTTGTAGTTAACCTTGGATTCCAGCTTAGCCACGCGGCTATCGAGGCGAATGGAGCCCAACCTTTGGCCACCGGATGCAAAAACGACATCCATCAACGAGCCATCCAAAAACGGAAGCACCAAGACGGCGAGCTCGCGCTCGCAATCGGAAACGGAAGGGCAAAGCGCCAGCACACGGCCATGATCGACCGGGAGAACCAGCGACGGCACACAAGAACCGCTCGTCGTCGCGTGGGCAAACGCTTGAGAACCCTCCCGCTCAATAAGCGCGGCGACATCCTGACCGACAAAACGAAACAGTACAAACAGACGGCCCTGGCTGCGGCAAAGTGCCAAACGCTTGATACTCATCTACACTTCTCGCTTTCCCAGAGCGTTCGCTGCCATGCGTTTGCAGGCACCCAGGCGCCCAAACCTCAAGACGTCGTAATCGAACATGAGCTTTTTGCACTCACGGGCATTGGGGGCCTTGCTGGTAAGCGCCGCACGCACCATAGCAGCAACAGAAGGAGCGCATTGTGCGAGCGCGGCATCGCTACCCACGGCAGAACCGGCAAGCGCCGTGGCAACGGCAGCAACCACCTTGCCGCAGTCCGAACCCAGCAACCTGAGCGCATCGTACAGCACCAGATCGCAGAGGAAGTACGCCAGGTCCTCGGCATGCTGGGCATCGAGACCATCGCGCTGCCAGTCAGCCAGCACCGCGGAATAAATCTTCACGTGCTCCAGCAGGCGTGTCTCGTCGTCGTAGCGCATGGTGTCCATGAGCGAACCCTTGCGCGCCACACGGTAGTCATACAGCTTGTTCGAGATAAGCGCGGTCTTGCACGAGCGACCGTACACAGCGAAATCGAAGACCTGGTCCTCGCCATACTTAACGGTTTCGTCGAACACGATCCCGTTGCCCAGCAAAAACTCACGCTTGCAGGCGGTGCGCCATGCAAAGGGGCGAGACGCTTCCTTAAACAGCAAGTCAGAGCTATAGCCTTCAAACGACACATCGCGCGGGCTCAGCACATAGTTAAGCCACGGATACCCTGCCTCGAGCGGATACGGATTCGCGCCAAAGGTCAACACGTCGCAATCCTCGCGCTCAAAGGCATCGACGATCACACGGCACGCATCGGGCGTAAACCGGTCGTCGGAATCCAAAAACGCGACGATAGGCGCCGTGGACGCGGCGATGCCTGCATTACGCGCACTCGACAGGCCGCCGTTCTCCTTATCGACCAGCGTAAAGCGCGCGTCCTTTTCGCAATAGGCAGCCGCAATATCGCGCGAACCGTCCGGCGAGCCGTCGTTGACCAGCATGCCTTCCCAATCGGGCATGTCCTGCGCAAGCAGGGAGTCCAGGCACCAGGCCAGGTACTCCTCCACGTTATAGATGGGAACGACAACGGAAATCTTGGGGGTAGCCATAGTCAAGTGCTCCTACTGTGCGACCGGAACGTCATCGGGGTGCGGATTATCACCGTAGGTGCGCTGATACGTCAGCACGCGCCAGACCAGCGGCAGGCCGCCGATCTTAAAGTAGTGCTTAAACGTATTGATCTTGCCCGGCTTCTTAAAGTCAAAGCGCGAATCGATATAGGCGCGGGGCGATTTGACCATCAGGCGCAAGTCGGTCTCGCCACGCGGATCAAACAGCGACAGGTCAAAGCGACCGGCATCCCAATCGGCCTTGAGCTCGGGAGAGGCCTTCTCCCAAAACTGCTCGCGCAACTCATCGACCAGGCGCTCATCATTCC
>CABRZN010000152.1 GCA_902475445.1 uncultured Collinsella sp.
AACGAACCGCCGGTATACACCGACTCGTCATAGGCACCGACCGGCGCCATGCAGGCAAACCACACGCTGCGCTTAGATGCAATCTTGCGGTAGGCTCCGCTGCGCACGGCTGCGATCGCAGCGGTCTCGCGGTCGGTCATATCAAACGCGTTGAACTGAAAATAGGCGATAAGGTCGACGCCGGTCGGCAGCATCTCGAGCTCGCGGTCCAAGTCGAAGATCACGGCGATACGCACGCCGTCCACATCGAAGACTGGCGGCGCCCAACGGGCATCGCCGTTCCCACCGCGCTGCAGGGCAATGCTCGAACGGGCCGGCACCACACGACCGTCCTTGAGCATCATATAGTCGAGCAGGGGCTGGCCCTCAAACGAAACCGCTGCGGGCACGATGCAGATCATATCGAGCTCTTGGATACGCTCGGCGACGCCGGTCAAGCCGGCAAGCATGTCGTGCTCAAAGTCGGCAGCGCCCACCAGGCCGCCGGGCAGGGCTCCCATAAAGAGCGGAGCCGGCACGCACAGCACGCGCGCACCGCGCTCGTGGGCCAGGCGCGCCTGGTCCTCGATGCGACCGCAGATACCCTCAATATCACCCAGGCGCATATCGATCTGTGCAAGTGCGAGCTTCATGGCTCAGCCCTTTCCGTCGTAAACCATCGTTGTCGTAGTAAAAGCGCCGGCCACAAGATGCAGTCGGCGCTTGCATGTGCATATGCTAGCTATGATACCCCGAGCGGGGGCGCGCTCCTAGAACGTCGCGGACCACAACCCGTGCAGGTTGCAATAGGCATAGACGGTACCGGTCTTGGAACCGCCGGCAAAAAACGTCGCGGGCTTCATGCCGGGCTGGAGGTAATGGACCTCCAGACGGCCCTCGGCCTCAAGGGCGATCCACTCGATGTAGTGCTCGGGCACCATAGGATGCTCGACCGAGCCCACGCGCGCACGGATCACGTGACCGTCGCGCTCGCTCTCAACGACCGGCACGTGCTTCTCGTGCGCCGCATCCTCGGTGTTCGCGGTCAGCTCCGTGCAGCCGGCAGGGGTTGCAACGTCGTTGCCAAGGGCGGCAATGAGCTTGCCGTCGGGGTCCTTAAAGAATTTCGCCATGATGATCTCCTTTGCTGATGTGCCGATGTTCTTGAGGTTCTTATGCCCAAAGGCAGGCGAACCATCCACGGCATCGCAAATGAACACATAACGAGCGAGGCTAGCGCCCGGGGTCAGAGCGCGCCGGCAACCCGGAGCCGTCTCAACAGCCCCGGTTGCCATCTGCGCAGCTAGCGTCCGTCGCCGCCGAGCAGCGCCAGAACATCCTCGCGGGTAAACAGTGCCGAGGAGATGCCGTCGCCGCCAAGCACGCTGTTGACCAGGTCGCGTTTGGACTCCTGCATCTGCATGATGCGCTCCTCGATCGTGTCCTTGGCGATGAGCTTGTACACGGTCACGGTATGTTGCTGGCCAATACGGTGCGCGCGGTCGGTCGCCTGGTCCTGCGCGGCCACGTTCCACCACGGGTCGTAGTGGATGACCACGTCGGCCGCCGTCAGGTTGAGGCCCACGCCGCCCGCCTTGAGCGAAATCAAAAAGACCGGCACCTCGCCCGCTTGGAACTGCGCGACCATCTTGGCGCGGCTCTCCTTGGACGAAGCGCCCGTGAGCTTAAGAAAGCCGATGTCCTCCTTGGCCAGGCGCTTGCCAATGATATCGAGCATGCCCGTGAACTGGCTGAACAGCAGAATGTGGTGCCCGCCGTCGAGCGCCCCGTGCACGAGCTCCATGCAAGCGTCGAGCTTGGCGCTCCCTGCCTTGTAGTCCTCGTAGTGTAGATGCGGGTCGCAGCAGATCTGGCGCAGCTTGGTGAGCTCGGCGAGCACCTTGAGCTTATCTTTCTTAAACTCGGATGCCTCGCGATGCTGCACCTGCTGGGCGATACGGTCTTGGTTGGCCAGGTAGAGCTTGCGCTGCTCGCCGGTGAGCTGTGCCATGACGGTGTCTTCGATCTTCTCGGGCAGGTCGGCCACCACGTCTTCCTTAACGCGGCGCAGCACAAACGGCGACACGAGCGCTTGCAAGCGAGCGGCGCTGTCACCCTCGGCGTGCTCGACCGGGCTTTCGAAGCGCTTGGCAAACGACTCGCGCGTCCCCAAAAGGCCCGGCATCAAAAAGTCGAAGATGCTCCAGAGCTCGGACAAGCGGTTTTCGATGGGCGTGCCCGTCAGGGCAAAGCGCACGCCGGCAGGCAGACGCTTGGCGGCGTGCGCCACCTGCGTGAGCGGGTTTTTAATGTACTGGGCCTCGTCGAGCACCACACGGGCAAAGTCCTGCTCGGCATACTCGTCGATATCGCGCCGCATGAGGTCATACGACGTTATGACCACGTTATGCTCGTCAGCGCCGGCTATCTGCACGCGGCGCTGCGCCTTGGCGCCCACGATAGCGCACACGTCGAGCGAAGGCGCAAAGCGCTCCAGCTCGGCGGTCCAGTTATACACGAGCGACGCAGGGCACACCACGAGCGTGGGCTTGGCATCCCCCGCCTCCACGCGCGCCAGGATATGCGCGATCATCTGCAGTGTTTTGCCCAAGCCCATATCGTCGGCCAAGATACCGCCGAGGCCCAGGTGCTCGAGCGAGCCGAGCCACTGGTAGCCGTCGACCTGATAGCCGCGCAGTGTGGCCTTGAGCGAGACCGGCACCGTAAAGTCCATCTTGCCGAGCGTATCCAAGCGCTCGACGGTGCGACGGAACGCAGCGTCGCGATCGGCTTCGAGCTCGGGCGTGCGCGCAAGCATGCTGTCGACAAACAGGGTACTCGACGCGGGAAGCGACACGCCGTCGAGCAAGTCGACAGCATCGACCCCCAGGTCCTCGGCAAGACCAAACGCGGCGCGGGCACCCTCGTCCAGGCGAATGATGTCGCCCGACGTGAGACGCGCAAACGTCTGGTGACGCTTGTAGGAGTCAAGGTAGATGGCAAGGTCTGCCGCCGAAAGGCCGCTCGCGCCCAGTTCGACATCGAGCAGGTTACTCTTGACGGTCGCGCGCACCGAAAGCTTGGGCGCAGGGCGGACCGAGACCTGGCGCAGGCGGTCACTGAGCATGACCTCGCCCAGCTCGGACAGGGCAGACAGGCCCTCGGTCAGCAAGTGGAACAGGCTCTCGTCATCGCGTTCCTCAAACGCCAGGCCGCCCTCGTAAAAGTCGAAATACAGGGCCGCCGTATCCATAACGCGAAACTCTGCCATCTCGTCGCGCGGCGGCACGCCCGGGCGCTGCTCTTCGAAGGGGCTGCCCGGAGCGCCCAGGCTAAAGAGATCTGCCGACCAGTCGCCGTAGGAAACCGTAATCTTGCAGGTCACAAGCCCGTCATCGACACCGATTGCCATGGCAAAGCTCGGCTCGGGCGCCACGGTGTCGAGCACGGCGGGAGCGGTGAGGTCGGTGTATTCGCGCAGCACGGGCAGTGCCATGCGGCAGAATTCGCCCACCTGCTCGGCGGCGATATGGACCGGCGTGCGACAGGGCAGTAGACGCGACAGAAACGGTGCGGCATGCTGGGCAAACGCCGCATCGGCGCGGCGCGCGCGGTGCGTGTCGACCAGATAGGCAACGTCGCCCGAGGCAAAGCAGTACATATCGGCGGGCAGGCGCAGGTCGTAGCGCGCCGTTTCGTCCGCGTGGACGAGCGTCGGGA
>CABRZN010000153.1 GCA_902475445.1 uncultured Collinsella sp.
CGGCGGGTAAGCTCAGCGATGACCTTCTCGACAAGTGTGGTCTTGCCCGAGTTCTGGTAACCGATAAACGCGATCGCGGGGACAGCCGGGGTGGGGGCTGTGGGTGCGACAGCAGCGACGGGGGCACTCGCGGGCGCGGTGCCGTCGCCAGCAGCGGCCTCGGCAGCAGCAGCTTGACGCTCCGCGCGATCCCACACGCCCGAGCGGCCGCCCTCCTTGTGCAGCAGACGCACATCGACGATCTCCATGCCGCGGTCAACGGCCTTGCACATGTCGTAGATGGTCAGGCACGCGGCACTCGCGCCGGTCAGCGCCTCCATCTCGATGCCCGTCTTGCCCGTCACACCTGCCGTGACCAGCACGTGAAAGCCAACCTGCCCGTCCAGACGCGCCGGCGCCCAGCCCTCGGGCGTCTCGTCGGCCGGCGTTCCCGCCGGAGCGATGGGCTCGATATCGCACTTGCTCTTGGTGATGAGCAGCGGATGGCACATGGGGATGATGTCGCTCGTGCGCTTGATGGCCATGATGCCCGCCACGCGCGCGCAGGCGAGCACGTCGCCCTTCTTGGCGCGGTCCTGCAGCACCATAGCCTGCGTCTCGGGATGCATGAGGATGGTGCCCTCAGCGATGGCGATGCGATGGGTCTCGGCCTTGTCGGACACGTCGACCATGCGTACCTCGCCCTTGGCGTCCACGTGCGTCAGCTCGTCGCGACGGGCGTCACGGGCGGGCTCGGCGACAGCGCTGGCAGTCGGCTGCGCGGACGCGTCGGCGTTGCCAGCATTCGCCGCAGCCGTGGCTTTGTGGGCAGACATCGCGGCCCTGCGAGCGGCCTTAGTGGCATCGGCGTACCTGCTCTTGGCCATATGATCATCCTCCGATTTGGGACATAAATCGTTGCGTGCCCTCAATTATCGCGTGTTCCTGCGGTTTGTGGGCCACGGCATCGCGCCAAATCGAAAGTACCTGCATATCATCACCACGGCGCAGGGCGTCGCGCACCGAATACTCGGCATCGCTGAACAGGCACGGACGCACGTTGCCATCGGCCGTCAGGCGCAAACGGTTGCAATTCGCACAAAAATGGTTGGACATGGCGCTAATAAAGCCGACCGTTCCCGCCGCGCCCGGAAAGTGCCAATAGCGCGCAGGACCCGCGCCGGCAGGAGCGTCGTTAATGTCGAGCGGCTCGAGCTCGCCCAGTCCCACCGCGGCGGCCTCGGCATTGATGCGCGCCCGCAGCTCGTCGCTCGGCACGGTATCGCTCGCGTCCCACAACTCGGGATTGAGCGCGGGAGCGTGAGGGTCCACGGCGCAATGCGAGCTCGTATGCTCGTCGCCGATGGGCATGTATTCGATAAAGCGCAGGTGGATGGGGCGGTCGACGGTCAGTCGTGCAAGGGCTGCCACATCCTGGTTGAGCCGGCGCACCACAACGCAGTTGACCTTAACGGGCTCAAAGCCCCAAGCCAGCGCCGCGTCGATGCCGGCCATGGTCTGCTCGAGCCGGCCCAGGCGCGTGATCTTTCCAAAGAGCGTAGGGTCGAGTGTGTCGAGCGAGATGTTGACGCGGTTAAGCCCGGCATCTTTGAGCTGCGGTGCCAGCTTGGGCAGCAGGGCTCCGTTGGTGGTGAGCGAGATGTCCTCGATCTGCGGAATCGCGCGGATGTCACGAATGAGCGGGATGATACGGCGGCTGACCAGCGGCTCGCCGCCCGTCAGGCGCACGCGGCGAATGCCCTCCCCCGCCACCAAGCGCACAAAGCGGGCGATTTCCTCGGCACTGAGTAGCTCATCGTGCGCGCGGGGCGCCACGCCATCGGCCGGCATGCAGTAAATGCAGCGGAAATTGCACTTGTCGGTAACGGCAATGCGCAGGTAGTTGATATCGCGGCCAAAGCCGTCATGTTGCACGCGCCCGTCCACGCAGCCCCCCCTCGCGCAGGCCATTATTCTTCAGGGAATATAGTACCGCACACGGGAACCGGGTCGACACGCGTACGACAGGACAGGCCATTCGAGCAAGATGGACTTCCCGAGCCCATCCTCAGCATTCAAACCGTCCCAACATTCGATACTTTTCCCGATATTGGCAAAAAACGTCGAATGTTGGGACGGTTTAGGTGTTCGCAGAGCTCGAAAGACGAGCTAGACGCCCCTAGAGGCCGCCGTTCCAGTGGCGAATCACGAATTCTCGCAGGTCGTTCTGCCGCTTTTGGAACGCTTCGCTTCGGTCGCACTTAAGGCCCATAGCGAGTGCGATGGCGTTCATCGCCCGGTGCAATTGCAGCTGGTGGGCAAACTGAGTCCCGGTGAGGACGATCATCCTAAAGCCCAGCGCGCTCAGCACGGTCATACGCTCCGCATCCGACGCGCTGCGTTGTTTATCAAGATGGTCCGAGCCGTTGTATTCAATCCCCGTACCGCTCGCAGGCGCATATACGTCGATCTCGAAATATCCGGCCTTTGCGAGATACTTGAACTCGTTGGGAACAACGACCCGATGGTTGAGCTCGATCTTGGCGTATCCCAGCCCGCCCTGGGAACGTTTTGCTACGACCATGATTGCGGTGGCCGTCTCCATGGGCGACCGCGCGCCATCGTGCACGCGCTTGAGCACGGCGGCCGCACGTACAGCCCCCTGGCGAGATCGATTCTCATTGCAATAGGCAATCAAGTCGGCAACGGTATACCTCTGCCCCATCTCGACATAATCGTCCGTCGACAGATGATTCAAATGGTATCGGGCGCAGATTTCATAGCCATATTCCAGCTGCTCGGGCTCGCTCATCCATGAACCCGCCTGCACAAAGCACATGGCCTCATCAACCACCAAGAGGCCCTCTGCCACCTCGATAAGATGATCCGAAGGTATGGGCGCCCCAAACACATGTCGTCGGAGACCCGCCGGCCGAGAGCGCTCAAAATCGAAGCTGACCAGCGTGTCAATACGATCGAGCTCCTCATGCGGAATGCCAAGTGAGGCCAGGTAGTCGGTAACGATCTCGACCGCCGCAGATATTCTCAGCCCCTTGGCATCGAGCCCCAATTTAGGCAGGCCCGCGGTCGACTCCGCTTCGTCGGCAATTGAGTCCTCATCGTATAGACTGCTTGCTCGCGAAAGCAGCTCAGACGGGCGCGCCACGTTGTGGTACAGCCAGGCAGTCTTATGGGACAGGACGATCGGCAGGTCCATGAGCCCTCCAATGGGTCGGATAACCAACCTTATTCCCCTGCTCGCGGATTCGCACACCTTTACATGCAAGTTAGCGATTCCACCCGATCGAGTGACAGAAAAACCGTCCCAACATTCGATGCTTTTCCTCAAAATCGAGAAAAACGTCGAATGTTGGGACGGTTTGAGGCGGGGTGAGGAGCATGGAGAGCTAAAGCACCGTGCTCAAACGGGTTAATCTAGCTCCTTTAAGCCATGCGCTAGCTGCCAGTACTCGCCGTGCTGGGCCAGAAGCTCCTCGTGAGTGCCACGTTCGATGATGCGGCCGTGTTCGAGGACCATGATCGCGTCGGCGTCGCGGACGGTGGACAGGCGGTGCGCGATCATAAACGTGGTGCGGCCGCGCATGATGCGGTCCATGCCGCGCTCGATGAGCTTTTCGGTGCGCGTGTCGATGGAGCTTGTGGCCTCGTCCAGGATGAGCACCGGCGGATCGGCCACAGCCACGCGCGCGATGGCGAGC
>CABRZN010000154.1 GCA_902475445.1 uncultured Collinsella sp.
GTTGGCTCACGGGCGTGAAGGGCGTCTTCGACTACACCTTCGAGTTCCCGCACGCTGCGTTTATTACGGTCGACCAGTGCCTGTTCCACACCGACTCGCGCTACCTCAACAGCTTTGAGGAGAACACGCCCGCCGGCAGCCCTTGGGTCTACGACATGGACGAGGGTACCATTCCCGGCTGGGTCGCCGGCAAGATCGCAGCCAACAAGTGCCGTGTCTGCGCTGTCGAAGACGATATGCAGATTAACTTCTACCAGGGTATTCAGCGCGGCCTGGAGGACCGTTCCGTCGCCTGCATGCTACCGCTGATGCACGACGACATCCGCAAGATGCGCGCCATCAAGGATGCCGAGGAGATCGAGCTCATGCGCCATGCGCAGTCGATCACCGATGCCGCCTTCCAGCATATGCTCGGCTTTATTAAGCCCGGTATGACCGAGAAGCAGGTTCGCAACGAGCTCGAGAACTTTATGTTCGCCAACGGCGCCGACAGCCTTGCCTTTGGTTCCATCGTGGCGAGCGGTCCCAACACCGCCAACCCGCATGCCGTCCCGAGCGACCGTGTCATCGAGAAGGGCGATTTCGTTCTCATGGATTACGGCGCGGGCTACTGCGATTATCGTTCCGACATGACGCGCACCGTCGTGATGGGCGAGCCTACCCAGGAGCAGCTCGACCTGTATGCACTTGTGCGCCGCACGCACGAGGAGTGCGTCGCCGCCATCCATCCGGGCGTCGAGGGTAACGACATCTTCAAGCTCTCCAAGAAGATCATCGGCGATGCCGGCAATGGCGATTACTATAACCATGGCTTGGGCCACGGCGTTGGTATCGACATTCACGAGCTGCCCAACTTCAACCGCAGCAAGAACACCATCGAGATCGGCTCGGTTGTTACCATGGAGCCCGGCGTCTACCTGCCGGGCGTGGGCGGCGTGCGCCTTGAGGACTACGGCGTGGTCACCGAGAACGGCTACGAGCCCTTCACCAAGACCCCGCACGACCTGCACATCATCGATTGCTAGCCCATTTCGATAGATTTTTGGGGCGGGGCGTCCGGAGCACTTCGGGCGCCCCGCGTTCTCTTTTTATGCGCTCGCTGCAGGCGCCGTCTGCAAGTGTATAATTTCGGTCGTATGTAATTTGGACGCTTGTGCGTCCTGCCCATAACAAGAAAGGTCGCTATGCCTACCATTTCTACCGCCGACTTCAAGAACGGCCTCGGTCTCCGCATTAAGGACAAGGTCTACACCATCGTCGAGTTCCAGCATGTCAAGCCGGGCAAGGGTGGCGCGTTTGTGCGCTACAAGACCCGCGACATCAAGAGCGGCCGTGTCGTCGAGAACACCTGCAACGCCGGCACCAAGTTCGAGAGCGTCATGCTCACCACCCGTGAGTTCCAGTACCTCTACAACGATGGCGCCGACTACATCTTCATGGACAACGAGACCTATGAGCAGGTTCCCGTTCCCGAGGACATGGTGGGCGAGAACTCCAAGTGGCTGCGCGAGAACGACATTTGCCAGCTGCTCTTCGCCGACGATGAGCTCATGGGCGTGACCCCGCCGATGTTCATCGAGACCACCATCGTCCAGACCGACCCGGGCTTTAAGGGCGACACCGTCCAGGGTTCCACCAAGCCGGCCACGATCGACACCGGCGCTGTCATCCAGGTCCCCATGTACCTCAACGAGGGCGAGGTCATCAAGGTTGACACCCGCGACGGCAAGTTCGTCTCCCGCGTCTAACAACCAACTCTTCTAGGAGGACTCATGCCCCAGGAAATCAAGATTGACGGCATCGGCATTTCGCCCGATGTTCTGACCGCCATCGTTTCGCGCGCCGTGTCGGATGTCGAGGGCATCGCCTCCGTTGGCGTCAAGGACCTTGCCACCAACCTTGTCTCCATGATGCTCTCGTCCAAGGCCCCAGCTTCCGAGCCGGCGGTCGAGGCCGAGGTCATCGGCGACAAGCTCGCACTCACCGTGCGTGTCGTGGTGTTCTTTGGCTATCCGTTCAAGAAGCTCGCCGAGGCCGTTCGCGCCGCCGTGGTCGCTGCCATCGATGCTCAGGTGGGCGTTGAGGTCGAGCGCGTTGACGTTTGCATTGACGGCCTCGTTTTCCCCAAGGAGTAACCTTTGAGCCTTAAGGTTTATCGCGGGCGCACGCTTGCCCGCAGTCAGGCGCTGCAGCTGCTGTTCCAGGCCGAGGCCACGGACAGTCCGCTCGAGCGCGTCCTCGAGGGCGATTTCCTGATCTCGAAGGGTCCCCTCGACCCCTATGCACTGGAGCTTTGCCGCGGTGCCTACGAGCACATCGATCGCATCGATTGTGCCCTGCGAGCCGTCGCCAAGAACTGGGATCTTATGCGCATGCCCGGTGCCGACCGCAACCTGCTGCGTATCGCCGTCTACGAGATGCGCTTCCTTACCGACGAAGAGGTCTCGGACGCCATCGTCATCAACGAGGCGGTCGAGCTTGCCAAGGCTTATGGTACCGACCAGTCCGCATCGTTTGTCAACGGCGTGCTGGGCAAGATCGCTCGCAGCGAGGAACTGCCGGGCGAGGACCTGTACCAAGAGCTGCTGGCCGAGGATCGCGCTCGCGAGGAGGCACAGGCTGCCGAGGCAGCCGCCAAGGTCGCTGCTGCTCAGGCTGCTGCCGGTGTACTTGCCGAGGACGCGGACGCTGCTGGGGCCGTCGAGGCCGACACCGACTCCGTCGAGGAGTAGCCATGCCAGAGGGTTCTGTCCGCAACTTTGACGAGATCTCGGACCGTCTGGACCAGATCATCGCTACCGTTCGCTCCAAGGATACCTCCTTGGAGCGTTCACTCGATTTGTTTGACGAAGCGATTGAGTTGGGTTCCCGCGCGGTCGATATGGTCGACAAGTTTGAGTTGACGCCGCGAGAGGCCGACAAGCTCGAGCAGGAATACGATGAGGATGCGGCAAACGAATCCCAGGATAGCTAGGCCGCATCTCCGGATACGAATGGTTGATGGCATTCATGAAACGCGTGCGTCTTGATGACGAACTGATTTCACAGGGCATCTGCGCCGATCGCGCGGATGCCCTTCGCACTCTTATGGCCGGCTTGGTCTCGAGTGGCGGCGAGCGCTTGACTTCGCCGGGTCTTAAGGTGACCCCGGGCCTGTCACTGCACGTGAAGGGGCGCATTCCCTATGTTGGCCGCGGCGGTCTTAAGCTCGAAGGCGCACTTGATGCGTTTGGCATCAATCCGACGGGCCTTGCCTGCCTGGATGTGGGCTGCTCTACCGGCGGCTTTACCGATTGCCTGCTCAAGCGCGGAGCTGCGACCGTTGTCTCGGTGGACGTGGGTCGCGCCCAGTTCGATTGGTCGTTGCGTCAGGATGATCGCGTGACGCTGCATGAGCGCACAAACGTGACGCAGCTGCCTGAGCTTGGCTATGCCGGCGCCATCGACCTGGCTGTGTGTGATGTCTCGTTTACCAGCATCGCGAACATTATCGATGCGGTACTGGCGTGCATGGCTCCTACGGGTGCATTCTGTACGCTCGTAAAGCCGCAGTTTGAGGCTCCGGCGGCGCTGGTGGGCGAGGGCGGCATTGTGACCGATCCCGCCGTGCGCCGCGATACA
>CABRZN010000155.1 GCA_902475445.1 uncultured Collinsella sp.
GCTCGTCGAGAAGGTCATTGCCGAGCTCACCCGCCGCGGCCTGCGCGTGGGTTCACTCAAACATCATGGGCATCATGGCTTTGATATCGATGTGCCCGCTAAGGATACGTGGCGCCATCACCAAGCCGGATCCAAGCACGTGGGACTCATCTGCGCCACGCGCTGGGCGGAGTACGCCGACACGCGCGAGGAGGACGAGATGCCCGCGCGCGAGCTGTTGTCGCGCTACAACGATGTCGACGTGGTGATCATCGAGGGCTACAAGACCGAGGGCTTCGACAACATCGTGGTCGCGCGCTCCGGTGTCGACCGTCTGCGCGGCAAGAGCTCGCTCGACCTGGTCGACGGCCACACGCTGGCCCTTGCCTGCAACGAGGCCCTGGCGCGTCAGGCCTTCGACGCCGGCTTTGCGACCCGATCCATCAACATCAACGACGCCCGAGCCATTTGCGACCTGATCCAAGACCATCTTTAGGCTTGACGCTGCGCCGGCCCCAAGCACCCCATCTCGCCCCTCAGGCCGTCGCTCGCGTACCAAAGTACGCGTCGCTCCTCTTTCGGGGCGACCTGGGGCACTTGGAACCGGCTCGCTACGCTGCCATATCATTGGGCCACCACAGGCAGGTACCTTTGTGGTGGTTTTTGTTTTGGTAGATGTTTGGGACATGCCTTAAAATCTATCAAGTAGTTCATCCGGGCAAAAACGGAGAGAAGGGGCCCGATGCGTCCTTAACGTTGCATACGGAAAGATTGAGTCGATGGCCGGCGGTCAATGCCCGCGGCCCGTATTCGTATGCAACAAGGAGCGCCCATGTCCCTATCTCGAATCTCAAAATCCCAACCATCGCTGTCCGCGCAGGCCAAGCGCCTGGTGGCAATGCGGTTTCTGATCTACACCGGCTTCCAGACCAGCTACTTTATCGGCGTTATCGGAACGCTTACCTATGCGGACGGCGCCTCGGTCGTCGCGACGTCGCTGGCCGTTCTGTTTATGAACGTCTTCGTGATCCTGGGGTCCTTTGCGGGCGGTGCAGCGCTCGACGCCTGGGGCCCGCGCCGCCATTTTATGCTGAGCATCGTAAGCACACTGGCAACGGGCGCGGCGATCATCGCCTTTGGCAGCGCGACCGGAACGGTCCTTGCCGGCGCGGTACTCTTGGGCTTTGTAATGGGGTTCGCCCAGCCCATCGCCACGTCCTATCCGGCCTACCTCACCGACGACCCCGTTGAACTCAAAGACATCAACTCCGCCATCACCATGTTCTCCAACGTGAGCATTATCGTTGGCCCCACGCTGGGCGGCTTTGTCGCGGCGGCCGCATCGTCGCGCGCGGTGTTCGTGCTCATGATGCTGTTCACCCTGCTTGCGCTCATCGCCGGCTGGGGATTTAAACCGCAGACGGGTCGCATCGCCGGACAGGAGAAGGTCGATTCGGCGGAGGAAGGGGAGCGCGCAAGCCAAGCCAACCGCCCCGACCCCAGCACGTCCGCCCGCGCCACCTTCGCGACCAGCATCAAGACGGTCTTCACCAACAGCGTTCTCGCCCTGCTCTTCTGCATCATCTTTCTTTCGAACTTTGGCTACGGCGCCTTCGATCCGCTGGAGTCGTTCTTCTATCGCGATGTCTTGCACGTCGGTGTCGAGTGGATGGGCTGGCTATCGTCTGCCTGCGGTGTGGGCGCGGTGCTGGGCGCCGTGGTCGCGCTCCGCATGCCGCCGCGCCTCGTCAGTCTTAAAACGCTGCTCGTGGCGCTTATGTCCGTGGGCCTGGGAAGCCTGCTCTACGTGGGCACGCCGTACGTGGGCGTGGCTCTTGTCGGCCAGATCGCCCTGGGCGTGGCCTGGGGCGTCGTCAACCCGCTCCATAACACCATTGTGCAAACGACGGCGCCGCTCGAGCAGCTCGGCCGCGTCAACTCGGTCATGGGCTTTGGTAACATGTTCGCCGGCGTGGCCCCGCTGGCGATTGCCCCCTGGCTGGCGGCAACATTTGGCGTGCAGCAGACGCTCGTAGGTGCGGGCTTGGTCGTAACGGCGGTTCCCGCAGCGCTGCTGCTGTTTGGACACAAGTATTTTGATCGTGCTGCAGAACGGTAAGAAACCGTCACAACATTCGATGAAAATCGCGATTTTGCCGAAAAACGTCGAATGTTGTGATGGATTGTGCTGAGACTTGAGCACTACAAGCCACCACAAAGGGGCCGGGCACCTTTGTAGCGGTCGGGCCCCAACTGCCCGAGCCTTGGTATACCATGTACACCATTTCCGACCACGTTCCACACCGCCGCGCTACCCAGAAAGGGCCCCATGGACGCCACATTCAGCCACATCAAAGCCGTGTTCTGCGATATCGACGGCACGCTGCTCACAAGCGAGCACACGGTGTCCCTGCGCACCGTGGCCGCGATCCGCGCCCTGCGCGAGCGCGGCGTGCTCTTTGGCTTGTGCACCGGGCGTGACGCCCATGCGACCGAGGCCATGTATGAGCTCTGGGGCATCGACGGCCTGGTAGATGTGATGGTGGGCTGTGGCGGCGCCGAGGTCATCGACCGCGCGTACGGCATCAACGAGCTGAGCTACCCGCTGCCGGGCGAAACCATCGCGCGCATCTGCAAGCACATGGCGGACCTTCCGGCAACGCCCGTCTGCCCCCGAGACGGCGTGTTTTACGTTCCCGAGAGCAACGCGTGCGTGGAGCACTTGTCGCAGGTCGACGGTGTGCCCTACCAGGTGGTCGATTTTGCCGAGTTCTTGCGCGAGCCGCAGCCCAAGGTGATGTTTACCATGGCGCCCGAGGTGATGCCGCAGGTGATTGAGCGGGCATCGACGTTTGCCGATAACACTGTTAAGGCGGCGGCTCTGCAAACCACGCAGCGGCTCTACGAGTTCATGGATCCGCGCGTGTCCAAGACGCGCGGCCTTGTGCGCGTGGCGGAGCTCAACGACATGGAGCTCCAGAACATCTGCGTGTTTGGCGATGCCGATAACGACACCTGCATGGTGGCTGACGCCGGCGTGGGTGTGGCCATGGCAAACGGCAGCGATGCTACCCGTGCTGCCGCCGATTTTGTAACCGCCAGCAACGACAAAGACGGCATCGCGATCTTTATCGAGGAGCATCTGCTGTAGCGCCGGGGGAGAGCCACCGCAAAGGGAACAGGCGCCTTTGCGGTGGCTTCAGGCGATTTGGGCGAATTGATACCTAAAATCTGTGGGAAAATTCAAATATTGTTGTCTGAACATCATGCTTCTAACCACCGATGGGTTTTAGATATTCTCATCAATTTGGTAGGATATTCATCCCGGTTAATGACCTACCGCTCACGGTCGATTTTTGACCGTTCACAGGATGTTTACTCTTGAGCAAAATGTTGTGCAAATAAATCTAATGCCATTAAAAAATAATAGGCAACTAAATTACCAGCAGAAACAAAAAATGGATAGCGAATAAACAAGGCTCTGTTAGACCAGGATTGACATGCCGACCTGCCGGCTAACTCGCCGTCTCCC
>CABRZN010000156.1 GCA_902475445.1 uncultured Collinsella sp.
CGCATGTGGGCGACACGGTTGAGTTTAGCTGCACCACGCCGCGTGCGATCTATACGTCGAGCATGGTCAAGCCGGTGTATCAGCCGCAGAATGCTGCGTGCGCGATTATGCTGTGCGAGGGGTATCTGGGTCGCGAGCTCGATCATGACAAGCTTGATGCATCGCTTATGGGCTGTCCCACGCCGGGCCGTTTTGACGTGCTGGGAACCGACCCGCTCAAGTTGATCGACGCCTGCCATAACCCTCAGAGCTGCGAGAACTTTGTGAGCGCGCTGGACGAGATCGATCCGTGCGTGGAGAATCGCCCCACGCTGCTGTGCGCCGCGCTGGCCGACAAGGACGTGGCAGGTATCGTTGACGTTTTGGTTCCGGCGTTCCCCCGCGTGGTCGTGACCCAGACCGATTCCGATCGCGCCCTGCCGGCAGAGGAACTCGCTGCCCTGGTGGGTGCCGATAAGCTCGCTGGCGTTTACCCGAGCGTGTCCGAGGCCCTCGCTGCCTTCGATGCCGCGGGCGAGCCCTTCGTAGCAGCCGGCACCATCACCCTAGCAGGCGAAGTAGCGGGGCTGCTCCGTTAACCCATCCCCTCATCAGTTGCGGTGAAATACGGACTGCTTTACAACCCAGAAGCCTCAAACGGTCCGTATATTACCGCAACTCAAAAGCAGTCAATTTGGGACAGGGCTATTTTGACTACCCTGCTCCTCGAGTTGACTTGCTCGCCACGAAATGGGCCTATTTACTACGTTTGGCTGGTAACCCTCGACCATACCGAGAATTGCGAAATCAAAATCGCAGGTAAAGGGCTTGCCATTTTTTAAAAAAGACCCGCATGGTCGACCCATGCGGGTTAAACGTAGTAGATAGGCCGTTTTTGTGGCGCGGTGTTGGTGGGATGCGGCAAAGGGACTGTCCCTTTGGCGCATTGCCTAGTCTAGACGGACCGGATCGTGGGGGTAGGCGTTGAGAATCTCGACGCCGTTCTCGGTCACCAGGGCCAGGTCCTCGATGCGGACACCGGTGCGGCCGGGGAGGTAGATGCCCGGTTCGATGGAGAACGTCATGCCTGGCTCTACGACCTGCTCGTTGACCAGCGAGACGTCGCCCGGCTCGTGGTCCTGTAGACCAATCGAGTGGCCCAGGCGATGCGTAAAGTATTTGCCGTAGCCCGCATCCTCAATCACGTCGCGTGCGGCGCGGTCCAGGTCGCACATGCGCACGCCCGGGGCGATGAGCCCCTCGGCGGCTTCGTTGGCGCGGCGCACGATGTCGTAGATGCGTGCGGTTTCCTCGTCCGGCTCACCCCAAAAGAACGTGCGCGTCATGTCCGAGCAGTAGTTGCGATGGCGTCCGCCAATGTCGAATAGCACCACGTCGCCGCGCTTGAGCGCGGTGCCGTCGGGTTCGTGATGTGGGTCGCCGGCGTTGGCGCCAAAGCTCACGATGGGAGGAAAGCTAAAGCCCTCGCAGCCGTGCTTGCGATACAGGCTGAGCATCTGGTCGGCGATCTCGCGCTCCGTCACGCCTTCGTGGACGAGCTTAATCGCGTCGGTCATCACGGCGTCGTTGGCTGCCGAGGACGCGCGCATAAGCTCCTGCTCGGCGGCATCCTTGTGGGTGCGCGCGGCGGTGACGGCAAAGTCGCCCAGGAAAAACTCGCTGGCGGCGTGGCGCTCCATGAGCGGCATCAAAAAGCCGGATCGCATGACGGTGTCGATGCCAAGCGGCTTGGCTGGGTCGATCTCACTCGCGATGGCGTCGGCCACGACGTCAGTATCGTTGTGGTAGGCAACGCGGGCATTGTCGTACTCGGCCAGCTGATGCAGGGCGTTGACCAAGATCACGGGCTCGCAATCGCGCGCGAGCAGCACGCCGCAAAAACGCTCGAACATATCGGCATAAAAGCCGGTCAGGTAGTAGATCGACCACGGGTCGTTTACGAGCAGCTGTGCGCCGGGGTGCTGAGCCTCGAGCGCATCGAGCACGCGCGTCACACGCTGGTCATCGACATGTGCCATGAAACATCCTTTCGCTAGGCAGCCACCATGGTATCCCAAGCTCGGCACATAGGGACGTTCCTTTTATGCCGGCACCTGGGGACACTCCTTGCAAAAGCAGCTAAAAGAGCCCCGTCCCAAATTAGCTACTCGATGTCCATGCTGGCGATTAGGTTGATGTTGGTGTCTAGGAGGTTCTCTAGCACGACGTCGCCCATGCGGATGGGGGCGTTGACGACTAGACCTCGGATGAGGTCCATGGCTTGGGCGTGGAGTGCCAGCGGGATGGCTTCGGCCGTGCGCACGGGGAGCAGTGCTTCGTCGCCGCCGGAGACGGCCACGGTCGTCGTGAGCACGCGCATGGGGCAGGTGAGCTCCTGATGCGCGAACGTATCGCCGCGCGGACAGTTGTTGCCGGTTACGGAGCGCACCGCTGCCACGGCGCCGTTGGCATCGCGCTTCACCTCTACGGTCAGGAGGCACTCGGATGGACAGGTCGTGCAGTTGAACTGCAAGGTCTTGGTCGCATTCTTGCTCATGGCCTTACGCCTCCTCAACAGGATCAACGGACAGAATAAGCTCGCTGGCACCCATGTCGAACGCCTGCTGAATCATCTTTGCCGGCAGCGGGAAGCTTTCCATGACGCTCGGTTTAAACGGGCGGACCTTGCCTGCAAACAGCTCTTCGTCGCCTGCCAGAATGCGCACGCGGGCAGCGTCGACGGGTCGGCGCACGCGGAAGTTGAGCTTGGTGAGTGCCACAGTCGTAATGCGTCCCGGCAGGGCGTAGCCCGCGATGCCGGCGGGGGAGACCTTGAGCTCGCAGTCCGCGTCTGCCACTCCCGTTGCGGTGCCGACAGCCCCCAGCGCGTGCGCCGCCGCAGCCGCGCCGGCACGCTCGGACTCGTTCGTCACGTTGTCGGCCAGGTCGTGTACGTGTAGCACGTTGCCGCAGGCAAAGATGCCCGGCACGCCCGTTTGCAGGCTCTGGTCCACCACGGCGCCGCGCGTGCGTGGGTCAAGTTCAACGCCCGCGCCCACCGAAAGCTCGTTCTCGGGAATCAGACCCACCGAAAGCAGCAGCGTGTCGCACGGAACAACGCGCTCGGTTCCTGGAATGGGCGTCAGGCGCTCGTCGACCTGACTCACCTCGACGGCCTCCACGCGATCGTGTCCAATCACGCACGTGACGGTGGTGGACAGGTGCAACGGAATGCCAAAGTCGTCCAGGCAGTTCTTGACGTTGCGGCGCAGGCCGTTGGCGTACGGCATGAGCTCGTATACGCCCTCGACTGATATTCCCTCGAGCGTGCAGCGGCGCGCCATGATCAGCCCGATATCGCCCGAGCCCAAAATGACGGCGCGCGAGCCGGGTTTGAGGTTCTCGATATTGATGTATCGCTGCGCCAGGCCCGCCGTAA
>CABRZN010000157.1 GCA_902475445.1 uncultured Collinsella sp.
GGCGAGTTAGCCGGCAGGTCGGCATGTCAATCCTGGTCTAACAGAGCCTTAGATAATGGGCGTAGCGACCCGAATCTCATTTCAGGCCAATTCGACCAAGAGCAATCTACGGTCTTGTAACTGCCTCTTTCCAAATAAGGCCCGCCCCCGGTGGGGCCCCACCCATGCCCACGGCATAGGCCCGCCAGAGCTAGAGGGACTTCGTCATTCTTGTCTGGTAACTCTCAAATAAAGCGCAGAAAGTGTGGAGGAGCGCCGAACGGTCCTGCTGAACTCGTCGCCAACCGGCGTCAACCAGTGTGGAGATGGTTCAAGCAGGCATCCTGTTCGAAAAATGCCGTTATTAATTGATTTCGACCAAAATTCGACCAAGATTGAAAGTCAAAAAAGAAACAGCCCAGAGAGACAATGCCTCTGAGCTGCTAAAAGTCTTGGTCGCGGGGGCAGGATTTGAACCTACGACCTCCGGGTTATGAGCCCGGCGAGCTACCAGACTGCTCCACCCCGCAATGTCTGGGCGCCTCATGTGCGCAGAAGGAATATTACGCGGGAGTTCGGTAAACGGCAAGGAAAATCTCGTAGAGCATAATTCCTTCATATTTAAACCCCTCAGCCCCTATCACCGTAAACGAATCGCGGCCGAGCGCCGTCGACGGCGCGTATACAATGGTGCGCGTCCTTTTATGCCAACACCGGGAGTAGACATGCTGCTCGCTATCGATATGGGAAACACGCAGACGGCCATGGGCCTGTTTGACGGAGACGAGCTTTTGCAGTCGTGGCGCATGCCCACCGACCGCTCCTATACCGCCGACGAGATCCATGTGCGCCTGATGGGCTTCTTTAAGATGTACGGCCTCTCGCTCGACGCGGTCGACGCGGTCGCCTTCGCCGGCGTGGTGCCGCAGCTCTCGCGCGAGTGGCACACTGTGGCCGACCGCATTGCCGCGGACGCCATCGTTATCGGGCCGCAGACGGCCGCGGTGACCAAGCTGCGCGCGGCGCGTCCCCAGGCCGTAGGCGCCGATCGCGTCGCTAACGCCGTTGCGGCCGAGACCTTCTACGGCGCGCCGGCAATCGTGGTGGACTTTGGCACCGCGACCAATATCGACGTCATCGATGAGGACGGTTATTACATTGGTGGAGCTATTGCGCCGGGCATCCGCATTTCGATGGACGCGCTCGCCGCCCGAGCCGCCAAGCTCGCCAGCGTTCCGCTCGAGGCGCCCGAGCACGCCATCGGCCGCGATACCGAGGAGTGCATCAAGGTGGGCGCCGTAACGGGCGCCGCCGCCATGGCCGAGGGCCTGGTCGCGCGCATGAAGCGCGAGCTGGGCCGCGAGGATGCCACCGTTATCGCCACGGGCGGTCTCGCCAGCATCGTCGCCGATTCGACCGATGCCTTCGACGTGGTCGACGGACAGCTCACCATCAAGGGTATCTGCGAAATCTACCGCCGTATGCAGGAGCTGGGATAGAGCAGGGGCTTAAGTCGAGCACGAACGCGAGCGGCGAACTAGGCAACGCATCGGTCCTATTCCTCAAAATCGAAAATTTATCAGTTTTGAGGAATAGGCTTTCTGCTACGCCTCGCCGCATAGCCACCTCGCCAGGTCCACGATCTGCACCCCATTGCGGTCCGTGGCCTCGTGATGCGTTCGGGCGAGAATCATCTTGGGGTACGCGTCGCCAATGCTCAGCAGTGGCGAAATCTCGCGTTCAAATGTCTTATCCGAGCTGATGTCGTCGCTCACCTGAATGTAGAGCTTCTCGCTTCGCTTGATTGCTATAAAGTCAATTTCCTTTTTATAGAGCACACCGACGTATACCTCGTATCCGCGGCGCAGCAGCTCGATGGCCACCATGTTCTCGTATACGCGTCCCCAATCCATATCACGTGTACCGAGCAGTGCGTATTTGAACGCGTGGTCTGCCAGGTAATATTTCTCGCCGCTCTTAAGGTATTTTTTGCCGCGAATGTCGTACCGACGAACTTTATAGAAGGCAAACGCATCGCACAGGTACCCCATGTACGTGCCGACCGTCTTGTTCGTAATCTTTAGCCCATCCGCATTTAATGCATCAGTAATGTTGCGTGCCGACGTAATGTTGGAAACGTTGTCCATCATGTAATCGGCAATGCGCAGCAGCGCCGATTCGTTTCTCACGTTATGCCGCTGCACGATATCCCTCACGATGAGCGTTTTAAAGACATTGGAGAGATATTGATAGCGCTGCTCCTGCAGTGGATAAGGGTAAGAGCCGGACATACCGCCGGTTCTCGCGTACTCATCGAAGTCGCGGTCGACATCGCCCTCGTCGCCATAGAGACGATACTCCTCAAACGAGAATGGGAAAACCTCGATCTCGAACGTACGCCCCGTAAAGAGCGTCGACAGATCGCTCGACAGCAAAAAGGCGTTCGATCCGGTAATGAAAATGTCGTACTGCTCGGATGCATGGAGGCTGTTGATCGCGCGTTCAAAGCCGTCGCACATCTGAACCTCATCGATAAGCAGGAAGTTTTGCTTGTCGGACGCTCGATGCTCTTTTACATAGGCGAGCAGGGCATGATATTCGAGCAGGTCCTCGAACTCGTCGAGGTTGTAATTGATATGGATGACATTCGAATTGGACAGATTTGCCTCCACGTAATCGCGGAGGGCCTCGAGCAATTTTGACTTACCGCCACGGCGAATGCCCGTTATGACCTTGATGTCCGGCACGCCAATAAGGCTCGTCAACATGTCCATGTATGACGTTCTATTGATGAGTTTCATTGGCGCCTCCCTGCGGTCTTTTATCGCTATTCCTCAAAAACGAAAATTTTTCAGTTTCGAGGAATAGGCTCTGCAACGAATATACCTCGCAAAAGCCCGAGCTGGCTTAATTCTATTCCTCAAAATCGAAAAATTTTCAGTTTTGAGGAATAGGTCCGAGGTGCTACCCCGCAGTCACGCAAAGCCCTCCCCGGCACAGGCCGAAGAGGGCTTCGTTGTCATCGTTGTCTTTGAGCGCGGGCGCCTCGCGTTACAGCCCGCGAATCCGTACAGCCTCTGGCGGAAACTCCTGCTCGCCGGCATCGGTCTTGATGGTCGCGCGGCCCCAGATGTCCAGACCCGCGAACACACCGACCGCGAGCGGCAGGCCGTTGGGCGACACCACCGCAACTTGGCGGCCCAGCAGCGGCACCATGTCGAAGTACTCGCCCAGCACGGGAGCCAGCGGACCGGCAGCGCCCTGCGGCGTGTTAGCAACAACCGCCCAGGTGTCCACACGGGTCAGCACGGCGGCGGCCAACTCCTCGACCAGCGCTTCGTCGGCCACATCCACACCGAGTTCGCTCAGCGCCGAACGCTCAATATCCACCGTCACGGCACCGAACATGCCAGCGGCACCGGCACCGCCGTTGACGGC
>CABRZN010000158.1 GCA_902475445.1 uncultured Collinsella sp.
AAAAGGGCCCCAAATGGGACCCTTCTTTAAAGTCATACTGGCGGAGAGCTGGGGATTCGAACCCCAGATGCCCTTTTGGGGCATACTCGCTTAGCAGGCGAGCACCTTCGGCCTCTCGGTCAGCTCTCCGTAACAGCCGTTCTATAGTAACCAAACAGCCAAGGATGAGCAAGAGGAAATTTTCTAATTGACTAGCAGCCTTTCCTTCTTGAAAGCTTCGCCTACCCCAGCGAGCGGTTGAGGGAGCCGAGCTCGTCGTTGCCCATGGTGCGCCACATTTGGAAGATACAACCGCGCGCCAGGAAAAAGAAACCGTTGTCGACCAGTTGCACAGCGGCATCTGCCAGCTGATTCGTCACGGCGGACACTGGCGGCAGCTCTAGTCCAGCCTTGTGGATGGTCTCGACCGCTTCCTCGAACGTCGGAGGCCCGCTGACGCCCATCTCGTTCATAAGGCCCTGCATTTCTTCCAGCGCGCTGCTGCCCGACTCCTCGCCGCGCGGCACCAGACGGTAACAAGCCAGCGCCAGGTCGAGCTGATCGCAATTCCAATAGGCAAACGCCAAGCGATAGAACAGGTAGCCGATTGCAGAACGATCGCTGGCAATACGTAGGCCGTGGCGCGCCACCTCGATAATCTCGTCAAAGCGCTCCAGACGCGCAAGCACGTTGATGAGCGCAAAGTGCGACTGCATGGACGAGCGCGCCAGATCGTAAAGATGGCGCACCTCGGGCAGTGCTCGTTCAAAGTCCTCTTGCTCGGCGTAAAAGCTGCAGATCTCGTGCTGGGCAAAGTACAGCGCATCGGGCGCACGAAGGATTCGCACAGAGCGGTCTTCTTCCAACACCGGTAGCACCATGCGCACCAGCTGGTTATCGCAAAACTGCGTTTGAACCGGACCTGTCGCCAAAAGCTCGGCGACGGCGCACTTAGCCTCCAACTCCTCAACAAGACGGGAAAAGCCTTCAAAAGCACCTGTACGGTCGACTTTTGCCTGCTCGCGCAATTCAACAACACGGGCCACGTATGGGTCGTCGTCCTCTTCCATGACCTCCAGCTCGTCAGCCGTATCGGCAAGCAGCAGATCGCGCAGCGCCGGCGGCAGCATGCGATGGTCATCACGCGGACGAGCATGAACCTCCGCCGGTTCAATCGTCTCCGGAGCGGTTGACTCATACGCCTCAAGCACACGCTTGCACGGCATATCGTCCATGTCCATGCTCTCAAGATCCTTGGCGACAGACACGCAATCGGCCAGATAGGCCGCGCGCCCAAAGAAATATGTTGCGACAACGCGCTCGCCCTGCCCACTGTCGGGAGCAGCAATCTGCACATAGCAGCGCGTGATGCAGGTGCCCGCGGCAAAACACGCTGCCGCAAGCGTGAGCGCCACGCGCGCATCGTGCTCCACGGCCCAGATCGCGCGCGTGTCCTCGTCCAGCTCGCGCCAGGCGTCATCTTGGGCGTCGTATTCACGTTGAGGCATAGCATCCGCGACAGAGTGCCCAAACCGAACGAGCATAATCCCCTCGGCAACGTTTGCCCGATAGGTATAGTCGAGCCGTGTGACCACGTTTAGTGCCTCGACAATACGCGCGAAGCGGGTACGCACATCCCACTCACCGCCCGGCTGGCACGAAACCGTTCCCGGTTTGCCCCACGGGTTATCGCTCGAGGCCGTATCAAGCAGTCGGGGAACATCGTTGGTCGTCTTGGCGATATGCCACGCATCAAAGAGCGCGCAGCCCTCAAGGCTCGGCGAGGATGCCGCAGGGACCAATCCGGCCCCGATGTGCTCAAGGATGCCGGAGAGACGGTTAAGACGGCACTCGATGGCAAGCAGCATGTCAATCTCGTCCTGGTCCAGCAGGCTGCGATCAAAATTGAGATAGAAAAGCTTTGAGCGATCGATGCGAGCCAGGCTCATCTCGGACTTAGCGGCGATGGTGCGCAAGCGAGGCAAGTCAATTTCACTCATAAGGGCGGCGGCATAGCGCTCGATACCGCTCGGATTCTCGGCATGGTCAACGCGGTAGAGCAGCGTCTCGATAGCGTCAGGTAGCGGTGTCGTGTTAAAGCCCAAAAACACCTCGACCGGCTCGGGCAACTTTACGAGCTTGATCTTGTCGACAACGTTTTGCATACCCTCGTCGAGTCCGTCGGCGTCCGCCGTGCTCGCAATGGTATTTTCGGAGTCAGCGAATATCACGTAGCGCAGGAACATCGATGCCATGAACTCACCGTAAGGAAGGGAGCGGGTCGAATTCCATGTCTCGTGATCGGACTGTTCGCGCATGGGACCTTCGGGAGAGCCGACGGTTCGCGCGCACGCGCGCATCGTGCCGTTTGCTCCCCTCACCATAATCTCACCAATACCGGAGTCCGACTCGTCAAGGACCAGTTCCATGTCGGGATCGTTGGGCAGCGGAGCCTCGCTGACGGGGCGGTCCACCTTGTACACCTCACCCGAAACGCTTACGTAGCCCAAAAGCGACACATGGCTTTTGCCAACGAATTCGACGACATAACAAGATTCATGCTGATCCTCGCCAAAGAGTTTCCAGACCACGCCATATGAGCGTCCCGCAGGCTGCTCGGGCATCGCCGGAAAGCGCTTCTTGGGATCGAGAAACCTGAGCTTGTATGTCGGACGCTCTGCCACGGAATATCACCCTGATCGGTCGCTTGAAGAAGGAGTGGTCGCGAATAAGTCGCGACATCTACTCGGAATCTTACACGAGTCGACAGGAAATCGTCCCTTTGGACGAAAGCACTCAAGCTGGCGCAAAAGAAAAGCCCCCGTTGCCGGGAGCTTTAATCTCAAATGGTGCGGCGTATATGATTCCGCGCATCCGCTGCGCGGATCCGCACCGGCTTCGCCCGCCTGCCGGCGTGCTCGCCCGCGGGCTAAAAACGCTCCGCGTTTTCTTTACGCCCGCGCCTCGACCGAGGTTCGAATCAATGCGGTGTTTACGTAAAAGAAAAGCCCCCGTTGCCGGGAGCTTTAATCTCAAATGGTGCGGCGTATAGGATTCGAACCTATGACGTTCTGATTCGTAGTCAGACCCTCTATCCAGCTGAGGTAACGCCGCGACTTGTTGATTATTATGCACAGGGACTGAATAATGGTCAAGCATTTTTTCAAAAAAAGTTATCGAATTTGATTTTTACTCATTTGATGCAGTCGATCGACTCGATACTTTCAAACACGGCGAAAGCAACTCCTCAAGTATGTCGACATATAAGAAAAGCCTCCGTTACCGGAGGCTTTAAAGTTCAGTTGGTGCGGCGTATAGGATTCGAACCTATGACGTTCTG
>CABRZN010000159.1 GCA_902475445.1 uncultured Collinsella sp.
CCGCAATGTTTTTCTCCGTATTTGGATATGTGCTGGGGTTATACTCCATTCAGATGGCGCTCGGAATTATTGGCGCAATCGCGATAGCGATTACTGCCGTTGTTTCATTAAAAATTGGTGGAATACATGCCTTCAAGAATTGATATATCGATTGACGAGCTGCCCGAAGCGTCAAGCCTTCTTGATGGACATGACTATTCGTCACAAATTAGCTGCCCCTGACTGCAGCGGGTAAATTGCTGTTTGAGTTTATTTGGTTTGATTTTGCAGCTAATGAACTGTTTGCCTGCTAAAACCAGATTAAAGCGTTGGCCTACAGCCAAAAATAATGCTCTAATAATCGTCTAAGAAGTCGCAGTGCATTTTTTGACGCGTCGCTCGTCAAGCGATTCGGCAAGTATTTGGTTAGATATTGGTCAGTTTTGGGGCAACCTTGCCAAAAGCTTGACGAATGCAAATCTAGACGTCGACAAATGAACACTTCGATTGCGCCCCGAGTAAAAAACTGGGCTGATTCTCGATAATCGCCGCTAATCGCCCCTTGTCATGTGCCGCCCTCGCGTACAATCTGCTCCGACATTCACGCGCCACCCGGCGCTCAAGAGGGGAGGACCCCATGGCAAACGAGATCTGGACCATCAAGCGTTGTCTCGAGTGGACCAAGGAGTACCTGGCCGAGCGCGGCGAGGAGCATCCCCGTCTTTCTGCTGAGTGGCTGCTATGCGCGGCTACGGGTCTGGCGCGCATCGACTTATATATGCGCATGGACGAGACGCTCGGTGCAGCGCAGCTCGAGACCATGCACGCGGCCGTCGTCCGCCGTGCCAAGGGCGAGCCACTGCAGTACATCACCGGTAGCACGCAGTTCCGCATGATCGACGTTGCCTGCGCCCCCGGCGTGCTCATTCCTCGCCCCGAGACCGAGATGCTCGTCGAGGAAGTGCTGAACTATCTGGACGCCGAGGTGCTGAGCCCCGAGGCTGCTGCCCGTCAGCGTGTTGAACTGCCTTGGAATGACGAGGTCGAGGAGGCACGCAAGGCCGAGGCCGCGCTGGCCGATGAACGCGCGACTGCCGAGCGCCGTGCCGCCAACTTGACGGCTGCCGATGAGGCCGCGCTGGGCAGCGACGTACTTGGCAGCCGCGCCTACGCCGAGGAGCTGGCCGATCGTGAGGCAGAGGAAGCCGCCGCGCAGGCCGCAGAAGCCGAAGCGGCAGATGCCGATGACGCGGAAACTCCCGAGCCCGAGCTCGACGAATACGGCATCGCCATCGAGAGCAACAATCAGCAGGCGACTCCCGCGCAAGAAGCTGCCGAGGCTGGCGAACCCGCTCCCGCCGAGCCCCGTATCGCACGCGTCCTCGAGGTCGGCTGCGGCACGGGCTGCATCTCGCTCTCGCTTGCTTGGGAACGCCGCGGCCACGTCGCCTGCACCGCTACCGATATCGAGCCGCGTGCCATCGACCTGGCAACCAAAAACCGCGACGCCCTTGGTCTCACGGCAGACGAGGTCGCGTTCAACCTCACCAACCTGGTAAGCTCCATTCCCCGCGAAGAGTGGGGCACCTTTGACGTGCTCGTCTCCAACCCGCCCTACATCCCCACCGATGTCATGCGCTCGCTGCCGCACGAGGTCAAGGACTTTGAGCCCGACCTGGCGCTCGAGGGCGGTGTCGACGGCCTCGATATCTTCCGCCGCCTGCTCAACGCGGCGCCCTATATGCTGCGCGCCGGTGGCCTCTTTGCCTGCGAGCTCTACGAGGGTGCCCTCGATGCCGCTGCCGAGCTCTGCCGCCAGGCGGGCCTGTCGGATGTGCGCATCGTCCACGACCTCACCGATCGACCCCGCATCGTCCGAGCCATCGTCACGGAGCCCAAACAGCGCCAGTAATATTTATTAACTGGTTAGTAAAAATTATAAAGTAGTTTATAATTAGGACGGCTGAAAGAGGTCGGCCCATGCAACCTCCTACCTTTCGGGAAATCATTGCCCTGCTCAAGCACGATGGATTCGTGAAGGTCGCGCAAGTCGGTAGTCATGCTAAGTATGTTTCTGGCGAACGCGTTGTGACCGTAAATGGCTCTGGTGGCGATCGGCCAAAGAAGGGGACATGGGCAAGCATTCGACGGCAAGCTGGTTGGTAGCCGAGGGGGTCATGATGAAGCAACGATTTACCTATGACTGCGTTCTCATAAAAGAGGATGACGGCTACTGCGCTAGCTTCCCGCAGATTCCCGGCGCTTTTGCCGACGGCGACACGCGCGAAGAGGCAATCGCCCATGCCAGCGAGGCACTGATGGCGTTTTTGGCCGACGACCTCAACAACGGTTTGACTCCGGCTGAGTACGAGCGTTCGGCCGAGGTCGTGGCCCTTTCGGTCGAAATCAACCATGAGGACGCTCGGGAAGCGGCGTGCCGAACATTTAAAGACGCAGCGCTGGACCTCAAAGTCTCCGCACCACGAATCACCGCGCTGGTCAAAGCCGGCAAACTCGATGTTGAGCTTGTCGACGGCCGTCGGATGATTACGATCGACAGCATCGAGCGTTACGCCGCCCAAGAACGTCACGCCGGAAGACCAAAGAAGTTCGTGGCCGTCCAATAACCCCTCGTTGCCTACTGGTCTTAGGCTTCACTTCCGCAAAAAGGATCCTTCGAGCCTATTTCTGCTCTTGCAATATACCGTAAAACTTCTACTATAGAAGGAGAAAGGTATGTCAAATCAGCCGCATCGATACCGCATTGTGCTCGACTATATCGAGCATTGGCTTGATGAGCAGGAGTAAGGAGGCTCGATCGAGATGGAACTGCATGAGTATATGGATTCTCGCGGGATAACGCGTGAGTCTATTGGCGCCGAGCAGGAGAAAACCCGTGAACGTATCGAAGCCTATAAGCTCGCTCAGATTCGCAAGCTAAAGGATCTGACGCAGGCCTCGGTAGCCCAGTCAATGGGTGTTTCTCAAAAACGCGTATCGGAGCTCGAGCGCGGGGAGTTGGGTTCGATGAGGCTCGATACGCTGAGCAGGTACGCAGAGAGCCTCGGAGGAAAACTTGTCGCAAGCATCGAATTCCCCGATCGTACCGTTACGCTTGCTCGCTAAAATCCTTCAATAACCCCCTCACTTTCACCGACTACTACAGCCGCTCACCAAACCAACATGCGCTCTGGGCAAATAGGTTGAATGTTTCGTGCGAGAATGCCCCACAGTAAACAAACTTGCACCGGAGCGTAAGGGGCTGGCATACACATGCAGACGGTCTATCGGGTATACGAGGGAACGCGCGAGCCGCATCGGCTT
>CABRZN010000160.1 GCA_902475445.1 uncultured Collinsella sp.
GGACAGCAACGCGCTTGCTGTACTCGTCGACGTGACCGAAGTCGCCGATGCCGACGGACTCAGCAACGTTGGCGCCGGTGGCCATAGCGAGCTTCATGGCCTCCTCGACGTTGTCGCGATCCCTGTACCACTTGTGCAGGAACGCAGCGAGGGTGCAGTCGCCGGCGCAGACGGAAGAAACCAGCTTGATGTTGAACTCACGCTTGGCGTACCAGATGTCCTCGCCGTTGGAGAAGTAAGCGTCGCCGCGGCTACCACGGGTGAGCAGCACGTTCTGAACGCCAGCGTCGTGAGCCATCTTCATGGCAACGCGGACCTCGTCGTCGGTGTCGACCGGCACGCCGAAGATGGCCTTCATCTCGTGATGGTTCGGCTTGATGAGTAGCGGCTTCTTGTGAGCGAGCTCCTTGAGCTTGTCGGAGGACAGGTCCAGGACGACGTCGGCGCCACGAGCCTGAGCGTGCTCCATGACCTGAGCCAGGAAGTCGGGCGTAGCTTTGGGAGGCACGGAGCCGGAAACGATCAGGCACTCGAGATCGCCCGCGGTGTCCAGGATGTTGTAGAGCTCCTCCTGGTGCTGCGGCGTGATCGGAGCACCCGGGTTCAGGATGCCGTACTCGTGCTGGCCATCGTTGACGTAGGTGTTAATGCGCGTGATACCGTCGGTCCAGACCGGGCGGCAGAGGCAACCCAGGTTCATGACCTCCTCAACGATGAACTTGCCCGTGAAGCCAGCAAAGAAGCCGAGTGCGACGGTGTCAACGCCCATCTTCTTAAACGCGAAGGACACGTCAAGGCCCTTGCCGTTAGCCGTGTAGCTGGCCGAGCCGGTGCGGACGTTCTCATCGGGCTCGAGCGGAGAGCTCGAAACCGTCATGTCGACAGCCGGGTTAGCGGTTAGCGTGTAGAACATTTACAGTACCCCCTGTATATATGAGGGCCGCGTGGCCGGCCCATTCCAACCACGCGGTTACCTCTGATACCAAATTAGCGAGCTGCGGACTCGAGCAGTGCCTTGACCTCGGCTGCGGTGTTGCAGGCGAGCGCCTTCTCGGCGAGCTCGTCGCACTCGGCCTTGGTCCACTGGCTGATGGTCTTGCGGGCGCGCAGGATAGAAGGAGCGCTCATCGAGAACTCCTCCAGGCCCCAACTGATCAGCAGCGGCTCGAGCAGCGGATCGGCAGCGGCTTCGCCGCACATACCGACCATGATGCCGGCCTTCACGCCGCTCTCGATGATGTTCTTGAGCGAGCGGAGCACGGCGGGATAGTAAACCTGGTACAGGTTGGAGATGGTGTCGTTACCACGGTCGGCGCACATGGTGTAGCCGATCAGGTCGTTGGTGCCGATGGAGAAGAAGTCGGCGACCTCGGCAAGACGGTCTGCGAGCAGCGAAGCGGCGGGCGTCTCGACCATGATGCCGACCTCGATGTTCTCGTTGAACTTGCGACCCTCTTCGGTCAGCTCGGCCTTGCACTGCTCGACGAGCTCCTTGACAGCCAAGACCTCCTCGACGCAGGTGACGAGCGGGATCATGATCTTGACGTCACCGAAGGCGCTAGCGCGCAGCAGAGCGCGGAGCTGGACCTTGTACTGGTCGGGATTGGCCAGGCAGTAACGCACGGCGCGGAAGCCCATGAAGGGGTTATCTTCCTTGACCATGTGCAGATACGGAATCTCCTTGTCGCCGCCAACATCGAGCGTGCGGATGATGACCGGAGCACCCTTGAGCGCGCTGGCGACCTTACGGTAGGCGTTGAACTGCTCCTCCTCGGAAGGAAGCTCAGCAGAGTCCATGAACAGGAACTCGGAGCGGAACAGACCGATGGCCTCGGCGTCGTGATCGAGCGCGTTGGGCACGTCATCGGGGTTACCGATGTTGCAGGCGATGATCTTCTTGATGCCATCGGCAGTCACGGACGGCTTGCCGCGGAAGGCCTCGAGGGCTGCCTTCTCGGCAGCGAAGGCCTCGGCCTTGGCGGTGTATGCGGCGAGCGTCTCCTCGTCGGGATCGGCCTCAACGATACCCTTGCCACCGTCGACGACAACGGTCATACCGTTGCGCAGCGCGGTGCAGCTATTGGAAACCGAAAGGACAGCCGGGATCTCGAGGGCGCGCGCAATAATCGCGGAGTGCGACGTGCGGCCACCGGTCTCGGTGACGATACCGGCAACGTGGGCCTTATCGATCGTGGCGGTCATGGACGGCGTGAGGTCGTGAACGACAACGACAGTATTCTCGGGCAGGACGGAGAGGTCGACGACCTCCTTGCCCAGCAGCTCGGCCAGAATACCGGTGCGGATGTCGGCGATGTCGGCCGCGCGCAGACGAAACATCTCGTCGTCCATGGACAGGAACATGTTCTCGAACATGGTCGAGGTGTCCATGAGCGCCTGCTCGGCGCAGGTACCGCCGTCAATGGCGGCGTTGATGGCGTCGGTCATGCCCGGGTCCTGAGCCAGGACAATGTGTCCGCTCATGATCTCGGCCTCGGCCTCGCCCACCGTCTCCTTCATGTGGTCGGCCTGAGCCTGGGTCTTCTCGCAGAAGACCGAAAGAGCGGACTGATAGCGCTCCTTCTCTGCTGCCGAATCGGCAACCTCGTGCGGCTCAAACGTCAAGTCGGGATCGACGGCGACCATGACGGTGCCGATACCGATGCCCTCGGAAGCGTTGACTCCCTGATACATTCCCATTCCTCTCTCCGTGTCATGTGATAAAGCGTTTTGCCATATCCATGACAAAAGAGCGCAGCTACCTTACAACAGGTCACTGCGCCCCCAAATATGAACTTAGTTGTTCAACATGCGACCCGTTTGAGTTCTACTCGCCAAGACCGCTCTTGATGAGCTCGATGGCAGCAGCCAGAGCCTCGGCCTCGTCAGCGCCGTCGCACTTGACCTCGACCTCGGTACCGCAGGGGATACCAGCAGCCATGAGGGCCATCGGGGACTTGCCGTTGACCTCCTTCTCGGGGGTGACGACCGTCACGTCACAGGCGTACTTGCCCATGGTGGAGGCGAACAGACCAGCCGGACGCATGTGCAGACCCTGAGGATTAACGAGGGTAGCCTTCTCAGAAACCATAATTGACTCCTTTTTGTGTTTAACCCCTGTCATGCATGTGGCAGGAGTCAGATTCACGACGTTGTTTATATTAACTCACATCAAACGGTTTTTCATTGTGTTTCGGACGAATTGTTGGACAGATGTCGTTCCTGCACGCTCGCCCGCCGGGCGGGGCGGTTAAGTTTGCTGCTCTACAGTCCTGCGCAAGACGGAAAGCACATTAAGTGCT
>CABRZN010000161.1 GCA_902475445.1 uncultured Collinsella sp.
GCGCGTGACGACGGCACGCGAGCTGACGGTCGACGAGATTGCGGCGCTCTGTGCCACGGGCGTGCCCATCGAGGTATTCTGCCACGGTGCGATTTGCATCGGCTATTCGGGGGCGTGCGAGTTCTCGGCCCTGCGGCGTGGACGATCGGCGATGCGCGGCGACTGCACACAGCCGTGCCGTCTGGCGTACGACCTAGTGGACGAGGCGGGACAGAGCGTTGTCGCCGTCGAGGGGGATCGTCTGCTGTGTCCGCATGACTATCTGGGTATTGCGCATCTGCCCGAGCTTGTAGATGCCGGCGTGGCGTCGCTCAAGATCGAGGGGCGCATGAAGAACCCCGATTACGTATTCAACGTGGTGCGGGTTTGGCGCCGGGCGCTCGATATGCTGCGCGACGGCGCGTGGGACCCCGGTACCGTGGAAGAGCTTGAGCGCGAGCTGGGAAGGTCGTTTAACCGTGGGTTTACCGATGCGTACCTGCGAGGGCGTTCGGGTGCCGAGCTGATGAGCTTTGAGCGTGCAATTAACCAGGGCGTGCGCGTGGGGCGCTTGGTCGCTGTGGGCCACGAAGAGGTGACCGTTGAGCTCGATGCCGCCGTGGCGGCGGGTGACACGCTCGAGATTCGGTTCTATCCGGGCGTCGACGCGCGCCCCGATGTGCCCAAGCGCTGGCCGCAGGTGCCCTGCCCGGTGGATGCCGCAGCGGGGAAGCGCGTCGTCGTGCATTGCAAGCGTAAGGTGGACACGGGCTGCGAGGTATACCTGATTCGCAGCGCCGGCGTGTTGGATCAGACAGCGGCGGTGTTGGAGCGCATGCGGGCCGAGGCGGATGCGATTGCGCCCGTTGCGCGCGCCGTTGAGGTGCTGCCCTTTGAGGACGTTGCAGTGGATGGCGGTGCGTCGACGGAGTTGGTGGAGCGCGCGGTTCCCGCTCACATGGTTTTTGCTTGGCAGCTGATGGATGCCGATCCGCGCGGAGAACGCGATTTGTCCGACGCCGTTGTGGTGCTGGACGAGGTGTGCCGCACGGGTGACGCTGATCGGACCCGCTCACTTATGCAGCGTGCCGGGCGCGTCGTCTGCCGCAACCTGGGACAGGTGGTGATCGCTCGCGAGCTGGGCATGACGTTTGACGTGGCGGCGCCGGTGTTCTGCGCGAATCGGGTCACGCTTACCTGGCTGCGCGGACTCGGGGCGGGGCGGGTGTACTTGTCGGCCGAGTTGCTCGGCAATGATGCGGAGCGTGTTGCCGAGCTTGCCGCTTGCCCCGGTGTCTTGGGGCCTGTCGACGCCGACCGTCCCGAGCTCATGGTGTGTGAGCACTGCTTGCTGACTGCCGAGGGCACCTGCGCCACGGATGCGACGGGGCAGGTCCGTTGCCGTGACTGCTCGCGCCGTCAGCATGCGCGCTTTTTGGTCGAACGTGACGGCACGCGTTTGCCGGTCGTTATCGACGCACGCGGCAGGACGAGGATTTTCCTGTCGTAGGTGTTCGGCCGCGCCGTTTTGGTTATTATTAGTGGGTTTATGAACTTCGAGCACCGCCGTATCCGGTGAGGGTGCTATAGCAAAAGGAGGATACCCAATGCTGTCTGTCGACGAGCAAATGCGTATCATCACCTCGGGCGCAGCACAGATCGTCCCCGAGGCCGACCTTCGCAAGAAGCTTGAGAAGGGCGAGCCCCTCAACATCAAGCTCGGCGTCGATCCCACCAGCCCCGACCTGCACCTGGGCCATGCCGTGCCCCTGCGCAAGATGCGTCAGTTCCAGGACCTGGGCCACAACGTCACCCTTATCATCGGCAACGGCACTGCGCTGATCGGCGACCCCTCGGGCAAGAACTCCACCCGCCCGCAGCTTTCGCAGGAGCAGATCGAGGCCAACGCCGAGACCTACGTGAGCCAGGCCATGAAGATCCTGGACCCCGAGAAGACCACCATCGTGCACAACGGCGACTGGATCCTTTCGATGGACCTGGCCGGCCTGCTGCAGGTGTGCTCCAAGTTCACCGTCGCCCGCATCCTTGAGCGCGACGACTTTACCAAGCGCTACCAGTCCCAGACGCCGATTGCCCTGCACGAGTTTCTGTACCCCGTGATGCAGGCCTTCGACTCCGTTCAGATCAAGGCCGACGTCGAGATGGGCGGCACCGACCAGCTCTTCAACCTGCTCGCCGGCCGCGAGCTCATGGAGAAGATGGGCATGGAGCCGCAGATCGCGCTTACCATGCCGCTGCTCGAGGGCACCGACGGCGTGCGCAAGATGTCCAAGTCCTATGGCAACTACATCGGCCTGACCGACGCTCCCAAGGATATGTTCGGCAAGACCATGTCCATCCCCGACGAGATGATCGGCAAGTACTATCGTCTGGCCAGCTCGCTCGCCCCGGCCGAGGTCGACAAGATCGATGCCGCCCTGGCCGATGGCTCCGCCGACCCCTACGAGCTCAAGCGCGCTCTAGGCCGCGACCTGTGCGACACCTACCACGGTGCTGGCGCCGGCGACGAGGCTCAGGCCGAGTTCGACCGTGTGTTCAAGGAGGGCCAGCTTGCCGACTTCCCCGAGAAGCACGTTGAGCTGACCGTCAACGACGAGGGCCAGATTTACCTCGCTGGCCTGCTCAAGGACCTGGGCCTTTCGGCCAGCGCCGGTCAGGCCCGCCGCGACATCGACGGCGGCGGCGTCAAGATCAACGGCAAGGCCGTGGCTCCCAAGAGCTACAACATCGATCCGAGCGCCCTCAAGCTGGGCGACACCCTCTCCGTGGGCAAGCGCAAGGGCTTCAAGTTGGTCTAGTAAGTAGGTTAACCTAACATGTGCAATAGGGCCGCAGCCGGAACGATTCCGACTGCGGCCTTTTTGGCACTTGGGGACGTTCCTTTTGTGTCGGCACTTTGGGACACTCCTTGTCATTGGTACAAAGCAACCTGTCCCCATTGCGCCAAGCGGCGTGTGCCGTTAAGCGGAGGGGGTGTATTCCCGACCCATCGTTTGGGCATACAATGGCTATTGTCTTGCTGCGGTGAAGGCCTGTCCGCTCCGCAGCTGTTTTCTACGGTTAAAGGAGAATGTATGTCCGTTGAGGTCATGAGGTCTGTGATCGAGGCCGCCGAGGGCCGCGTGCCCGTCGACACGCTGTTTACCAATGCGCAGATCGTCGACGTGTATGGCCAGCGTGTGGCGCCCGGTAGCGTTGCCGTCAAGGACGGTGTGATCGTCGGCGTGCTCTACGATGGTCGCGACGATGCCGCCGGCACCTACGAAATAGACTGATTTTATCGTTTCTATATTCATTT
>CABRZN010000162.1 GCA_902475445.1 uncultured Collinsella sp.
GAGCCATACGGACATAGTCCTTGTCGAGCTCCTCGACCATGGCGGTACGCACGATACGAGTCATCTGGCCCGTCAGCGGAAATGCCAAGGCGATAGCGGGCATGATCATACGTCCCAGATAGCCAACCGGATTCGTGGTGAAGTGAGGCAGAGCACCCGATGCCGGAAGCACCTTAAGGTAGGAAGAGAACAGCAGGATCAACAGAACGGCAAGCCAGAACGACGGGGTTGCCAAGCCGGCGATGGAAAAGACGCGGATCACTTGGTCCGGCCATTTGTCGCGATACAGTGCCGCGATGACGCCGAGCAAAAACGAAACGACCGCACCGATGGCAAGACCGATGAAGGTCAGCTGCATCGTAACGGGCAGGGCCGTGGAGATGCGCTTGGCAACGGAGTTGCGAGCAGCACCATAGGTGCCCATGTCGCCATGAATCAAATCGCCCATATAGCGCACGTAGCGCACAGGCCAGGGGTCGTCCAGACCATACTTCTCATGGTACTCGGCGACCGCCTCGGGCGAGGCACCGTCACCCAACGCCGTGTAGGCGGGGTCGGTCTTGGAGAACGACATAAGGAAGAACACCAGGACGGTGACGCCCAATGCCATGATCGGCAGCGCCACGAGACGCCTTCCAATCAAACGTAGCAAGTTGTTCACGTTCTCTCCCCTTTCTTTTGTCGGTAGGACCAACTGGTATATGAGTACGGATACTCATTACAAGACCCGAGCGACATCGTTGCCGCCCGGGTCTTTGTTTCAACTATGAGGATACGGTCCCAACGACCGACATCCTGCATACAGACTCAAGCGAGTCTTACGCCTTGACGGTCGCAACGCCCCTGAAGGACATGCTCGTCGTGCCGATGCCCTTGAAGCCATCGAGGGCCTCGCCGTTGGGCGCAGTGGACGGATCGTCCCAGGAAGCGGAGACGGTCTTGACGTGGACGACGGGGTACAGAACGGCGTTGTCGGCAATGATGTCGAAGCACTCGTTCCACTTCTTCTGCTGCTCGTCGCCCTCGGCGGCAAGAGCCTCGTCCATGAGGCCGTGGAGCTTCTGCCACTCAGCGGACTCCTTCCACGGGCAACGGGTCTGCATCCAGACGTTGTCGCCGTACCACCAGTTGAGCAGCAGGTCGGGGTCGGCGCCGAAGCAGGAAGGATCGCCAGGAGCAAGGAGGATATCGTAGGCCTCGCCGCCGTCGATGGCAGCGTAGGTGGCCGGCGAGGTATCGGTCTGGATGGTCACATCGAAGCCGAGAGCGTCGAGATCGTTCTTGACCTGGGCGGCCATGCCCTTAATCTGCTCGTTGTCGGTGGTGCGCAGGGTGATGGCACCCGGGGTGATGCCAGACTCCTCGATGAGCTTCTTAGCCTTCTTGGCGTCGGTCTTGTACACCGTGGAAGCCTCATGATAGTTGGTGAAGCTCTTGGGCAGGTAGCAGCTGGCAGCGGTGGCAAGGCCGGCGAAGGTGTTGCTGACCATCTTCTCGGTGTCGAGCGCATACATGACAGCCTGACGGACCTTGACGTTGTTCCAAGGCTCCTTGGCGACGTTGAACATGATGAAGCGGGTGCCGAAACCCTGAACGTTATCGATCTTGCAGCCGGCGCTCTCAAGCTGGTCGACGGCGTCAGCGGTAACGAGCTCCATAACGAGCGTGGAGCCCTCCTGCTGAGCGGTAACGCGAGCGGTGGGGTCGGTCAGGATGCTGTACTGGATCTTCTTATCCTCGGCAGCATACTCACCGTTGTACTCAGGATTGGGAACCAGGGTAATCTCGGTATCGGAGATAGAGTCGTACATCCAGGGGCCGGAGCCGATCGGCTGCTTGGCGCGATCCTCCTCGGTCTGAGTGGCCGGGGTAACGCGGACGATGGCCAGACGATCCTTGAGCAGGGAGAAGTTGGGGACCTTAGTCTTGACCGTCACGGTGCTGGCGTCCTTGGCCTCGATGGACTCGAAGGGCTGGAAGAACGGAGCATAGGTAGCGGAAGCGGCGCAAGCGGTGTAGGAGGCAACGACATCGTCAGCGGTGACCTCGGTGCCATCGGAGAACTTGGCGCCCTTGCGGATGGTGACCTCGAAAGTGGTGTCGTCCACGGACTTAGGATCGTCGGTGGCGAGCTCGTTGAAGGTGCTGTAGTCGTGGTAATCGATGCCGTAGAGGCCCTCGACGACATGCCAGTTAGCACCCAGGCCCACAGCGGAGCCGGTGCTGGCGGGATCGAAGCTGGACGGAGCGTAAGCGGAACCAGCGGTGATCACGCCGCCGCCACGGTTGGCGGAATCGGTGGAACCGGAAGCGGAACCCTCGTCGCTAGAGCTGCCACCGCAGCCGGTGAGACCAAGCCCTGCGACAGCAGCGACGCTGCCGGTGAGGCCGAGGAACGAACGCCTGGACATACCCTTGTTGATGATGGCCATGTCTTCTCCTATCAATAGAGAATCTTACTCGGGAGCACCTAGACTTGCCCCCGCGCAACTTGCGGACGATATATACCTTACCTACCGACGAACCCAACTGAGGTGCCGCGCTCGGCGACCGATACATACATACGCTTGAACGGTATTTACTACCGTTCACCGAATTCGTTGACAAACGATTCGCCAGACAGTATGTATCGGCGAGGTGAGATATCAGTCTTCGTCAACCCGCAGGATAGCAGGGTTTTCGCTTGGGTTAGTCAAACGTTTTAGCGTTAATAAAACCCGAAACCAGCAGGCAATCATGGCGAAATAAATGGTTGAAAATCGCACAATCATGTATATCAGTTGTTTGGCTCGTGTTTAGCTATCGGAATGGCCAGCCGCCGCCTCGGCGCGCTCGGCATTCCATGCAACGAGCGCCTCGTGAACCGCTTTGGCGACATCGGCAGGAATGCCTCGAACTTCCGCGATCTCTTGCTCGCTCGCCGCGCGCAAACGCTTCATCGAGCCAAAATGGCGCATAAGGGCACGTTTTCTGGTGGGTCCCACGCCTGGAACGTCATCGAGTACCGAAACCGTCATGGCTTTATCGCGCAATTCGCGATGGAACGTGATGGCAAAACGGTGCGATTCATCGCGCACCAGTTTAATTAGATAGAGCGACGCGGACCCGGTCGGCAGCACGACGGGAGTCTCGTCCCAAGGCACGAAAACCTCCTCATCGGCCTTTGCCAAGCCACAAACTGGTATATCGAGCCCAAGAGCCTCAAGTTGCTTGATCGCAGCGGTCAATTGCGGCTTACCGCCATCGACAACGAGCAAATCGGGGCGCG
>CABRZN010000163.1 GCA_902475445.1 uncultured Collinsella sp.
CGAGCCGGCACCCGGGACACGGCATAGATCAGCACGACGAAAATTGCGACAGGAGCCAGTCCGCGGAAGCCGCCGACGGTCAGCGTCGTGATTAAAAACACAAAGCCCAGGAGCAGCTTGGTGCGCGGATCCAGGCGATGGATCGCACTATCGCTCGGATAGTAGCTGCCAAACGAAAACGCCTCCATTAGCAGCCCTCCTCTCGCGCGACCGTCTTGGATTTAGCAATGTCCGCGACGTTAGAAGGACCGTCCGAGCGACCGATTAGCAGGTCCACCAACTCGTCTGCCAGCGACTCAACCGTATAGAGCCCGCCGCAACGCAGCGGCACGCCCGCCTCCGCGAGCGCCAACGCCATGCGCTGGGCAGCAGGTACGCCCAAGCCGATCGACTTGAGCTCATCGGCATGTGCAAACACCTGCGCGGGGGTTCCCTCTGCAAACACCGCACCTTCGTTCATCACGACGATGCGGTCGCAGCAATTGGCCAGGTCATCCATACTATGCGAAACCATGACAACGGTCAGGCCATCGCGGTGAAGTCGATCGATAAGCTCAAGGAAATCCCTGTGCGTAGCCGGATCGAGCCCCGCCATGGGTTCATCGAGCACCAGGACTTCGGGCTCCATGGCGAGCACACCGGCGAATGCCACACGCCGTTGCTGACCGCCCGAAAGCTCAAAGGGACTCTTGTCGCCGACCGTAGAAAGGTCGAGGCCCACGCGCGAGAGCGACGACTCGACGCGACGGTCGACTTCATCTTGCGGCAAGCCAAGGTTGTGCGGGCCAAACGCCACGTCCTGCGTCACGGTTTCGGCAAACAGCTGACGCTCGGGATATTGAAATACCACGCCGACCTTGGCCTTAACCGCAGCGGCGTCTTTCTTGTTTGATAGGTCGAGCCCCAGCGCGCGAACGGATCCCTCCTGGGGGCGAATCAAACCGTTGAGATGCTGGACCAGCGTCGACTTACCCGAACCGGTATGACCTGCCAAGCCCAGGAACTCGCCGCGACGCACCGTCAGCGATACATCGCGCAGCGCCCACGGACTGCTGGGGTCGTTTCCCCAGAGAGCCTGTTTGCTCGATTTGCCCGCGGTGACCGAGCGCTTATGCCAGCGGCGGCGCTCGCGCGGACTGAGCGAATAACTGTACGAAACATGGGATAGCTCGATGACGGGCTCCGACGCGTTACCCTCGTTGTCTACCGGAACAGTGCCGTCAGCGATTTCCAACTGGGATGCGGAAGACTGCCCCGCGGTGCCTGCCCCACTTCGCTCGGCATAAGCCTGCGCAATCTCAGCGACCATATCCGCCTCACGCACCTGTGCGCAAACGGATACGCCCTTCTCACGAAGTGCCCTACCTAGACAGCACGACGCCGGCATATCCAAGTTGAGCTGCGCAAGTTCGTCCGCTCGCGTCAAGATTTCCTCGGGCGTACCGAGCATGGCAACGCGCCCCGCCCGAAACACCGCGACACGATCGGCCTCGGCGGCCTCTTCCATAAAGTGCGTAATCATCACGATGGTCATGCCGCGTTCGTGCAGCGCGTGACAGGCCTTCATAAGGCCCTTGCGCCCGCGCGGATCGAGCATCGAGGAGGCCTCATCCAAGATGAGCACGCGCGGCTCCATGGCGAGCACGCCAGCAAGCGCCACGCGCTGCTTTTGTCCGCCTGAGAGAGCGTGGGTCTCGTGGCGCTCAAAGCCCACCAGGCCCACGCCCTTCAGCGCCTCGCGTACGCGCTGCGCAATTTGCGCCGATGGCACGCCAAGGTTTTCGGGACCGAACGCAACGTCATCTTCGACAAGCGTTGCCACCAGCTGGTCGTCGGGATTCTGGAACACCATGCCTGCGGTCGAACGAATGTCGTAGACCAGCTCGGGATCGGACGCATCCATACCGTTGATACGTACCGTGCCCGCATCGGGCTGCAGCAGCGCATTCAGATGCTTGGCAAACGTCGACTTGCCCGACCCATTGCCACCGAGGATGCAGAAAAACTCCCCGTCCTCGATGTTCAGATCGACGCCGTCGAGTGCCGGTACGGCACCGTCATAGCTAAAGGAAACGCCCCGACACTCAATCATGCGCGGCCTTTGACCTGGTCCTTTTTAGGCGTGATGAGGTTGGAGACTGCTTTATACACCGCTAGCGTCAACACCGAGTTAAGCACGGTCTTGATAAGGTTGAACGGCAACACGGCGGGAATCATGAGCGGGGCGATCACATCGACCGAGCCATACCAGAACCATACGCCAATGGTAAGGTTTGCGACCATAGACAACGCCGTAGCGGCAATGACGCCGAGCACCAGGCCAATCACGGCACCCTTATAGGTATGCATCTTCTGGTAGACGATAGCCGCGGGCAGAATGTAGCCCAGCGTGGCAACCAGGTTCATAAGCGCGCCGACCCAGTCACCCGTGGTGAGCGCATGGATAACGATCGCCATAGCGGCAACAGCGGTACCGGCACCGGGGCCATACGCAAACCCGCACACCATCGCCGGCACCAGCGACGGGTCATACGTCAAAAACGGCGCCGAGGGAAGAATGGGCAGCTGCACATACATAAACAGGGCGCCCAAGGCGCACATCAGCGCCATGGTAACGAGCTGTTTGGTGCTCCACCTATTCGTGTTCTCAAAATGGATATGCTGCGACTGTTCAGACATAAGATCACCTGCCTCTTTCATCCGGACTCTAACCGTTGGTACTGGGATCTCACCAGTTCAGCCGGCATGCGAACCAACGCACACACGGGTCGCGGACTCATCGGCTCGGTCGCAGACGCCTCGCCTGCTCCGCGGCACCCCTTTGGCACCGCCCGATTTACCGCCAGTGGGGAATTCCACCCCGCCCTGAAACAGCAATTGCAAGTGTAGCACCAGTAGGCTTTCGCGCAAGTATGCCAAGGGTAATTTATGGCGGGGGAAACGCTCTAGAAATGCGGCCGGGACAGAGCAGCGCGACAATAACGTACCCGCCCATCCCAAAGTGCTGCGCTTTTCGCGGCAAAGCCGCGAAACAGCAAAAGGGAAAAGCCACCGCAACAACCACGTTCCCCATCCATCCCAAAGTAGCGCGCCTTTCGCGCAAAGCGCGAAACAGCGAAGGGGACACGTATCCCTATCGACCACGTCCTTCTCCGCCCACGCCGACCTCAAGGCCGTAAATGCAGGGGATCCGGGGGCGTGACGGGGTTTCTCTCCGGAACATTCCGCACTGATATTTTCTGTATTGAAGACGTC
>CABRZN010000164.1 GCA_902475445.1 uncultured Collinsella sp.
AGGGCAGCTTGGCCCAGTCGGCGGTCATCGCATCGCTGGACTCGACGGCACGCAGGATGATCGGGCGCTGGTAGGTGCGCTCGTCACCCATAACGCCGACAGACTTGATGTCGGGCAGGACCGCGAAATACTGCCAGCAGCTGTGCTCGGAGTTGCGCTCGCCGGTCTGCTCAAACAGACGCTGGTTGTAGGCGTCGAGTTCCTCGCGCACGATAGCGTCGGCGTTCTTGAGGATCTCGAGCTTCTCCTTGTCGACTGCACCGATGATGCGGATGGCCAGGCCCGGGCCCGGGAAGGGCTGACGAAACACGATGTGGCCCGGCAGGCCGAGCGCCAGACCAAGTGCGCGGACCTCGTCCTTAAAGAAGTGGTCGAGCGGCTCGATAAGGTCGAAGTGCACGCCCTCGGGGAACGGAATCAGGTTGTGGTGGCTCTTGATGGTGGCCGTCTTGCCGCCCGTCTTGCGAGCGCCGGACTCGATGATGTCGGGGTAGATGGTGCCCTGAGCCAGGTACTTGACCGGCTTGCCATCGGTCTCGAGCTGCTGCGCCACGGCGAAGAACTCTTTCCAGAACTGCGTACCGATGATGCGGCGCTTCTCCTCGGGCTCGGTCACGCCGGCCAGAAGCTCGGCATAACGGTCCTCGGCGTGGACGTGGATAAAGTCGACATCGAACTGCTTGGTGAAGACCTCCTCCACCTGCTCGGGCTCGCCCTTGCGCAGCAGGCCGTGGTTGATGAACACGCAGGTCATCTGCTTGCCCACGGCGCGAGCGCCCAGCGCAGCCACGACGGAGGAGTCGACGCCACCGGACAGGGCCAGAATCACGCGGTCGTCGCCGACCTTCTCGCGGAACTCGGCCGTCATGGTCTCGACCAGGTTGTCCATGCTCCAGTTGGGCTCCAGGCCGCAGATCTCAAACAGGAAGTTGCTCAGCAGCTGCTGACCGTACTCGGAGTGCTTGACCTCGGGGTGGAACTGCGTGGTGAAGATCTTGCGCTCGACGCATTCCATGGCGGCAACCGGGCACACGTCGGTGCTGGCGGTAACGGTAAAGCCCTCGGGCACCTCGGACACGGCGTCGCGGTGGCTCATCCACACGGTCTGCTCCATGGGCGTGGAGTTAAAGAGCTTGGCGCCGGCAGTGCGCGTAATAGTGGCGCGGCCGTACTCGCCCACCTCGGAGTGACCGACCTTGCCGCCGAGCGTCACGGCCGTGATCTGATGGCCGTAGCAAAAGCCCAGGACGGGAAGGCCAAGGTCAAAGATGGCGGGGTCGATGGACGGAGCGTCCTCGGCATACACAGAAGCCGGGCCGCCGGAAAGGATGAGCGCAGAGGCGTTCATCTCGCGAATCTCGTCGGCCGAGATGTCGCAGGGGACAATCTCGGAATACACGTTGAGGTCGCGGACGCGACGGGCAATGAGCTGACCGTACTGCGCACCAAAGTCGAGTACGAGGACCTTTGCGGAAGCCTTTTGATCCATGGTTTCCCCTCCTGTTGGCGGGGAGCCGGTGCCCACCCGCGTGAATGAACGAAAATAGCTTTCATAGTGTACACGTTATATGGGGTTTCTCGTCCCTCGCAGCCATCAGCGCACGGCAAACGCACGACCTGGGCCCTTATTTGACGGCAATTGAAGTGTTACTAAACGTTACAGATGATGTATTACGTTTGAACATTGGACGCCCTGTGCCACAATACTGCCGAACGACTCCGCCTCTGCGGCGGCAAATACGATAGGAATACCAGCATGAAGCGCATCCTTCTCATCGCCACGGGCGGCACCATCGCATCGACCGAGGACGGCAACGGCCTCTCCCCCGCCCTGACCGGTGAGGAGCTCGCCCAGAGCGTCCCCGAGATCTCGGGCCTCTGCGAGCTCAACGTCGTGCAGCCCATGAACATCGACAGCACCAATATGCGCCCCAGTGACTGGATGCGTATCCGCGACGTCATCGTCGAGGGTTATGCCGACCACGACGGTTTCGTGATTCTGCACGGCACCGACACCATGAGCTACACCGCGGCGGCGCTTTCCTATCTGATTCAGGACAGCCCCAAGCCTATCGTACTCACCGGCTCGCAAAAGCCCATGGGCAATCCCTTTACCGACGCCAAGCTCAACCTGTACCAGAGCCTGCTCTATGCGCTCGACGAACACTCGCACGACGTCTCGATCGTGTTTGGCGGCGTCGCCATTGCCGGCACGCGTGCCCGCAAGCAGCGCACCATGAGCTTTAACGCGTTCATTAGCGTCAACTATCCGCCCATCGCCTATATCCGCAACGACCGCATCGTGCGCAACGGGCTTCACGGCACGCATCAGGGCGAAAACCCGGTGCGTTTCTACGACAGCATCGACCCGCGCGTGTTTGTCCTTAAGCTCACGCCCGGCGTGAACCCAGGCATTCTGGACGCCCTTGCCGATAGCTACGACGCTGTAATCCTAGAGACCTTTGGCATTGGCGGTATTCCCGAGTTTGGCGAGTCGGGCGAGTCGTTCCAAGAGGCGATTTTCCGCTGGGTCGACTCGGGTCGCACTGTCGTAATGACCACGCAGGTTCCCGAAGAGGGCCTTGACCTGGGTGTTTATGAGGTCGGCCGTGCCTACGCCGACCATCCGGGCATTTTGCGCGGCGACGACATGACCACCGAAACGCTCGTGGCCAAAACCATGTGGGCACTCGGCCAATCACGTGATGCGGCCGAGATTCAGCGCCTGTTCTACAGCCAAGTCAACCACGACCGCATCCCGATGGCGTAATTCAGTTGTCGACGGATATCCCCTATTCGATACCCTCGAGAAGCTCTGACACCGTCATGCCGAGTGCGGGCGCGATCTTAAATAGAACCTTGAGCGTGAAATTTGCCGTCCCATCTTCGATTCGGTCGAGGTAGGGTCGGCTGATTCCTGTCGCCACACAAAAATCAACCTTGGAGATACCAAGGTCTCTGCGCGTCTCTTCGACCCGCCTGCCAAGAATCTGTTTCGCACGTTCGTCCATGCAGCCGAGTTTGAAATGGAGCCGAACATAAACGTAAACTATAGTTTACGTTTTGCCGAATACACAGGAGTTTTCTATGTCGGGTTCTTCGGTCCGCACGTACCGAGCCACGCTTCGCACAAACAGCGCACCGCCCAAGCTCGTCGTCGTTGAAGCTGAATGCCTTTCGCCCGACGAGCGCACAGCATTTGCATTGCTATCAAGTCGCGTCGCCGCCGTTCTGGTCCCT
>CABRZN010000165.1 GCA_902475445.1 uncultured Collinsella sp.
TCTCGGAAGGCACGTGCAGACCTTTCGTCATGGCCTCCTACCTTTCTTTCGGGCCTTTCGGCCGAATCTCTCAGCGCCCTTCCGTAACGGGCACTGCTTGCTGACAGCTCTAGTTATATCCAAATTCCACCCGCAATTCCACCTCGCCCCCGAACGGTCAACAAAGTGCGATGAACGGTATATCGCATGAGATTCCCCCATAATGTACTTCGGCGTTCTAAAGTAACTTTTCTAAGGTAAACGCTCTTTTTTCCTAAAAACTATTTGCAATTGCATCTCTAAACTTTTGATTCAGAATTGCATAGCTAAATCGGTTTTATGTATATAAATGATGTTTGTTTACGTTTCCGCCTGCATTCAATGATATTCAGCTATCCATCATTCTTATTCACACTTACGTACCAGTTGAGTGAGGATATAGACCGCTTGCAGACGAGCAGGGCGTCAGTCCTATGACTTGTCAGCGTAAGAAGTAGGTAAAGATACCGTTCGCACAATACGTCCGTGCCACAAGTCGACTAAATTGAGACAATAGTGAATAGGGTTAGGCTACCGTCCCCTGCGGGGACTGAACGGACAGATGCATATGCCGAGCAAAATCGAAAAAAAGCAAGCCGCCGCAAAGCTGCGCAAACCGCCTCGCGACTTCTCGTACACGCAGAACCGAGAGCTCAGCTGGCTACGCTTTGACAACCGTGTGCTTGACGAAGCCTTCGATGAGACCGTTCCGCTGTTCGAGCGTCTAAAGTTCGTGTCGATTTTCGAGTCTAACCTCGACGAGTTTCTCATGGTGCGCGTGGGCGGCCTGTCCGATCTGGCAGAGCTCAAAAAGCAACCTGTCGACAACAAGAGCAATATGACCGCCTCCGAACAGGTCGATGCTGTCATGGCCGAAATGCCCGGGCTCCTTACCCGTTGGGAGTCCATCTTTAAGAGCATCGAGGGCAAGCTCGACACCTTGGGCGTTCACCGCGCCCGCATCGATTCGCTTACGCCCGAGGAGCGCACCTTTGTAACCCGCTACTTCCAGGCCTACGTGTCGCCGGTCATCTCGCCGCTGGTCATCGATCCTCGCCACCCCTTCCCCAACCTACGCAATGGCGCGCTCTATCTGGCCTGTGGTCTGGACGGCGCCACCGACGAGGAGAGCCTGCTGGGCCTTATCGAGATTCCCGCCTCGATGAACCGCGTGGTCGAGATCCCCTCGCCCACCGGCACCTACTCCTACATCTTGCTCGAGGACGTCATCCTCGCCTGCCTGGACAGCTGCTTTGGCTCCTATAAGCCGCTGGATCGTGCGCTGATCCGCGTCACCCGCAACGCCGACATCGATCCGGACGGCGAGGGCGTCGAAGAGGAAGAGGACTACCGCCAGCACATGAAGCGCATCCTCAAGAAGCGCCTGCGTCTGCAGCCGGTAGTGCTCGCGGTCTCGGGGTCGCTCGAGAAGGCAACGCTCAAGACCATCCGCAAGGCGCTCGAGCTTTCGCGCCGCTCTGTCTTTACCTGCGATATCCCGCTCGACCTGGGCTACGTCTTTGGCATTGAGGGCAAGATTCCCGAGCACCTGCGCAACGAGCTGCTCTTTACGCCGTTTAGGCCGCAGCCCAATCCCACCATCGACATGACCCGCTCCATCCGCGAGCAGGTGCTGCAGCACGACAAGCTGCTCTTTTATCCCTACGAGGCCATGAACCCCTTCCTGGATCTGGTGCACGAGGCCGCCTACGACCCCGAGTGCATCTCGCTGCGCATCACGCTCTACCGCGTGGCCAAGCAGAGCCGTCTGTGCGAGTCGCTGATCGATGCTGCCGAGAACGGCAAAGAGGTCACGGTGCTCATGGAACTTCGTGCCCGCTTTGACGAGCAGAACAACATCGAGTGGGCCGAGCGCCTGGAAGAGGCCGGCTGCACCGTCATCTATGGTTCCGAGGGCTTTAAATGCCACTCAAAGATCTGCCAGCTCACCTATCGCGAGGGCATGGCGCTAACGCGCCTCACGCTTTTGGGCACCGGCAACTTTAACGAGAAGACGGCCAAACTCTACAGCGACTTTATGCTCATGACAGCCCATCCCGGCATCGGCGAGGACGCCAACCTGTTCTTCCGCAATCTGTCGCTGGGCAACCTGCGCGGCGACTACCGCTTCCTGGGTGTGGCGCCCGTCGGACTGAAACCGCTCATCATGCGCGGGCTTGACCGCGAGATCCAGCGCGCCCTTGCCGGCGAGCCCGCCCGCGTGTTCTTTAAGCTCAACTCGCTGACCGACCGCGAGGTTATCGACAAGATCGCCGAGGCATCGTGTGCCGGCGTGCGCGTAGACATGATCATCCGCGGCATCTCGTGCCTTAAGCCCGGTGTTCCGGGCAAGACCGAGAACGTGCATGTCCGCTCCATCGTCGGACGCTTTTTGGAGCACGCGCGCGTCTATGCTTTCGGCGTGGACTCGGACATGATTTACCTGAGCTCGGCAGACATGATGACGCGCAACACCGAGCACCGCGTGGAGATTGCCTTCCCCGTGCTCGACCCCACCTGCCGCGCCCTAGTGCACGAGTACATGGGCATGCAGCTGCGCGACAACGTGAAGGCACGCAGCCTGACGAGTGACGGCACCTGGGTTCCCGTGAAGCGCAAAGAGGACGAGAAGCCCTTCAACTCGCAGGAAGCCCTGCTGGAGCGTGCCTATCGCAACGCCGAGGCCGCGCCCGAGCCCGTCATTGAGGCGGAACCTGCCCCCGAGGCCGAGCCGCAGCCAGTAGCACCCAAGGTCCAAGAGGTCCAGGCGACCGTCATTGAGCCCGAGCCCGCACCTGCACCTCAGCCCGAGCCGCAGGTCACCAAGCCCGCACCCGAAGCGAGCGCCCGTCGCGATAAGCCCGCCGGCAAGACCAAGGCCATCGAGCGCCATCGCCCCGGTCGCGTGCGCATGGGCCTGGGTCTGATCGGCCTGGGTCTTAAGACGCTCATTACCGGCAAGACGAAATAGTCGTTTGTAGAAGCAGTTTGTAGAAGCGCCCCGCATTTGAGGAAAGCCTCGGATGCGGGGCGCTTTTCCCTGCTACCATGGTGCGAACAACAACGCGAATGACAGGCAGGAATATGAAGCTCACTATAGAATCGATGACCTACGGCGCCGACGGACTGGCGCACGCCGACAACGGCAAGGCCGTCTTTGTACAGGGCGCCGTGGCAGGCGACACCGTCGAGGCCGAGGTCGTGCAGGACGG
>CABRZN010000166.1 GCA_902475445.1 uncultured Collinsella sp.
CCCGTGCCGCCGCCGGTATCGTCTACGCCGTTGTCTTTATCCTGTGCCTGGTTTTGGGTATCGTTCCCACGGCCATCTTTGTTTCTGTCATGAGCGGTCTGTGCTGCTATGAGTTTTTCCGTATGACAAGGCTCGATGGCAAGATGGCTAACGAGCGCATGGGTATCGCTGCCGCCGTACTCTTTCCGCTGTCGGCGTTGGGCGATTCGATGTTGCTGAATGCCCTGCTTTTTGCCCTGATGCTCGCTGTGGGCATTTGGTATGTCTGGTCGCCGCGTACCCGCATCTCTGATGTGGCAGTGACGCTCATGGGTCCCATCTACACTGGCTTTATGCTGTCGGCTATCGTGCTGCTGCGCGATGCCGTGCCCGGTTTTGCCGGTGCCCTGCTTTCAGTGGGCGTTTGCGCGTCCCTTTGGGTCTCCGATTCGTTTGCCTACATCGTGGGCAGCCGTATCGGCAAGCACAAGATGGTTCCCAAGATTTCTCCCAAAAAGAGCTGGGAGGGGTTTGTCGGCGGCATCCTGGGCTCGGTTTTGATTTGGCTCATCCTGTGGGCGACGCACTTCTACAAGCTCAGCCTGCCCTATGCGCTGCTGTGCGGCGTGGTTGTGTCCATTCTGGGCGTTATCGGCGACCTTATCGAGTCGCGCATCAAGCGCGGTGTGGGCGTCAAGGATTCCGGCAACCTTATCCCGGGCCACGGCGGCATGCTCGACAGTAGCGATTCGCTTATCTTCGGCTGTATCACCGCGCAGCTGTTGCTGATGATCGGAGGCGTGCTGTAATGTCTTTCCAGACGACGTATGGCTCCGATGGACGTCTCCGCGTTGCCATCCTGGGCTGTACAGGCTCTATCGGCACCCAGGCGCTCGATGTGTGCCGCCAGCATGCCGATCGCCTGCAGGTGACGGCGCTGTCCGTTAACTCCAGTACCTCTGAGCTCGTTGCCGCTGCCCGTGAGTTCTCGGTTCCGGCGGTTGCCGTGGCCGATGCCGCTCATGGCGATGACGCCGTGCTGCAGGAGTTGCCCGAGGGAACGAAGCTCGGCGTTGGCGCGCAGGCGGTTTGCGAGCTCGCGCGTCGCGACGATGTCGACTGCGTGCTCGTCGCTATTGTGGGCGCCGCCGGTCTCGAGGCGAGCCATGCGGCCTTGACCTCGAATAAGCGCCTTGCCCTTGCCAACAAGGAATCCCTCGTCGTCGGTGGCGACTTGCTTATGCCGTTGGCACAACCGGGCCAGCTTATTCCGGTCGACTCTGAGCATTCCGCCATCTACCAGTGCTATCTGGGGGAGAACCCGCGCGAGGCCCACTGCATTTGGCTCACCTGCTCGGGTGGCCCGTTCTTTGGCCGCACGCGCGACGAGCTCGATCGCGTGACGCGTGCCGATGCCCTGGCACATCCCACCTGGGCTATGGGCGCCAAGATCACTATCGACTCCGCCACCCTTATGAACAAGGGTCTGGAGCGTATCGAGGCTATGCATCTGTTCGACTGTGATCTCGACTTTATCAACGTCGTCGTGCAGCGTCAGTCCAAGATTCACTCCATGGTCGAGTTTGCCGATGGCTCCGTGATGGCGCATCTCGGTGCCTCCGACATGCGCATTCCCATCCAGTTTGCCTTCTCGTATCCCGAGCGCTGGGATACGCCGGCACCGCGTATCGATTTCCGCGAGCTGGGTCAGCTCACCTTTGATGCGGCTGATATGGATACCTTCCGCTGCCTTGCGCTTGCCGAGCGCGCCGGCAAGACGGGCGGTACCATGCCGTGCGTTCTCAATGCCGCCAACGAGGTCGCCGTCGATGCCTTCCTGCACGATGCCTGTAGCTTTACCGATATCGACCGCATTGTGGAGTCCTGCATGGATGCCCACGATACGCAGGCGGTCGCTTCGTTTGAGCAGCTCCGCGAAATCGATTCCTGGGCGCGCGCAAAGGCTGCACAAGTTCTCGCTGCAACCCGTTCCTAACCCATAAGGATTGCTTTTTCGTTTTATGGATACCGTTCTGAGCGTTCTCTCATCGGTCTTTTGGGGCCTTCTGATGCTTTCCGTCCTCGTGTTTTTGCACGAGGGCGGCCACTTTTTGGCGGCGCGTGCCTGTGGCGTCCGCGTGACCGAGTTCTTTTTGGGCCTGCCGTGCCGCTTTGACATCCACCACACGTCTCGTCGCATCGGCACCAAGTTCGGTGTGACCCCGCTGTTGCTTGGTGGCTATGCCGCCATCTGCGGCATGGACCCGACCAACGTTTCGTGTGCCGACCGCGTGCTTGCAGCTATCTATCGCCATGGTCGCGTGACGGTGGCCGACCTTGCTGTCGAGCTCGAGCTGTCCGAGGAGGAAGTGCTCGAGGCTTGCGCGCTGCTGCTGGGCTGGGGCTCCATCGCGCCCTGGTATGAAGAGGGGGAGAAACCTTCGCCCAGTTACTATCCAGCCAAGTACCAGACTCTGCCGCGTGACGCGGCGGGCTATACCACCTTTGACGGCCGTCGGTTCGATTGCGAACATGCGACTGTCGAGGGCGATGTATGGGAACTGCCGTGCGGCGAGGCTGAGTTCCTCGCGCGTGAGCGCTCGCATACCTATCTTGGCCAAGGCTTTCTCAAACGCACTTTTATGTTGCTTGCGGGCATTATCGTCAATATTCTGACGGGCTTTTTGCTTCTTATGAGCATCTATTCCATCGCGGGCGTCACCGTGCCGGTAGATACCAACGTGATCGGTCATGTCGACGAGGGCTCAATCGCCGCCAAGGCGGGCATCGAAGCCGGTGACGCGATTTTTTCGGTCGACGGCACGTCCTGTTCAACCTGGACGGACATTTACGGCGCCATTGGTAACGCCGCGGGCAAGGACGATATCGCCATTGAGTATGTGCGCGACGGCAAGCAGCATTCAACTTCGGTTGCGCTCAAAGAGGACGAGCGTTTGGGCGTGTATGCCTCTACACAGGTGGTCCATTTGGACCCCATCACGTCGGCGCGCCTGTCCTTCTCCTATGTCGTGCAGACGGCGGAGGGCGTGATGCGCTTACTGCAGCCGCAGCACACGATGGAGATTCTCGATCAGTCCACCTCTATAGTGGGCATTAGCGTTATGTCCTCTCAGGCGGCTGCTGCCGGCCCCGTCACGTTCCTTTCGTTTGCCGCGCTCATTTCGTTCTCTCTGGGCTTTATGAACCTGTTGCCCATCC
>CABRZN010000167.1 GCA_902475445.1 uncultured Collinsella sp.
ACCGCGGTGTTCTTTGGCCTGTCGGGCACCGGCAAGACCACGCTTTCGGCCAACCCCACGCGCCTGCTGATCGGCGATGACGAGCACGGCTGGTCCGACATGGGCATCTTCAACATCGAGGGCGGCTGCTACGCCAAGTGCGAGGGCCTGGACGCGTTCCACGAGCCCGAGATCTTCAATGCCGTTCGTTTTGGTGCCATCTGCGAAAACGTGGTGCTCGATGAGAACCGCAAGCCCAACTACGACGACATCTCGATCACGCACAACACGCGCGTGGCATACCCTGTGGAGCACATTCCCAACGCGTGGACCAAGGGCATGGGCACCACTCCAAGCGTCGTGCTGTTCCTGACCTGCGACGCCTTTGGCGTGTTGCCGCCCATCTCGCGCCTGACGGCCGACGCCGCCATGTATCACTTTGTGACGGGCTTTACGGCCAAGATCCCCGGCACCGAGGTCGGCGTCACCGAGCCCACGCCCACGTTCTCCTCGCTGTTCGGAGAGCCGTTTATGCCGCTCGACCCTATGGTCTACGCCAAGATGCTCGGCGAGCGTATTGCCGACGGTCGCACCCGCGTCTATCTGGTCAACACCGGCTGGATCGGCGGCGGTTATGGCGTGGGCCATCGCATCGAACTTGCCTACACGCGCGCCCTGGTGGCCCGCGCCCTCGACGGTACCATCGAGGACAGCGAATTCGTGCATGACGATATCTTTAACGTCGACATTCCCACCACGTGCCACGGCGTGCCCGACGGCATCCTAGTGCCGCGCCAGTACTGGCAGAGCACCGCGCGCTACGACGAGGCGGCGCACAACTTGGCCGTGATGTTCGAGGAGAACTTCGAGAAGAAGTACTCGCACCTGCCCGAGTCCGTGAAGGCCGCCGGTCCGCACGCTCAGGTGCACGTCGACGCCCGTCATCGCGGCCGCGGCCTGCTGGGACTCCGACACTAGCGTTGCTTCAGACCCAAAACCACCATAAAGGGGACAGGCACCTTTGTAGTGGTTTTACTCGCGCGGATGACTCGGGTTACAATACGCCTGACATATTGCCCCCTTCTCCGGATGGGGGCAGCGTAAGCGCTCTTGTGGCGGCACCGTAGGACTTTGAAGGTGGCCGCTGTAAGAGCGCTTTTTGTTTAGACGCTCGCGTGGGGCGAATCGTGAAGGGAGCACGTATGAAGGGCTTTGTTACCGAGAATTCGTTTTGGGAGCTGTTTCCGCAGGCGGCTATCGGCGTTGTGGTCGTAAAGGGCATGAAGCCCGCGGCCCAGATACCCCAGGAGGACGTGGATGCGATTGCCGCGCTGCTTGACCGCGCCAATATCGACGCGGAGCGCCATCTGACCAGCGATACTATCAGCGAGAACGCACCGGTCAAGGCATGGCGTGACGCGTACCGTCTGTTCAAGACCAAAAAGGGCGCGCGTTGCTCAATCGAGAACCTGCTCAAACGCGTGCTCAAAGGCAAGCCGGTGGGCCACATTACGTCCGCGGTGGACATCTACAACACGGTGTCGCTGACCTACGCGCTGCCCGTGGGAGGCGAGGATTTGCATGCGATCGAGGGTGACCTTCGCTTGAAGGTGACCGACGGTGGCGATGCGTTCCTGCCTCTTGGCGAGGAAGCGGATGACCCGACGCTGCCCGGCGAGCTCGCCTATATCGACGATGCAGGCGCCGTGTGCCGCTGCTGGAACTGGCGCGACGGCGTTCGAACGGCGCTGTCCGATGATTCGGCCGATGCGTTCCTGGCGATTGAGTGCGTGGAGCCCGAGCGGATGGGGGATTGCCAGGCCGCGATCGATCGCTTAGCGGAGCTGCTCGAGCGCTATCTGGGAGCGACGGTTGTCGTTAAGACGCTTGTGACTCGCGACAATCCCTGCGTGGAGCTGTAGCGGCGCCTGCGGATCATGTTCGCCGGTCAAAACCGCCACAAAGGTGCCTATCCCCTTTGTGGTGGTTTTTATGTTGATGGGTTAACAAATGGGGTATTTGGGTACGGGTGTCGGCTTATGCGACTAAGATGTTTACCCATAAGCATTATGCAAGCGAAAGGCGGTCGTCTCCCATGCAGCAGAACGACGAGACACGTTTCGAGGACTTTGTCGGACTGATCAGCGGGCTCTACAAGGAGATCCAGCGTATCAAGACGTCCGAAGGCGCAAGGCTGGGCCTCAAGGGCTCCGACGTTATGTGCCTGTACTATCTTGAGCGCAGCAAGGACGGCCTGACTGGCGCCGACCTCGCCCGCATGGCTGGCGTTACCCGTGCCGCCGTTTCGCGCACACTGGCACATCTGGAGGAGGGCGGCTACGTCGAGGTTGACGACTCGGGTGATGCGGCCGTCAAGTATCGTGCTCCGGTGCGCCTGACTGCCCTGGGCGGCGAGAGCATGAGCGAGGCCGATCGCATCATTCGCGAGGTGCTCGATACCACCGGCAAGGCCATGGGCGTGGAGCAGCGCGAGCAGATGTATGCATCGCTGCGCACGATCCTCAACACCCTGCGCGAGATCTAGAGCCGCGCTGGCGCTAGATCTCGGCCAAGAACTGCATCGTCCCGTTTGAGCGCGTACGCCGTGCCGGGACATTGCTGTCAAAATTCCCTGCGCGAGACCTGCGCAAGAAAGGATTCGTTATGTCCGTCCGCATTATTACCGATTCCGCAAGCGATATGTCGCCGGCGGAGCACCCCGCTCTGCGTGTTCTGCCGCTGTCCGTCACCTTTGGCACCGATGTGTATATGGATGGCGTCGACATCGATCACCAGCGCTTTTACGAGATGCTTGTGGAGCGCGATGAGCTGCCCAAGACCGGTCAGGTCAACCCGTACGCCTTTTCGCAGGCGATTGCCGAAGCGCGTGAGGCCGGCGATGAGGCCGTGATTATTACCGTGGGCGCCAAGCTCTCGGGCACCAACCAGAGTGCTCGTACGGCACTTGCCGAGGCGCCGGGCGGCGACATGTTCGTCGTGGACAGCAATAACGTGACCTTGGGCGAGCGCGTGCTGGTCGAGTATGCGCTGCGCCTGGTGGACGAGGGCCAGGGCGCGGCTCAGGTTGCGGCGGCTGTCGA
>CABRZN010000168.1 GCA_902475445.1 uncultured Collinsella sp.
GACGACTGGCGCAAGTACCTGTAAACGGTGCTCGTGATGCGATATGCCGAGCCGACGGGAGAGGCTGCTCCTGTCGGCTTTTTATTGAGTGGGGAGCTTACGATGAAAAACGTTCTGTGCTTTGGTGACAGCAACACCTATGGTTACGATCCGGCGGGCATGCGCGACGGTACCGCGGTGCGCTATGCGCAGGATGTGCGCTGGTGTGGCGTGGTCCAACGTGACTTAGGCGAGGGCTGGCATGTAATTGAAGAAGGCCTCAACGGCCGCACGACGGTACGCGACGACATGTGCCATCTGGACACTAACCTCAACGGCATTCGCGCGCTTCCGATGCTGCTCGAGGCTCATAAGCCGCTGGACGCCATTGTGATCATGCTGGGCACCAACGACTGTAAGACGGTCTTTAACGTGACAGCTTCCGATATCGCCCGTGGCGCCATGGCGCTGATTCGCGCCGTCCGCGCGTTTCCGTGGACCGACGCTGCGCCTTGCCCGCGCATCCTGCTGATGGCTCCTATCAAGATCAAGCCGCAGATCGCCGATGTATATATGACCGATTTTGACGAGCGTTCCGTCGAGGCATCTGAACATTTTGGCGAGTACTATGCGCACGTGGCCGAGCAGTTTGGCTGCGACTTTTTGAATGCCGCCGAGTTTGCCGAGCCGGGCGATATCGACTATCTGCATATGATGCCCGAAAGCCACGAGAGCTTGGGACATGCCGTGGCAGCCAAGCTCCAAGAGATGCTCGGTGAGTAGCGCGACCCCAAGCCACCGCAAAGGGGACAGGCACCTTTGCGGTGGCTTTGCCCGGGTAAACGAACGGATTGGCTGCCATATGGGCATGGACGAGCTCATCGACCTCTTTGTCGAGGGCGATGAGCTCGTCTCCAATACCGCTTTCGAAGATTTGGATCTTGCCTATGACGTTGCGAACGGCGCGACCTTCGATGGCGTCGTGTTCCGGTCTTGCGAGTTCGATGGTGTTGACTGGAGCGGCTCGACGTTTCGCGACGTGGTGTTTCGCGGTTGCCGCTTTATCCGCTGCAACATGGAAGGCTGCTGGCTCAACCGCTGCGACTTCGTTGACTGCTCGGCGCCGGGGCTCAACTTGCTCAGGGCGCGTCTGTCGAGCGTGTCGTTTACATCGTGCGATTTGAGCTATGCGAACCTTTCGGAGGGACGCATTGGCCCCATGGCTGCGCATGACACGCGTTTGACCGAGGCCGCGTTTCAGGGTGCCAAGCTGGTTCAGATACGCCTGGATGGCTGTGACCTGACGCGTATGGATGTGTTTAAGACGTCGCTTTCCGGCGTGGATGTATCGCGTTGTACATTCGCGGCGCCCGTTGTTTCGGGCGATTACCATGAGCTGCGTGGCCTGACGGTCAATGCCGAGCAGGCGCTGGCACTCTCGGGTTTGTTGGGAATTCAACTCGCCGACGAATAAGCGCTCTGGTCCTTTGCTCGACCGCTATCTAAAATCAAACCGTCGCAACATTTAATGATTTTTCGCGTTTGCACGATTTTCATCGAATGTTGCGACGGTTTTTGGTGCAAGGTAGCCTGTCTCTTTTTGGCAGGTTACTGGCTATTTAGTACTGCCACATGTGGTTGACAGGGCCGGAGCCTTTGCCCATGTTCAGGCCGGCGGCCAGAGCGCCTGTCAGGTATGCCTTGCCCGCATTGACGGCGTCGGCAAGATCCATGCCCTGGGCCAGCGCGCAGGCGATGGCGGACGAGAGCGTGCAGCCGGTGCCGTGTGTGTTGCCGGTCTCGATGCGCTTGTGGCGGAACCACGTGGTGAGTGGATCTCCAAGATGGTTGCCCTCGTCATCGAGTGGCGCGGGTTCGGCCAGTACATCGTTGGCCTCGTTGACAAGATGCCCACCCTTAACGAGGGAAGCGCAACCAAAGCGGCGGGTGAGGAGCATGGCAGCATTTTGCTGCGTGCGCTCGGAGTCGACCTCGTAGTCGAGCAGGGCCATGGCCTCGGGAATATTGGGCGTGATGACGGTTGCTAGTGGGAACAGGCGGCGGGTGAGCGCCTCGGCGGCATCTTCGGCAATCAGCCGCGCGCCCGAGGTGGCTACCATGACGGGGTCGACGACCACGTTTGTCGCGTTCCAGGCGCTCAGGCGGTCGGCGATAACCTCGATAATCTCGGCAGAGGAAACCATGCCGATCTTGACGGCGCTGGGGCGGATATCGTCAAATACGGCGTCGATCTGCGCAGCGACGATATCAGGGGAGATATTCTGCACGGCGGTGACACCGAGCGTGTTTTGTGCGGTGATGGCGGTGATGGCCGTCTCGGCATACAGGCGGTGCGCCGTGATGGTCTTGATGTCGGCCTGAATGCCGGCGCCACCGCTGGAATCGGATCCTGCGATGGATAGAACGGCAGGTACCTTACTGCGATCCATGTTTGCTCCCTTGTTCGGTCGGAATCAAATGGGTCTTTAAGCCAGCATTATAAAGATGCCCGGGCCGACTCTATGTCGAACCCGGGCGGGCGATGCAATCTTTACGCAAATGTAAGCAAATGTTCACACGTCAACAATTGACGAACACCATGTTACCGATTGTGGCTCCGGTGACGAGTTAGTCCTCCATGCCGAGATCGATCGTCGTACCCTCGAACACCTTGTTGACGGTGCGGACGGCGCACATCTTGCCACACATGGTGCAGGTGCCCTCGGTGGCGGCGGGGGACTCCTCGTAGCGCTTCTTGCCGGTGACCGGGTCGAGCGCGCACTTCCACATGGAGTCCCAGTCGAGCTTGCGGCGTGCCTGGCCCATCTTGTCGTCCATGTCGCGGGCGTGGGGTACCTTCTTGGCGATGTCGGCGGCGTGTGCGGCGATCTTGGTGGCCATGAGGCCATCGAGCACGTCCTGGGCGTTGGGCAGGCACAGGTGCTCGGCCGGCGTCACGTAGCACAGGAAGTCGGCACCGGAGCTGGCGGAGATGGCGCCGCCGATGGCAGCGGTGATGTGGTCGTAACCCACGCCGATATCGGTCACCAGCGGCCCGAGCACATAGAACGGGGCATTGTGGCAC
>CABRZN010000169.1 GCA_902475445.1 uncultured Collinsella sp.
TGCATAAAACGTTACGATAATTAGAGCGAAGCAGGCCATAGTCTATTATCAACGATTCAGCTTTAACAACAGACAGCTCCACCAGGGCAGATAAAATGCAGAGCGCCATCAACTTGATTACTGTCGTCTTATTTTGAATAAAAAGCTCTGGCATATGTCCATCCCCTCAACTAATAATTATAGCTAGAAAGATGACATTTTTATTCTATAGCCTTAAGCAGCACGCTTTGCTGACGTCAAATCTTGTCATTACAAACATGCACCTTAAGCTTAAGACTCAAAAAAGGGCGGCTGAGATGGCCGTCCCCTCCCCATTATCGATCTATCTGGCAAAGGGACAGCCCCTTTGCCGCGTTCGGTTACTTTCGACAGCCCTCTTTCCAAGCCTCGGCCGCAACCTTCCAGCGTAAGCGCAAGTCGCGCTCGCGGTCGATGAACATGATGGCAAACGCGACAAACAGCAGCAAGCTCGCCACGACGATGGCGTGCAGGCCCATGCGCTCAATACACCAGTTGCCCAACACGGCGCCAAACACAAAGGTAAAGATCACGCCAAAGTACAGCAGGCCGTTTTCCAAAAAGCCGCGCCTGTGGGTGATGATGTAATCATCCACGTTTTGCAGCGCGTTGCGCAAGTTGCCGATGCACATGGTCGTAGCGATGCCGTGACCGTGGATCTTGCGGAAGCTCTCGACCTGCATGCCGCAGGCAAACGAGGTGAGGCAGTTGGCGAGCAGGTTGAAATTGCCGCCCGGGATAAAGCTCACGCCCAGCAAGATGACGGCTTCAAAGAACACCGTCACCTGGCGCCAATGAATCACACTGCCAAACCGTTCGTGTACCAGGTCGGCAAGCATAATGCCCACGGCAAACGACACCACAGGGAAGAAGTAGCGCCCCGCAAGTGCCCAATTGCCCTCCGAGATGCTCACGCCCACCAGCAAGATGTTGCCCGTCTGCGCGTTAGCGAAAACATGGTCGCGCCCAATGTACGAATAAACGTCCATAAAGCCACCGGCGAGCGCCAAGATGATGCCCAGCTCAATAGACTCCGATATCTGTTTGGCACGCTGCATCGTCGTGCATCCTCCTTGTTGACGACTCTCTCGTGCGTTGGCGGAAACATAGCCGCCGTTCATACTGTAACCCATTGACAACATGGCGTGCGCGCGAGACGGGTTCTCCAACGCGCAGATACACAGTCTGGAAACAAACAACACCCGCATCGACGCGTCGATCCGCCAGCTCATGTACTCCACCAGTCTTTTTAGCGCCGTCCCAAAAAGACTGGTTACAATTACGTGCAGCATACAGACACCGGGAGGGATCGTGGCAAAAAAGCCTCAGCACGCTCAGAACAGCCAACGCGGACAGCAGGGCAAACAGGGCCAGCAGCAAAAGCGCGGCGGCAAGGCGCAGGCCACGGTCGCCCGCACCAAGCATTCCCAAGCGACGCCCGTCCGTCCTTGGCGTCCAGGCCGCGATAAGTTCCTCCCCGTCAGCCGCGCCGACATGGATGCGCGCGGCTGGGACCAGTGCGACTTCGTCTATATCTGCGGTGATGCCTACGTGGACCATCCGAGCTTTGGCATGGCTATCATCAGCCGCGTACTCGACGCGCACGGTTACAAAGTGGGCATCATCTGCCAGCCCGACTGGACCGACCCCGCCAGCATCACTGCGCTCGGCGAGCCGCGCCTGGGGTTTCTCGTCAGTGCCGGCAACATGGACTCCATGGTCAACCACTATTCGGTGACCAAGCACCGCCGCCACACCGACGCCTATACCCCCGGCGGCGAGGAAGGTCACCGCCCCAACCGTGCCGTCACGGTCTACGGCAATCTCATCCGTCAGACGTTCAAGGACGCCCCCATCATCATCGGCGGCATCGAGGCAAGCCTGCGCCGCCTGGCCCACTACGACTACTGGCAGGATAAGCTCAAGCGCTCGGTGCTGCTCGACTCGGGCGCCGACATCCTCATCTACGGCATGGGCGAGCACGCGATTGTCGAGATCGCCGACGCGCTCGACGCGGGGCTGCCCGTCGATCAGATCACCTATATCAACGGCACCGTCTACCGCACCAGCTCGCTCGACGAGGTCTACGACTACGACTTGCTGCCCAGCTGGGACGACCTTGCCGCCGACAAGCTCAATTACGCGCGCAGCTTTAACGTACAGCAGCAGAACATGGACCCCATCACCGGGCATCGTCTGGTAGAGCCCTACCCCAACAGCGTCTATGTGGTGCAGAACCCACCGTCGGCCACGCTCACCACCGACGAGATGGACGAGGTGGCCGAACTCCCCTACGCACGCGATTGGCATCCCGATTACGACGCGGCGGGCGGCGTACCGGCCTTTGCCGAGATCAAGTTTTCGATCAGCTCCAACCGCGGGTGCTTTGGCGAGTGCTCGTTTTGCGCGCTCACCTTCCACCAGGGCCGCGTGCTGCAGATGCGCAGCCACGATTCGATCATGCGCGAGGCCGAGCTGCTCACGCGCGATCCCGAGTTTAAGGGCTACATCAACGACGTGGGCGGACCGACGGCTAACTTTAGCCGCCCTGCCTGTGACAAACAGCTCAAGCATGGCGTGTGCAAGAACAAGCGCTGCCTGTGGCCGAGTGTGTGCAAGAACATGGTGGTCGACGAGAGCGGCTACACACAGTTGCTGCGCGATCTGCGCCAGCTGCCGGGCGTCAAGAAGGTCTTCGTCCGCAGCGGCATCCGCTTTGACTACACCATGGCCGACGCCTCGGACGAGTTTTTGCGCGAGCTGCTGGAGCACCATGTCTCGGGCCAGCTGCGCGTAGCGCCCGAGCATGTGAGCGACGCGGTGCTCTCCGTGATGGGCAAACCGAGCCGCGCCGTCTACGACGCGTTCTGCCGTAAATTTGAACGCCTGAACCGCGAATACGGACTCAAGCAGTACGTGGTGCCATACCTAATCTCGAGCCACCCCGGCTCGACCATGAAGGAAGCTGTGGACCTTGCCGAGGCCGTGCGCGACATGGGCTACATGCCCGAGCAGGTGCAG
>CABRZN010000170.1 GCA_902475445.1 uncultured Collinsella sp.
CAAAGCGCTCATCAACGATCAGTTCGTCCGCCTCAACGACCTGTGCGAAGAGGCCGATATCCCCGTCTGGCACTGGCACGGCGATGTTTCGCAGTCACACAAGGCAAAGCTCATCAAAAAGCCGAGCGGTATCTTGCAGATTACGCCTGAATCACTCGAGGCGCTCCTGATCCATAAGCACATGGCAATCCCGCGCATGTTTTGCGACCTGCGCTATGTGGTCATTGACGAGGTCCACTCGCTCATGCGCGGTGACCGTGGCGGTCAGACGCTCTGCCTTATCGAGCGCCTTTCGCGCATGGCGGGCGTGCAGCCCCGGCGCATCGGCCTTTCGGCCACCATCGGAGACCCCGAGCGCACGGGTGCCTTCCTGTCGCAAGGAACCGGACGCGACTGCGTCATTCCCCGCTTTGAGGAGCTGCGCCGCGTGTGGCGTATCTCCATGGAGCACTTCTACAACTCGGGCCCCCAGGCGCAGCAGCGAGGATTTATGAGCACGGGTCCGCAAGAAGCCGAGGTGCTCGCATGTGAGCGCATTGAGACGGCGGCACCCGCAGCACTGCCCGCCGGCACCCAAGATATGCGCCACAGCGGACAGCTTACGCAGCAGGAGCGTCGTCAACGTCGCGAACAGGCACGGGGCAAGGCTGCCTCCAAAGACCGTCGCACCTCCTCGGCCCCCGAGGGAGAAGTCGACATCCCACGAGCGACCGAGCAGGCGCTTCTCAACCCCACCGACACGGCGCCCGACAACGCCGACCCCGGTATGGGCTATATCTTTGAGCATACGCGCGGCCGCAAGTGCCTGGTCTTTGCCAACTCGCGCGAGGAGGCAGAGGCCGTGTGCTCCATGCTGCGCAGCTACTGCGAAAGTCGACACGAGCCCGACCGTTTTCTCATCCATCACGGCAATCTTTCGGCATCGCTGCGCGAGACGGCCGAGGAGCTCATGCGCGACGAGGAGCAGGCGCAGACAACCGTCACCACCTCTACGCTGGAGCTCGGTATCGATATCGGACGCCTGGAGCGCGCCTTCCAGATTGACGCGCCGTTTACCGTCAGCTCCTTTTTGCAGCGCATGGGGCGCACAGGCCGTCGCGACCTTCCGCCCGAGATGCGGTTTGTCATGCGCGAGGAAGAACCCGAGCCGCGCACGATGATGCCCGAGACCATTCCGTGGAAGCTCCTGCAGGGCATCGCACTCGTACAGCTCTATCGCGAGGAAAAGTGGGTCGAGCCGCCCGAGCTCGATCGACTCCCCTACAGCCTGCTCTATCACCAGACTATGTCGACCCTCGCCAGCACCGGCGAGCTCACGCCGGCCGAACTTGCCCAGCGTGTGCTCACGCTCAGCTATTTCCACCGCGTCTCGGCCGATGACTATCGCGTGCTGCTGCGTCACCTCATTAAGATCGACCATATCCAGGTCACCGAAGGCGGTGGGCTCATCGTGGGTCTCGCGGGCGAGCGCATCATTAACAACTTTAAGTTCTACGCCGTATTCCAGGAAAACGAGGAATTCACCGTTCGCAGCGAGTCGGCCGAGTTGGGCACAATCGTCAATCCGCCACCGCCCGGTGAGCGCATCGCCATCGCCGGACACTGCTGGATTGTCGAGGAAGTGGACTGGAAGCGTCACACCGTCTTTGCCACGCAAGTCAAGGGCCGGGTGCCGGCCTACTTTGGCGACTGCCCCGGCGACATCAATACACACGTACTCGAGCGCATGCGCAAGGCGCTCAACGAGCACGCGGCGTATCCGTACCTGATGGGTAACGCGCGGGCCCGTCTGGCGCAGGCTCGCCATACGGCCGAGATTTCGGGCGCGGGAACTAAGCCGCTCATCAACCTGGGTGGCGACACCTGGGTGCTCTTCCCCTGGCTGGGCAGCTACGCTTTTTTGGCACTCGAGCGCATGCTCAAGATTAAATGTGCCGCGGAGCTGGGCCTTCGCGGACTCGACCCGTCGCGCCCGTACTTTATGCAATTTAAGATGAAGGCCGACGAGGAGACATTCTTTGAGGTGCTCGCCGCCGAGGCCGAGAAGGACTTCGACCCCATCGAGCTCGTCTATCCCGGCGAGGTGCCTTACTTTGACCGCTACGACGAGTTTGTTCCCGAAGAGCTCGTGCGCAAGGGCTTTGCCGAAGGCGTGCTCGACATCGAAGGCATGAAGCAGCGCGTTCTCGACTGGCGCGACCACGCCTAAGACCAATCTTTTTGGCACGGGGTTTGTTAACCAGTCTTTTTGGAACGGGGCTATTTTAGCTACTTAATGTCGTCCAACGATTTCGATGGACCGCAAATAAGATCAATCTCGTATGTAGTAGCCGTCAAAATGGCCCCTCCCCTGCAAAAACAAAAGGTAACCGGAAGAAGACCCCCTGTCTTTACGGGCAAAAAGGGATAGAACAGTAAAGTACACCTGTCGCGTAATGTGCTTAATATTCAGGGATTAGATTTGCTAAGCAGAGCTGCAACCACCAATCGTTGTAATTTTAACGTTACAGGAAAAGCCTAATTCCTTCATAGTGCCAAACCCGCAGAGTAAATTGCCGACTGCAGTACCAAAAAAACTAAAACCCATCGCGTTCCACGACCTGAGTTTTCAACATATTGTGAATTGCATTAAGGGGAAGTTTCCCGCATCCACGTCTAGTGCAGACGTAGACGGGAAGCCGCAATTATAAGTCACTAGTCTGGGGCAGGATTAAACGGTTCATCCCTGGTAAGATATAGCAATCTTCGCCCGAGACCATTACTATTCCGCAAGCATCGATAAAACGCTGATATTCCTCGGCATTAAGGCCCACCGATTCAAAGCTAACGCGTACACCCGTAGCCATCAAGAAGGCTCGAAACTTCTGGCAGCTCGTCAATCGATACATCAATTCTTGAAGGCATGTATTCCACCAATTTTTAATGAAACAACGGCGGTAATCGCTATCGCCATCGCGCCAATAACACCGAGCGCTATCTGAATGGAGTATAACCCCAGCACATATCCAAATACGGAGAAAAACATTGCGG
>CABRZN010000171.1 GCA_902475445.1 uncultured Collinsella sp.
CACGGGGGCGTAGCTCAGCTGGGAGAGCGCTTGACTGGCAGTCAAGAGGTCAGGGGTTCGATCCCCCTCGTCTCCACCATCGTGAATGCAAAGGCCTTCGGTATTCCGAAGGCCTTTTTTCATGCCAAAACACCACGCACCACAAACCCCACCTACACCAACAAAAAGTTGCACAATTTATTTCCCATGTCTGTACATAGTTTGTTAGACACACTCAATTACCAGTGCAGCTCGCTGCTCCATTTGGGATTCAGGAACGTCTCTAATCACCGCTTGCAGCCCAATAACCTGCATCAATGTGAACAACATCCCAAAACAACCCCATTGAACACGCTAAATTGACGAAATGTTGTCCGCCATTAGCCAAATCAGTTTTGCTACCAGCTTGTGCTAGGATACTTAACGTTACATGAGTTCAACTGTGCTCGCTGCTCCAGCAAGTCGCAAAGCGCAGGGTCGATCAGCATCCGGCCGTAACGGCGGTGCCAGAAACACCACGAGCTCCAATAAAGAAGTCATGCGGCTCTTTAAATTTGAGTTGATTTATTTATGAGATGCAAATTCTAGTAGTTCGTATGCCAATACGTAGCAGTCTTCAGCTGTTTGCGTGCGGTCCAGTTTTGTACCCGCTTGACTGGCTCGCACGCAGCCAGCTGGGGATGCGGTTATTTTGCGATACACGTCCGCGTCTCTAGCAACTGCATTTGTACATACCGTTCACGGTGGGGCAGAGCCACGTGCTTGTCTGACTGGGCTCAGGGTTTGAATATGGAGCGGCTTCGCGCACAAGCGCCCTGGCGAAGCCATACCCAAACCCCGTGAGCCACACGTAAGACAGCAAGGGGGTGGTGCTCGTGTGGTATGTGATCCAAGTCATTAACGGTCGCGAAGACGTAATGCGCGAGCGCATTGAGCGCATGGTGCCGGTTGGTGCCATGCAAGAGCTCTTTTATCCCCAATATCAAACCGAGATCAAGGTACACGGCGAATGGGTCAAGACGACCAAGCCGCTCTTTCCCGGTTATCTCATCTGCGATACGGCAGACCCTCAAACTGTGCAACAGTATCTGCTACGCATGGACGACTTTGCCCGGGTGCTTTCCCAGGACGGTCAGTTTGTGCCGCTGGCAAAAGAAGAGGTCCAGCTTATTGGCGGCTTTACGCATAGGGGAGACCGCGTAGTGCCCATGAGCGAGGCCCTAAAAGACGGTGACCAGGTCGTAGTTACGGCAGGTCCGCTGCTGGGCCACGAAGGCCTTATCAAAACAATTAACAGACGCAAGAGCACTGCTTATTTGGAGCTCGACCTGTGCGGTCGACGCGTAACCACCCGCGTTGGCCTCGCGGTGCTTTCCAACGAGCAGCGTGTGATGCGCAACCATAAAAAGGCGATCGCCTAGCTGCGTGCGGTCGCTACGCAGAACAGGGAGTATCCCCGACCCGGGGACGAAGTGTTGGAAGAGAACGTGTTGGATAAACCTCAATATGCAAAGGATGCGCCCGCGGGGGCAGCGCTCATCGCTCAGGCCATGGACCGGCGTGAAGGCGTTGGTCGCTACAAGGCCATGCAATCCATCATGGACTGGGACCGCTCGCGCCTGGCCTACAGGGCCGTCAAGCGCACATTCGACATCGTATTCAGCGGTGCCGCGCTCGTCGCTATCGCGATCCCCAGTCTGGTGCTCGCGGCGCTCATCCGCCTGGAGAGCGAGGGCAGCCCCTTCTACAGCCAGATCCGCGTGGGCCAGACCCACCGCGACGGCAGCCTGTCCACCTTCCGCATGTGGAAGTTCCGCTCCATGTACAGGGACGCCGACGACCGACTCGCCGAGCTCAGGGAGCAAAACGAGATCGCCGGCGCCATGTTCAAGATGAAGGAGGATCCCCGCGTCACCAAGATCGGGAAGTTCATCCGCAAGCACTCTATCGACGAGTTCCCACAGTTTCTGAATGTGTTTCTGGGCCAGATGAGCGTCGTTGGGCCCCGTCCGCCGCTGCCTAACGAGGTCGCGGAGTACACCGAGTACGACCTGCAGAGGCTAGCAGTGAAGCCAGGTATCACGGGACTCTGGCAGGTTACGGAGCGCAATTCCACCGGTTTCGACGGCATGGTCCGCCGGGACCTCGAGTACATAGCCAAGCGCGGAATCGTCATGGACCTCAAGATCGTCCTCCTCACGGTTCTGGAGGTCTTCAACGGGAGCGATGCGTACTAATGCCTAAATTTAATACCCGATTCGAATCGGAGAAGAAAATGAAGATTGCCGTCGCCGGAACTGGCTACGTCGGACTGTCCCTCGCCGTCCTGTTATCGCAGCACAACGAGGTCCACGCGCTGGACATCGTGCCCGAGAAGGTCGAGAAAATCAACAGCTACGTATCGCCCATCCAGGACGACGAGATCGAGCGCTTTCTGGCGGAGGCCGAGGCGGGGGAGCGCCAGCTCGACTTGCACGCCACCGTCGACGTGGCGGAGGCCTATACGGGTGCCGACTACGCCGTCGTCGCCACGCCCACCAACTATGACTCGGACAGGAACTTCTTCGACACGAGCTCCGTCGAGGCCGCCATCGCCGCCGTGCGCTCGGTGAACCCGGACGCCTGGATCGTCATCAAGTCGACCATCCCCGTCGGCTACACCGCGGGCCTGCGCGAGAGGCTGGGCGACAGCAAGATCTTCTTCAGCCCGGAGTTCCTGCGCGAGAGCAGGGCGCTCTACGACAACCTGCACCCCAGCCGCATCGTGGTCGGTGCGCCCAAGGACGATGCCGAGGCCGTTGCTGCGGCCGAGAAGTTCGCCGGCCTGCTCGCGCAGGGCGCCGACCCCGCCGAGCTGGAGCGCGTGAACGCCGACGGCACCGTGGGCATCCCGGAGCTCGTGCTGGGCACCACAGAGGCCGAGGCCGTGAAGCTGTTCGCTAACACCTACCTGGCGCTGCGCGTGGCCTACTTCAACGAGCTCGACACCTACTGCGAGGTCCGCGGGCTCAACGCCCGCGACGTCATCGACGGCGTGTGCC
>CABRZN010000172.1 GCA_902475445.1 uncultured Collinsella sp.
TCAAAGATATGGCACCGTGGGGACACATGTATGTCAATCCTGGTCTAACAGAGCCATAAAAAAACCGCCCCGTATGGAGCGGTTTTGCCCTTTATATATCGAGCGCCTCGGCCATCGCTGCCGTAGTGATTGCCGTGGTTCCACAGCAACTGCCCACCATTGCGGCACCGGCATGTCTCCATTCGATGCATGCGCGCGCGAAAGCTTCGGGGTTCTCGTGCCATACGGGGCCATCCTGAGTCTGGACCGGATCGCCCACGTTGGGACGCACCGTGACGGGAGTAGTCGCCGATGCAACCATCCTGGGCACCGCCGCGTTCGCGGCCGCAAGCGAACAGCAATTAACACCAACCGAGTTTGCGCCGTGTTTTTCGGCGTACAAAACGGCTGCCTCGATGTTGAGGCCATCGCCCAACAGGTCGCCTTTGTCATCAACGACAAAACTCACCAGGACAGGCATGCCGTCAGCGGCATCTCGAGCGCCGGCAAGCATGGGCTGCAAATTACGGATAGACGTCACCGTCTCGATCAGCAGACCATCAACACCAGCATTGAGTAAGGCGTGCGCCTGTTCGCGCGCAATGCCTCGGATCTCACGAAACTCGGCAGAGTCCTCGGCAAACCACTCAATACCGATCGGACCCATCGAGCCCAGCAGCAGCTGAGGGTGCGCCTGGCGGGCATCGTCGACGGCCCCGCGATTGACCTCCGCCACGGACGGCGCAATCTGGTCGTGCTTGAGGGCATAGCTTGATGCCTGAAAGGTATTGGTAATGAGTACCTGCGCGCCGGCGGCGACATACAAGCGATGGATACGAGAAACGGTCTGCGGCTCTGCCAGATTCCAAAACGCCGGTGGAATATCGGCGGCATCGTACTCACTCAACAGAACACTGCCCATGGGGCCCTGCGCCAACAAGGTCTCGCTCGACAAGCGGCGCGTAAGTTCCTCGGCACCAAAGCGGTTGTAATAACTCGTATCCATATATATCCCGCTATTCCTCGACGCTGATTCCCTGCTTTTCGAGATAGGCGAGCCAGCGGCTCATCGTGTCCTCGGATAGCGCATGCTCCATCATGCAGGCCTCGGAATCGGCTCGCTCAAATTCGACACCGAGCTCCTGAACCAAAAACGTGCGGATGAGGCGATGACGGTACCAGATAGCCGTGCCAACCTCGCGGCCGCGATCGGTCAGGATTACCTTGCCGTAGTGCGATTGCTCGACAAGCTCGGATGCCTTGAGCGCCGAAACCGCTTTATTGACCGATGCCTTGGAGACGCCAAGGCGCTGCGCGATGTCGACCGATCGCACGCCGTTGGTTTCCCCCTCTTCGCTTTCAATGCGAACCATGCACTCCAAGTAGTCTTCGTTCGCCACCGTCAGATGTAGTTCGCGCGAGCTATTTGTCGTATCCATGATCTTCCGTCCCTTCTGCATTCAATGGCTGATTCTACCCCATCCAAGCGTCGCGGTATGCCGTGGCATACCGTGCTAGAGTTCTTGTTGCACACGACGACCAAGATTGGAGCGGTCTTTATGGAAAACACCACCACAAACCCCGATGTCCTCGAGCGCTTTTTGCGCTACGTCCAGATCAACACGCAGTCCGAGGATGCAAACTGCGACCAGGTACCCTCGAGCGCCGTTCAGTTTGACCTTGCCAACGTGCTGGCTGAAGAGCTGCGCGAGCTTGGTGCGGAAGATGCCCACGTGACCGAGCACGCCTATGTCTGCGCGCATATCCCCGCAAGTGCGGGCGCTGAGGACAAGCCCGCCCTGGGCCTGATCGCCCATCTCGACACCACCGAAGTTGCACCGGGCGCCGGCGTGAAGCCGCACATCGTACACTACGAAGGCGGCGACCTGGTCTGCGGCACGGTTGACGGTAAGCCCGTTGCCATGAGCACCGCCAAGCTTCCCGCCCTGAACGACCTCGCGGATGAGGACCTGGTCTGCAGCGATGGCACCACGCTTCTGGGCGCGGACGACAAGGCAGGCGTCGCCGAGATCATGTCGCTTGTCGCGCGTATCGCTCAGGACCCTTCTCTGCCCCATCCCGCACTCGGCATTTGCTTCTGCCCTGACGAGGAGATCGGTCACGGAGCCGAGCTGTTGGATATCGATACCTTTGGCTGCAAGTACGCCTACACGGTCGACGGCGGCCCCATCGGCGAGCTGGAGTGGGAGTGCTTTAACGCCGCCGAGGCGACCATCCGCTTTGAGGGCCAGTCCATCCACCCGGGCGACGCCAAGGGCCGTATGGTCAACGCAGGCAATCTGTTCTGCGACTTAAACGCGTTGCTCCCCTACGTGCAGCGCCCGGAGTATACGGAAGGCTACGAGGGCTTTTATCACCTTGAGGGTGTATCTGCGACCGTCGATCACGCCACGGCGCGCTATATCGTCCGCGACCATGACGCCGCCAAGTTCCAGCAGAAACTCGACCTTATTGATGCCGCCGCCTCGATGCTCAACCAGCGTCTGGGTGAGGAGCGCGTAACGGTCGAGATTAAGCAGCAGTATCGAAATATGGCCGAAATCGTTCGTGACTATCCCGAGCTTATTGATGTTGCCAAGGAAGCCTACCTTGCCTGCGGCGTTGAGCCCCAAGTGCTGCCGATTCGCGGCGGCACCGACGGCGCGCAGCTGTCGTTCCGCGGTCTGCCCTGCCCCAACCTTTCCACCGGCGGCTATTGCTATCACGGCGTCAACGAGTTCGTCCCGGTCAGTTCGCTCGTCAAGATGACCGACGTGCTCCAGGAGCTCGTCGCCCGCTTTGCATAAGCCTGGCTGCACAAGTCCAAAAGACGAATCGCCCCGTCCTCAACCAAGAACGGGGCGATTTTTTTGCTGCAATGAGAACAGGTTGACGCACGCCAGCCTCTTAACGCAAGGAGTGTCCCAAACTGCCGGCAGAGACGATATGAGCAGGACATAAAAACATTGAGAGCCCCTGCTGCATGAAAGACCG
>CABRZN010000173.1 GCA_902475445.1 uncultured Collinsella sp.
GATGTCGGCCGCGATATCGGGAAACTTGTCCGAGATGATGAGCACCATACGGCGCCTGTTGCCACCGTCGACCACGGCATCGATCACGTAGCCGCTAATGACCATCGAAAGGCCCGCATACAGCGCGTTTTCGACCGAAAAGACCGGGGCCGACAGCGCGCACACGGCAACATCGATCGCCATGACGGTCGAGCCAACCGGCAGCGATGTGTTGCGCGAGATGATCTGGCCGATCGTGTCAGAGCCGCCAGTGTTGGCACCGGCGCGCAACACCATGCCATACCCGATGCCCGTGATAATGCCGCCCCACATAGCGGGCAGCATCAGGTCGGCATGTGCCAGCGGCGCCACAAACGGAGCGAACAGGTCGGTGAAAAAACCCAGCAGCACAAAACCGGTCGCCGTCTGCACCACGTAGAACATGCCACCCTCGCGCATAACAACCAGCAGCAGCAAGGCATTCATCACGATGGTCTGGATACCGACGGGAAGCGATATGCCATGCGAGGCGCCGACCGCCTGAATAATGGTGGCAAGGCCTGTGACGCCGCCGGCGGCAAGGCCGTTGGGGATCAAAAACAAGTCTGTCGCGATAGCTGCCAGGGCGCAGCCAAACATAATCTTGGGCAAGTCATGAAAGAAGTTCATCGAAAGAATGCGCTTGATGTCCAGACGATATGCCATGCTGCCTCCCTCAAAAAAGCGCACCCAAACGAGTGCGCCTTGAACTTCTTACTGTATTCGATTCTACCGATTCACCGAGCAAATACCACCCCTGCGAAGTGTTTGCATCGACCCGGAGCCTACCATGTGCCTAGGCGCCCGAGCCTTCCGCATCGGCGTTGCCAGTCGCCCAGCGATGGTAGCCGATCACAAACGGATCCAGATCGCCATCGTCGAGAACGGCCTCGACGTTGCTGGTCTCCACGCCCGTACGCAGGTCCTTGACCATCTGATACGGGTAGAGCACGTAGCTGCGAATCTGGTTGCCAAAACCGATCGTGGTCTTTGGCCCGCGAATCTCGTCGAGTGCCTCGGCGCGCTTCTCGAGCTCGATCTCGTACAGACGGGCCTTGAGAATCTGCATGCACGCGGCCTTGTTTTGAATCTGGCTGCGCTCGTTTTGGCAAGTGACAACGATGCCGCTGGGAAAATGCGTTACGCGTACGGCGGAGTCGGTGGTGTTGACGCCCTGGCCGCCCGGGCCGCTCGCGTGATACACGTCCACGCGGATATCGTCGGGACTGATCTCGATGTCGATATCGTCAGGCAGCATGGGAATGACCTCGACGCCGGCAAACGTGGTCTGGCGGCGCTTCTTGTCGTCGGTGGGGCTGATGCGCACCAGACGGTGGACGCCGGCCTCGGCGCGCAGCATGCCAAACGCGTCCTTGCCCTCGACGGTAAAGGTCGCACGGTCGATGCCGATGACCTCAGCCGCGGGGCAGTCGTTAATCGTGACCTTCCAGCCGCGACGCTGGCAGTACTTCATGTACATCTTAAAGAGCATGAAGGTCCAGTCCTGCGCCTCCAGGCCACCCTGTCCGGGCTTGATGGTCACAATCGCGTCGCCGTGATCGAACTCACCGGTAAACCAGCTCGAAAGCTCGAGCTCGTCGATAGCGCGGGCCAGGCGTTCTGCCGTAGCGGCAGCCTCCTCGCGCAATGCGGCGGCATCGGGGTCGTCGCCCATCTCCTCGGCAAGCTCCAGCGCCGCACGGGCGTCGGAAAGCTCGCCGCGCGCGGTGTCCACGGCAGCGATATCTTCCTTGGTGCGCGCAATCTCCTCCATGGTGGCACGGGCGGCGTCGGCGTCATCCCAAAAGCCAGGGGCAACACTTTTGGCCTCGAGCTCGGACACGCGGGTACGCTTCTCGTCCAGGTGGAGATACGACTCGACCTCGCCGAGCCGGTCCGCAAACGCGTCCAGCTCGGCGGGCGTTACCTCTAAAGCCTCAGCCATTAACGATTCCTGCCGTGGCAGTACTTAAACTTCTTGCCGCTACCGCAGGGGCACGGGTCGTTGCGGCCCACGTTGACGTACGGATCGTCGCTCTCGGACTTGCGGTAGGTGGTCACCTTGCCACCGTTGTTGACAGCAGCCGGACCACCCTGGACAGCCGTGCGGGCCTGCACCTGCGCCTGCTTGCGCAGCACCGAGTCGCCGTTGTCACCATCGACATCGGCGGGGCCGGAGAAGCGCGCACCCTCGAGCGCGGGGTCCTCCTTGTGCTCCACGGCGTGCGGGGCGGCCTTGATCTCGATGCGCAGGACGGTGCGCAGGTAATCCTCGTACATGGTGTCGACGAGCATCTGGAACGCGCTGTAGGCCTCGGTCTTGTACTCGACCAGCGGGTCGCGCTGGCCAAAGCCGCGCAGGCCGATACCGGTCTTAAGGTAGTCCATCTCCTGCAGGTAGTTCATCCAGCGGGTGTCGATGACGCGCAGCATAACCTGGGTGTTGAGCTCGCGCATCAGGTCCTCGCCCAGACGCTCGGCCTTCATGTTGTAGCACTTCTCGACGTAGGCCAGGACATCGGCAGCCAGGGCCTCAAAGTCCTCGTCGGGGAACTTGGGCGTATCGATATGCCCGGTCAGCTCCACGACCCACTTGCGCAAGCCCTCAAGATCGCGCTCGCCATCGTGGCTGTCCTTGGTACAGAACTCCTGCACGCAGCGGTACACGGTGTCGTGCATGACCTCGGTGATGTGGTCGGTCAGGTCCTTGCCATCCAGAATCTTGTTACGCTCGGCGTAGATGACCTGGCGCTGCTTGTTCATGACGTCATCGTACTCGAGGACGCTCTTACGCATGGAGAAGTTGATGCTCTCGACCTTGTGCTGGGCGCTCTCGACGGCCTTGGAGATGATCTTGTGCTGGATGGGCATGTCGTCGCCCATGTCGGCCGTGACCATCATCTTGGAGACGCGGTCCATCTTGTCGCCAC
>CABRZN010000174.1 GCA_902475445.1 uncultured Collinsella sp.
AAAGCCGAGCGCCACGGACGTTTCGGGCTCCCACACCAACGACGGGTCGTTGACATGCAGCTTATCGAGCGCGTCACGCAGGCTCTCGTAGTCCTTGTTATCGATCGGGAACAGGCCCGTATAGACCATGGGCTTAGCCTCGCGGTAACCGGGAAGCGGCTCGGGGCAGGGGTTCGACGCCCAGGTAAGGGTGTCGCCCACGCGAACGGCCTCGGGGTCCTTCAGGCCCGTGACCACGTATCCGACCTCGCCGACCGTCAGCGCGTCGACCGGCGTCTCGGCGGGACGCTTGACGCCCACGCCATCGACCAAAAAGTCGCCCTTTGCCTGCATCATGCGCAAGGTATCGCCCTTTTTGATGGAGCCGTCAAAGATGCGCACCGTGGCGACGACGCCACGATACTCGTCGAAGTATGAATCCAGAATGAGTGCCTTGAGCGGCGCATTCGCATCGCCCTTGGGCGGAGAGATCAGAAAGACAATGGACTCCAGCAGATCGTGGATGCCCTCGCCGGTCTTGCCCGAGACACACACGGCATCATCGGCAGGGATCGCCAGGTCATCCTCGATCTCGGTCTTAACCTCGTCGGGATGAGCCGAGGGCAGGTCGATCTTGTTGATGGCCGGCACAATGTCCAGATTGGCGTTCATGGCAAGCGTCGCGTTGGAGACGGTCTGTGCCTCGACGCCCTGTGTGGCGTCGACAACGAGCACCGCGCCCTCACAGGCTGCCAGCGAGCGCGAGACCTCATAGGTAAAGTCCACGTGGCCCGGCGTATCGATCAGATTGAACTGATACGTCTCGCCATCGTCGGCGTCATAGGACACGCGAACGGCATTGGACTTGATCGTGATGCCGCGCTCGCGCTCGATATCCATGGTGTCGAGCAGCTGCGACTCCATGTCGCGCTCGTCGACGGTATGGGTGAGCTCGAGAATGCGGTCACTGATCGTGGACTTGCCATGGTCGATGTGCGCAACAATCGAGAAGTTGCGGATGTGGGAAATGTCAATTGAAGTATTCATGCGGACTATCTTACCCGAGCGGTACAAAAAATGGAGCCTGTTCCATAAAACAGGCTCCATTTATGCGCGTAATCTGTGTGGTGTGAAATTTACAACTTAAGCGTTGATGCTGTTCACGAGCTTGGCAAGACCGGACTTGCGGTTGGAAGCCTGGTTCTTGTGGATAACATGCTTGGCGGCAGCCATGTCGAGACGCTTGGTGACGGTCTTGAGGGCAGCCTGGGCCTTCTCGGCGTCGCCCTCGGCGACGGCGGACTGGACGTGCTTGGTCAGCGTCTTGAGCTCGGACTTGACAGCCTTGTTACGCATGCGAGCTGCCTCATTGGTGCGGATACGCTTCTTCTGAGACTTGATGTTTGCCACTTCTGGAGTTCCTTTCGAGTTCCTTGCAAAAAATGTATGACACCTCTGAGACACGGTGAGGTCATGCAAGCGCCTACTATAGCACGCTCCCCCTCAAAGGGATAGAACGAATTTGTCAAATAGGCAGGTATCATCACGATTTTCTCAAGATGTTCGTAATCCAGAGCAAAAGCGCGGTCTGAGAATCGGCCGAACCCTTGAGCGCGAGCTCCACATCAACGGCACCCTCGAGCGCTGCGACGAGCTCTGCCATCGAAAAGCGACGTGCCCAGGTCAGGTGATTCTTGACCTGCCAGGACTGGAGTTTGAGCGTTGCGGCCAGCTCACGACCCTGTCCGCGCGCATCGAGCGCCTTGGCAACGATAAGCTCGCGAATGCGGCCGCACAGCAATGTGTACGTCCACACGTAGCTCTTGGCGGGCAGCAGCCCAAAGAGCTCGAGCGACCGGCGCATATCGCGGGCTGAGACCGCGTTGAGGAAGTCCCAGGGCTGAACTTCGGCCGTGCGCACGATCCAGCGCTCCACATCGGCAAGCTCAATTTGCGGTGCCTCGACCATCTGGGCAAGCTTAGCCAAGTCGTTATCGAGCATGCGGGTGTTCTCACCCGAACGCGAGACGAGCTCCTCGGCGGCCGCCGTCGAGATCGACTTGCCGTGCTGCGTCGCCATCTGCTGCACGCGGCGCGGTAGCTCCCAGCGCTTGGTGCCGGAGCAATCGATCACAGCCTTCTTGTCGATCTTGGCGATCGCCTTATACAGGCGCGTGTTCTTGGCAAGCGAGTCGGCGATGATGAGGCAGACCGTTGTGGGGCTGGGACTCGCCAGATACTCGACGAGCGGCTCCGAGACCGCCTTGGCGAGCTTTGAGCAGCCGTCAAGGATTACCAGGCGAAACTCGCTGCCCATCGGAAAGGTGTTAAGCGATCCGATAATGGACTCGATATCGGGGTCTTTGGTCATGTCGCGCTCGTCGAGGTTGAACTCAACCATACCCGACTTTTCCAGACGCGCTTTCATACGCGAGACGGCGTGATCGCGCTTGACTCCGTCGGTACCGACAATCAGATATGCCGGCAGCAGACCGGTTTCGGACATTGCGCTCCCCTCCCGCAGGCCTTCGTATTCGTTCCGTGCCATTCTAGCCCAGGGGCCCACCACACGCCAACGACGTCGTCACGGTCGCTGGCATCGCATCGCAAAGCCATTCGCAGTCGGCGTGATGGTGATATCGCCGTGTTCGATGGTGCACGCGAACACGCCGCCCGCTTCCTTAACTGCATCGATGCAGGCATCGGACGGATGGCCGTATCGATTCCCCTCGCCCGCGCTCGCGAGGGAAAGCTCGGGCTTCAGGACGTCCAGCAACTCACCATCAACTGAAACCTTAGAGCCGTGATGCCCAAGTTTAAGGACATCGATATCCCCCACCTCCTGCACGAATTCCCGTTCTTGGTCAAGCTCGGCATCACCGGTGAGGAGTATGCGCAGGCCCTTGCCTTCCTGAACATAAGAGAGCAACAGGACAAGCGAG
>CABRZN010000175.1 GCA_902475445.1 uncultured Collinsella sp.
GGCAGGCGTAGGGATGACGCCGCAGCAGTGCGGACGGCCGCCCTCGGCCATGATGCCGGCAGTCAGAGCGCTCTCGAGCATGGTACCCGAAAGACGCGTGTCGCGGCCGACGCAGATATCCGGACCAAGGAACTTGGTCGCCGCGCGGCCCAGGCGAAACGCGAGGTCGCACGAGAGGTCGGCATTGGCGACGCCACGGACGCCGTCGGTACCGAAGATGTTCTGGGGCATAGGATCGCTCCTTCCCTAGCAGGCGATATGCAACCGCCCACCCTAGTCGAAAAAGAAAAGCGGGACCCGCCGAGGAATCGGCAGGCCCCGCTTGTACATTGTATCTCGTAAGGAGATAAAACCTTAGCGCTTGGAGAACTGGGGAGCGCGGCGGGCCTTCTTGAGGCCGTACTTCTTGCGCTCGACCACGCGAGCATCGCGCGTAAGGAAACCGGCCTTCTTGAGGTCAGCACGGTAGTCGCCAGCGTTCAGAAGAGCGCGAGCGATGCCCAGGCGCAGAGCGCCGGACTGACCGGAGATGCCGCCGCCATCGCACAGAGCGATAACGTCGAACTGACCGGCGGTGTCGGTCACCTTGAAGGGAGCAAGGGCGTTCTCAACGAGCTGATGACGGCCGAAATACTGCTCGGCGTCACGCTTGTTGATGGTCACCTTGCCGGTGCCGGGGACGAGACGGACGCGGGCGACGGCGTTCTTACGACGGCCGGTACCCTGGTAGACAACGGTGTTCTCAGCCATCTTTAAGCCTCCAGCTCAATCTTCGTGGGGTTCTGGGCAGCGTGCGGATGCTCGGCACCAGCGTAGACCTTAAGCTTGGTCATCTGGGCACGGCCGAGGGTGGTCTTGGGCAGCATACCGCGAACGGCGCGCTCGATAACCTTCTCCGGGTGCTTCTCCATAGCCTGGCGGAAGCTCTCAGCCTTGAGGCCGCCGTTGTAGCCGCTGTGGCGATAATAGGTCTTCGTGTCGGCCTTGTTACCGGTAAGCTGGACCTTATCGGCGTTGATGACGACAACGAAGTCGCCGCAGTCGCTGTTGGGCGTGAACTGGGGCTTGTTCTTACCGCGCAGGATCATTGCGATCTGGGTGGCAAGACGGCCCAGGACAGCACCATCGGCGTCGACGAGAACCCAGTTGCGCTGGACCTCGCCCTGCTTGGCGTAGTGAGTCGATTTCGAAATCACTTAGACTCCTCCATGTACAGTACGTGTTGTTACAGAGATTCACGGGGCTCTGCAAGTAACCCGTCCATATTACCCCGCTCGCCGTACGAGTCAACAGGTATTTTGGCTCCGACCAGAGTTTCTGCACATGTCATCCACGAGCCGTGATTTTTCCAACTCTTTAGCTGTTGTCATTTTTTGAGGGTTCGCCGTCGCTAGCGCTCAACGAACTCTTGGATTTCCGCGAGCAGGCGCTTTGCCTCCTGGCGGCCCTGAATATACAGATCGAGCAGCTTTGCTGGATCGTGCTCGACATGGCCGACCTCGACCGGCTTTTGCGGAGCGACGACCAGCGCGCGGCCCTCGCGCTCATACTTCCACAGGTGCATGCGCTGGAGGTTATAGCGGTCATGGCGCGTCTCGATAGCCTCGAGCAGGTAGGGGTAGTCGGCATAGCGGGCGCGCGCGGCAGGCAAAAACTCGTAGGGCTTTTTCTCATACGAGCGGTCCTGGGTGACGATGACGACCGCACGGTCGAAGCCCGCCTCCTCGAGCACATGCTCGATAGGAACCGAATCGGCCACGCCGCCGTCGACGTATTTGTGCCCATCGATCTCGACCGGCGGCGTCACCAACGGCAGCGACGTCGATGCGCGCACGGCGTCGAGGTCAAGTACGGCGCTTTTGACCGGCAGGTACGTGGCAGTTCCAAAGAGCATGTCCGTCGCGACGGCGTACATCTCGATGGGGCTCGCGTCGAACGTCTCGTTGTCAAAGGGATCCAGGCGGTCCTGGACATCGTTGAAGATAAAGTCGTAACCCACAATAGAGCCCGTGGACGCAAACGATGCGGCGCCCATGAAGCGGCTATCGTTGCAGAAAGCCAGGTTGATGCGGTTGGCACGGCCGATCTGGTGCGACTTGTAGTTCACGCCGTTGAGGGCGCCGGCCGATACGCCGTATACCGCCGGAATCTCGACGCCGGCCTCCATGAGAACGTCGAGCACGCCTGCGGTAAATTGCCCGCGGAAGCTGCCGCCCTCCAGGACGAGCGCGACCTTGCCGGCGTTCTTTGCCTTATCTTCTGCAGTCATATTGACCTCCTGCGATTGCGTTTTGGCTTTCTTCTACCCAGTTTTGGAATGGAGGGCGCGCAGGTTTTTTGAGACGGCAGGTGAAGCGGAAAGTGTGTCCCAGTTTGAGGCGGGATTCCGGGATGCGCTTTCCGCTTGGACCGCCGTTGGGAAAGCGCGTCCCACTCTACGGCTCGATTCCGGGTTGCAGTTTCCGCTTGAGGCGCCATCCGGAAAATGAATCCCATTCCGAGCTTAGATTCCGGGATGCGCTTTCCGCTTGATGTGTCATCCGGAAACTACGTCCCAGTCTGAGCGCGGATTCCGGGATGGACTTTCCGCTTGGGCTGCCGCCGGGAAAGCGCGTCCCACTCTGCGTTGGCGCCGCGTTTTCTTTACGTTCGCGCCCTGCACAGAGTTCGATTCTCCGCGGGTGGAGGGGATCCGTCCGCGCGGGACACGGCAGGCTGTCATCCGGTCGGCATCGAATCTATATCCAGTCGAGGCTTTGCGCGGAGAATCCGCGTATTTGCTTCGCAAATACGCACCGGCTT
>CABRZN010000176.1 GCA_902475445.1 uncultured Collinsella sp.
CGGCCGACGGCGACATTAACATCCCCGTGCTGCTGGCCAAGCAGATCATCCTGGGCGTGGGGCTGGGCCTTGCCATCGGCTGGATATCCAGCCGCCTGATTGAGCGCGCACACGCAACGGCCGAGGGCGCGCAGACTATCTTTTTGTTCGCCGTGGCGATCGTCGCCTACGCACTGCCGAGCTACCTGGGCGGCAACGGCTTTTTGGCCGTATACCTGGCAGGCATTGTGCTGGGCGCGAGCGACATCACCGGCAAGGTCGAGATGGCGCACTTCTTTGACACCCTTACCGAGATGGCCGAGATGACGATCTTCTTCTTGCTCGGCCTGCTCGTCACGCCCGCGCGCCTGCCGCAAATGCTGCTACCCGGCCTGGCGCTCATGGCGTTTATGCTCTTTGCGAGCCGCCCCATCGCCGTCGGTCTGCTGCTGGCGCCCTTTAAGACGAGCCCTCGCCAGGTTGCGCTCGTAAGCTGGGCGGGCTTGCGCGGCGCGGCTTCGGTCGTCTTTAGCCTCTTTGCTGTGGTGGCCGGCGTTCCCGGCGGACACGACCTATTTGACCTGGTGTTTGTGATTGCCGTATCGAGCATTGTGGTGCAGGGTTCGCTACTGCCGGCGGTGGCGAAGAAACTCGATATGATCGATGCGGCCGGCGACGTGCGCCGCACCTTTAACGACTACCGCGACGAGGACGGCATGTCGTTTGTAAAGCTCAAGGTGGGCGCTGGCCATCCGTTTGCCGGGCGCTCGCTCGCCGATATTGGCAGCGCGACGGACATGCTCGTGGTCTTGGTGCTGCGCGACGGGGCGCACCCGGTACTGCCCAACGGCGATACCGTCATCGAGGAAGGCGACCTTCTGGTGATGGCAGCCCCAACGTTCGAAGAGCGTGCCGAGGTTACGCTGCGCGAGGTCACCGTGACGCCCCACGGTCGCCTGGCCGGTCAGCGCCTGCGCGACGTGCCGCAGGGCAAGCACCCGTTTATCGTGGTGATGCTCAAGCGCGAAGGCCAAACGATCATCCCCGACGGCGACACCCTCATATACGCCGGCGACGAAGCCGTCATCGCCACGCTCGCGTCGTAGCGGCCAGGGGTTAGCTAATTTGCGACGAAGAAATCAAGCGCCTAGAGAACCTCATGCCTTCGCTCGCAGATTTGGATTTGCCCGAGGAGTAAAGCACCCCTCCCCCATGTAACCATCCTGTAAATCATAGCGGCGCACTCGGGTTTTGCTGTGATTCGGTCGCGCCTGACGCTCCACTGTGCTAAAGTATCCCGAACGTTCAAACGACTACGAGGGGAACTAGAAGATGGCACGTGTGCACAACTTCTCAGCTGGCCCGGCCGCACTGCCCACAAGCGTGCTCGCCGAGATCGCCGACGAGATGATGGACTACCGCGGCTGCGGCATGTCCGTGCTCGAGATGAGCCATCGATCTAGTATGTACCAGCAGATCATCGACGACGCCGAGGCAACCCTGCGTCGCCTGCTGAGCATCCCCGACAACTACCGTGTCCTGTTTTTGCAGGGCGGCGCCACGCTGCAGTTTGCGGGCATCCCCATGAACCTTATGCGCTGCGGCCGCGCCGGCTACGTCGTGACCGGCAACTTCGCCAGCAAGGCGTACCAGGAGGCCGCCAAGTACGGCGAGGCGGTGCTGCTCGCGAGCTCCGAGGAAACCAATTTCGACCGCATTCCCACCATGGCCGACGTCAACGCGCGCATTGCCGCCGAGGCCACGGGCGACGGGCTCGACTACGTCTACATCTGCCAGAACAACACCATCTTCGGCACCATGTTCCACGAGCTGCCCGATTGCGGCGACGTGCCGCTGGTCGCCGATGTCTCGAGCTGCTTTTTGTCGCAGCCGCTCGACGTCGAGCGCTACGGACTCATCTACGCCGGCGCTCAGAAAAACGCCGGCGCCGCGGGCGTGACCGTGGTCATCGTGCGCGACGATCTCATCGCAGATGGCCCCGCCTTTGCGCAGACGCCGCAGTACATGGACCTTAAGACCCAGACCGCCAAGGGCTCCATGCTCAACACGCCTAACACCTTTGGCATCTACGTATGCGGCAAGGTGTTCCATTGGGTGGAGCAGACCGGCGGGCTCGCAACCATGGCCGAGCGCAACTGGGCCAAGGCCAACCTGCTCTATGACCTGCTCGAGCACAGCGAGCTGTTCCATGGCGCCACGCAGGCCGACAGCCGCTCCATCGCCAACGTCACCTTCCGCACCGGCGACGCCGAGCTCGACGCGGCCTTTGTCGCAGGCGCGGCCAAGCACCAGATTCAAAACGTCAAGGGCCATCGCCTGGTGGGCGGCATGCGCGCCAGCGTCTACAACGCCGTAACCATGGAAGACGTGCAGGCACTTGCCTCGTACATGAAGGACTTCGAAGCGCAGCATAGTTTGAGTCCGCGATCTAACTAGCCCGCAACGCGCGGGCCGACCAGCCATCTCAAACCACCCTGTTTAGATCAAAACCTGCTAAGGAGTTTTTCCATGCGTAAGATTAAGACCATCGACGACATCACCAAAGACGGCAAAGTCGAGTTTGGCGAGGGCTACGAGTTTGTGGGCACCGCCGAGGAGGCCGACGCCATCCTGATGCGCTCCACCGACCTGCACGGCTACGAGCTGCCCGAGGGCATCCGCGCCATCGCCCGCTGCGGCGCCGGCGTCAACAACATCCCCGTCGAGGAGTACGCCAAGAAGGGCGTCGTCGTCTTTGCGGCGACCAACCGTCCGGATGTATTGGACCCGGCGCTTCTGAGAC
>CABRZN010000177.1 GCA_902475445.1 uncultured Collinsella sp.
CCCCGTTTGATTTCCCCGCGGCGTTTCCCGGCATCGGCGGCAATAAGTTCACGTGCTGGATGCCCTCGTTCCCCATTTTGTTCGATTTCTCTTTTGCCGGATACGTGCTGTTTGGCGGAGGATACAAACCGGTCGGCTACATGAACGATTCAGGCAATCCGGATCCGGAGTACTGGAAAAAGTCACCGCGCGAGTCGGGTGCCAAGCAGGCAAACCGCTACCTCGACGAGATGGAGGGGAAGTGGAATAAGTACAAAAGCATGAGTGCCGGTTCGGGTACCGATCCAAGAAACACCAAGCTCCTTCGCCACCATTGCACGCTGCTATTCACGATGGATATCGCCACACAGCTGTACGGCTCGCTCGCCTACGATTGGGTGGGCAAAACCTGGGGTAACAACAACGACCCCGCATACGGCAATATTAAGGCCCTCTTCCAGGTAAGAACCGACCTCAATTGGACCGAGCAGTTTACCCTAGGACCGGTGCCGTTTTTCCTAAACGTCAACCCCTGGGTGCTGGCGAAACTGGCGCTCGCCGTGGGTGCCCACACGCACGGCAGCGGCGCGGCGTTTTTTAAAAACATTTCGCTCGACTATTCAAACACCTCGGGCTCGTTCACCATCCAGATCGGGCTTGCCGTCACCTTTGGCGCCGGCGTTGCAGGCGTCGCTTCGTCTGCCGTGCGCGGCGCCGCATCCCTCACGCTGTTCATTGGGTACGAGAAGGCAGATGGACACCAGCTTCCGCGACTGCGCGTAGGTGCAGACGTCGATGTCGATGTGATACTCCAGTTCGTCATGTTCAAGTGGACCACCAAGGCTTGGTCGGGGTCGTGGCCCACACTCCTCGATTCGTGGAATATGTCGGTGAACAATGGCGACCAGTATGTGCTCCAGCGCTCTGAGCTCGCATTGGGTGGAGATACGCCTTACACGTTGGATGCCCGCTTCGGCACGGCCGGCAACGCCGAGGCAGGCGGCGTGCCGCAATTTATCGCATCGGCCACCATCGTCACCAACGCTGAGCTGCTCGCACGCGCCGAGGTTAAGGCCACTGCCGTAAACGTCGCGCCTGTCGTGCGCGATTGGGATCAAGCGGTCACGCGCATTGAGCTCGAGGCAGATGCAGAAAGCGACGACAAGGGACAGATCGAGCATTTCGTCCATGCACTGATAGGGAACGACGAAAACGCCGCGCCGATGTATGCGTACACCCATATCGGGCAGACGAAGGACGCCGTTGCGGACCCCAACGCCAATTCTGCTGGTGTATCGGAGGACGAGCGTGGCGGCATCAAGCCCTCGAGCGACAACGTGCTGTTTACTGGCGTGCTCAGCGAAGCCCACATGAAGCTGGCAATGATTGCCGGCGTAGAATGCCTGTTCCGTATCGCCTCGGTGCGCTACGGCGACAATGGCCGCTCGCGCCTAGTGGTGCACACAAAGGCAAACGGCACGTGGTCTGCCCCCATGCCCGTGGACTTCCCCCTTGGCTTTGGCGAGGGCGACGTGGAGCGCGACGGCATATACGATTACGACTTCGACGTGGTGGAATATACGGACGGAAGAGGAAACCAGGACGCCTACGTGTTGCTGGTCTCGGGCGAGCGGCGTGACGGCGACGACACCCTTTTCGATACGGCAAGCACAGCCGGCATACTGTCCGTTGTGCGCCTGCGCATAAGCAACGACGGAGTTCGCGTGATGTCGCACACGTCGTGGCGCAGCATCTCGCGCGGCCGCCTTCAGGAGGATGGCCACCATTGTCTGCAGTGTCCACGCATCACGGTGGGCAAGACGCTGGTCGACGGGCGCCTGTCGGGCGCTTACCTCCACCGCCGCGGAACCACCGCAGAAAAGGCGCTGGGCAATGAGGCAGAGGTTGCGCTGGAGTGCTTCACCCTGTGGTCGGATGATTTGGGCGACAGCCTCACGTTCCGTCAGGTCCTCCGCTTTCCGCAAGCGCCATCGAGCATCGAGCTGGGCGTACCCGAGAATATCAGCGGCAAAATGGTGGTGCCCGTTGTATACGAGACTGCAGGCGGTTGTGGCTGCGCATCGTACGCCGTGATTGGCCAGTCCATTGCGGGCTGGGGCGTTATGTCACCAGACGCTACGGTACCCCGTGCGGTACCGTGGCCACAACATTCGGGCTTTTTGGCAACCGTCAACGAGCAACTGCAGCATATTACTTGGACGCGAGGCGCATCGGCATTTGCAACGCAGCCCGTGGGTACCGCAGGCTGTGGCCCGGCATCGTTTAGCGTAAGCAACAACGGCAGGTGCGTGCTCTATGTAGAGAACACCGATGGCAAGGTGGGACAAACCTACGACGAAGAAGGCAACCCGGTAGCAGTGATGGGCAAGCACTTCCGCATCTTCGCCAGCACCTTGGCAGGCGATCTGTTCACGGAGCCGTTCGTGATGTGCGAGCTGGACCATCCCGTCGATCAGATAACGACTTTTTTGACGTCGGGAGGCATGCTCTCCGCGCTCGCCACGCACATTGTGAGCGCGGAGCAGAGCAAGGCGGAGCTGCACGGCATCGAAGTGCCCTTGGTGGCGTGTGCCACTCCGACGGGCGCGGTCGCCACCTCGGGCGCGGTGGTGCCCGGAGCGGCAGGCGAATCCTTTATGGTCACGGTGCGAAACGACGGCAACACCTTGCTGACCGCCGGCACGATCGATCTGTACCGAGAGGGCTCCAGCCAGCCGTTCTCCAGCGCTTCCATCGGATTCGGACTGAACGCACGCATGGCTTCAATCTACG
>CABRZN010000178.1 GCA_902475445.1 uncultured Collinsella sp.
GCCGCCGGTCGAACCACCGGTGGAGCCGCCCGTCGAGCCACCGGTCGTACCGGTGCCGCCGGTGGTGTCGCCGCCCGTGGTCTCGGTGGTCGTGGTCGTCGTGGTAGTCGTTGTAGTGGTGGTTTCCTCTTCGTCCTCGTTCTCGTCCTTGTCGTCGTTCTCCGTCTTCTTGGTGTTGTTGGTGCCGTAGAACTTCCAGACGCTGTTGTTCTTATAGGTGGGCGCCGTTCCGGTCGCAAACTCCTCGCGCTCGGTACCGGTCAGAACGGTGTTCATAAACCGCTTGAAGACAGGCAGGTTGGTGCTGTCGCCCAGCAGGTCCGTGCCGTATTTTTGGATGGGGATCTCGCCCGCGGAATAGCCGGTCCACAGGGCGCACGCCAGCTGCGGGGTATAGCCGCAGAACCACAGGTTGGTGGTGTTGTCGGTGGTGCCCGTTTTGCCGGCATAGGGCTGGTTGACGCTCAGAGCGCCAGCAGCACCCGTACCGCCGCCCTGCATGACGCCGGTCAGAACATCGGTGACCGCGGCGGCCTCGCCCTCGGTAAGCACCTGTGAGGGATTGTCGGTGTGCTGGTACAGCACCGAACCGGTACGAGAGTCAATCTCGGTGATGGCGATCGGCTGGCGATAGTAGCCGCCGTTGGCAAACGTCGCGTAGGCAGCGGCCATCTCGAGCGGCGAAATCGAGCCGGTGCCGAGCGTCATGACGGGAACGTCCTCGATGTTGTCCTTGGCGGGATCGATGCCGAGCTTTTTGACGAGTGAGATGATCTTGCTGTTGCCGACGGCTTCCGCCACCTGGATGTAGCCGGTGTTGGAGGAGTATGCCGTCGCCTGCTTAAGCGTGATGTTGCCATAGCTCTGGTTGGCGTAGTTTTGGACCTCGGTCGTGGTGCCCTTGGCCTTGAGCGGCGAGTTGCAGTTGAGGGTGACGTTGGGGTTCATGCCGTTTTGGATGGCGGTTGCCAGCGTAAAGGCCTTAAAGGTGGAGCCGACGGGACGCTTGGCCGTGGCATGGTTTACGTGGTTCTCGTCGGCGTTGTAGTCGTAGCCGCCCACCATGCACTTGATGTAGCCGGTCTTGGGGTCGACGACGACCATGCCCATGTCCAGGCCGTCAAGCGAGAGCGTGTCGAGCTGCTCGCGGACGGCATTCTCTGCCACCTGCTGCATCGTGGGGTCGATGGTGGTCTTGACGGTCAGGCCGCCCTTAAAGAGCACGTCGGTCGAGAACTCCTGCTCCAGCAGCTGCTTGACGTAGGAGACAAAGTAGGGCTGCGAGTATACGTCGACGCCGCTGCCCGAGATTTCGGTCACGTTGAGGGTGATGGGCTCGGCCTGTGCGGCATCGTGCTCCTCCTGGGTGATGTGGCCCAGGCGCAGCATGTTGTCGAGAACCTTGTTGCGGCGGGACAGTGCCAGATCGGGATTGACCGTGGGGTCGTACTGCGAAGGCGAGTTGGGAAGGCCGATGAGTAGCGCGGCCTCGCTCAGGGTGAGGTCGGCGGCGCTCTTGGACAGATAGGTCTCGGCTGCGGCCTCGATGCCGTAGGCGCCGTGGCCGTAATAGATGGTGTTGAGGTACATCATGAGGATCTCGTCTTTGGAGTACATGTCCTCCATCTTGATGGCGATGTAGGCCTCGCGCACCTTACGCTCAATGGTCGAGTCGAACTGCTCCTCCTGCAGGATGGTGTTGCGCACAAGCTGCTGGGTGATCGTCGAGGCGCCTTCGTGCCCGCCGCCGAGGGTTGCCACCGCAGCACGCGCGATACCCCACAGGTCGATACCGCCGTGCTCGTAGAAGCGCTCGTCCTCGACGTCAACGGTGCCCTGCAGCACGTAGGGGGAGACCTCGTCCTTGGTGATGGATTTGCGGTTTTGCGTGTAGAAGCTCGCGATCTTGTTGCCGTTGCAGTCGACGATCTCGGTGGGCTCGCTCACCAGATACGCGTTGGCGTCGGTGTAGTCGGGCAGATCGGACAGCCAGCGGTTGACGTTGCCGACCATGCCGATGCCAAACGCCACGCCCGCAATCAGCAGAAAGCCCAAAAACGAGAGCAGGATTATGGGCAGGGCGTGCGTCTTTGAACGGCTGTGTCCCTGTCGTTGGCGAGGACCCATATATTGACCTCCAGGTATGTCGTGCCGGACGGTGGATGTGCCGTCGGGGCAGGATGGACATAAGTTATTACACGATAAACCAAACGGGGCGCGCGAGGCCTCGTGTATGCTGGAAGACGGCATTTTTCAGAGTGAATGCATACCTTGGTAAGGAGTTTGTCGATGGCGATTCGGGCGATGGGGCCGAGCGGACAATGCGAGACTGGATTGGATGTCGTCAGTGCGGCGCTGCCCGAGCTGCTGGCGCCGGCGGGCGGACTCGACCAGATGCTTGCGGCTATCGCCGCGGGTACCGATGCCATCTATGCGGGGTTGGGCGGCTTTAACGCCCGTGTGAGCGCCCACGGCTTTACGGATGACGAGTTTGCGCGCGGCTGCGCCGTGGCGCATGCCCATGGCGTGCGTGTGTACGTGACGCTCAACGTGTTCGTGTTTGACGATGAGTTGTCCGACGCGGTGGCGTTGGGAGCTCATGCACTGGAGCTGGGCGCCGATGCTCTGATTGTGGCCGATGCCGGGTTGGCCTGCGCGCTGAGCGCGGCGATTCCCGGGGTCGAGATTCACCTGTCTACGCAGGCGGGCGTTCATAGCGAAGGCGCCGTGCGGCTTGCCGCCGATGAGTTGGGGGTC
>CABRZN010000179.1 GCA_902475445.1 uncultured Collinsella sp.
GAGCGTCCGGCTGATAACCGGGAGGTCACAAGTTCGAATCTTGTCAGGTCCACCACTTTCTTTCGCAATAAACACCCCAGCGAGAGCCGAGTCGCCGCTGGGGTGTTTATTACTGTCTCCGTGGGGGTTTAGCTCAGCTGGGAGAGCGCGGGCTTTGCAAGCCTGAGGTCAGGGGTTCGATCCCCCTAACCTCCACCATGATGGACCTGTAGCTCAGTTGGTTAGAGCGTCCGGCTGATAACCGGGAGGTCACAAGTTCGAATCTTGTCAGGTCCACCATCAAAACTGTGAAGAGCCCTGGGGCATTGCCTCGGGGCTTTTTTCTTGTCTGCGATAAATCTCATTTTGGTTTTGTGTGCTGTGCGAAAGATTGGGTAGTATAGCTATTCAATGCGGTGGAGCTGCCGCGTGTTAACCGCTACGTACCGGAGGTGTTCCATGGTTCGTGTCGACATAGAGACTATCGTCATGGCCGCCGGTCCCGTGCCATCGCTTATTGTGCTTCGCGAGCGCTGCAGCAAATCGGACTCGCCCGCGCCACTGCGTTCCCTTTCCATTCAGACTGGTTCGTTTGAAGCTGCTGCCATTAGCCGCGGCATCGATAGCGGCCGCGCCGAGCGCCCGATTACCCATGACCTGTTGCTCGATACTGTTGGCGCCCTGGGTGCCAAGCTCGAACGCATCGAAATCGTTCGCGCCGAGCCGCCCGTGTTTTACGCGACGGTTGTCGTGTTGGCCGATGGCAACGAGCATAAGATCGATGCGCGTCCGAGCGACGCCATCGCCCTCGCCGTACGCAGTAATGCCCCCATGTTCGTTGAAGACGACATCATGAATCGCCTGGGCACTGTTTCTACCCACGCCGAGGAAGTCGACGACGAGCAGGAGTTCGAGAAGTTCGACGAGTTTGTCCATACGCTCTCCCCTGATGATTTCTAAATGTTCGACAAACACGCGACGGAGTGCGCTCTCATGAGCGCCGGAGTTTCTGCCGAGGCGGCTGCGATCGCCCGCGAGGCCCAGATGCGCTCGGAGGCTTCTGAGGCGGCTCGCATTGCCTATGTGACGCAGGCCCGCACGCTTCGCGAGCGCCGCGGCTCGTTTATCAAGATGGTTGTCGTCTCCGCCCTTGTCGCGGCAATCTGCTCGCGCCTTCGTGGTACAGTTGGTGCGCTTGGGTTTTCGATCTCTACGGGCCTCGTGATCTGGGGTGTGGTCGATGCAGTCATGCTGACCAGTCAGATCAAGGTGCTCGACAAGCGCGCGGCGGACATGATGCGCGCCCGCGACGCTGCCGCCAAGATCGCCGCCGAGGTACAAGAACTGTAACGACGCCAGACTCGATGGGAAGGTCTAAAGATGGCACAGGATATGCAGGACGCCGGTAACGTCTCCGCCGAGCTCGACGCCATGGTGTGTGACCTGATTGGTGCGTTCTTGGACGACCTTGCCGCCGGTGAGAATCCGGGCGTAGTTGTGGCGATCGAGGACGCCGCTTCCAACCGATATCTGGCGGCGCTCGACGAGGACGGCGAAGAGGCGTGCCTCGAGGCGGCTACCAACTTTATCTCCGAGCACAAGATGGGTCTTAAAGACGAGGGCTTGGGCCGTATCGCCCGCTATGCCATCGGCTATACCGGCTGCGTTGAGATCGATGGCGGCTACCATGACGCCCTGCTCGTGAGCTTCTTTGAGACGACGCTCGAGAGTGGTTTTTCGGCATATGTGCTGTATGAGGGCATGGGCGCCGGCGATGGTTTTATGTGGAGCGACCCTGAACCTGCAGGTGAGGAAACCCCTCTCATCTAAAATCGCTAAAATAAACGAGTTTTCGGTAAAAGGCTCAATATTCCCGCTGAGCGTTGTATCGCTGGGCGGGCCGCATACGCGTGCCGTTTGTATATGGATAGAAGATAGGGGAACTACATGCGCGTAGACAATCTGAGGAACATCGCCATCATCGCCCACGTCGACCACGGCAAGACGACGATGGTCGACAAGCTCCTGCGTGCCACGGACGCCTTCCGTGCCAACCAGCAGGTCGAGGACCGCGTCCTGGATTCTAACGACCAGGAGCGCGAGCGCGGCATTACGATTCTCGCCAAGAACATCTCTATCGAGTACAAGGACGTAAAGATCAACGTCATCGACACCCCGGGCCACGCCGACTTTGGCGGCGAGGTCGAGCGCGTGCTGCGTATGGCCGACGGCGCCCTGCTGCTGGTCGACGCCTTTGAGGGCCCCATGCCCCAGACCCGCTTCGTGCTGCGTCACGCTATCGACACCGGCCTTAAGATCATGATCGTCATCAACAAGATCGATCGTCCGGGCGCCAACCCCGAGAAGGCCTACAACGACTGCCTGGACCTCATGGCCGACCTGGGCGCCACCGACGACCAGCTTGAGTTCGCCATGGAGCACGTGGTCTACGCCAGCGCCATGAATGGCTTTGCCCGCCTTGACCCCAACGACGGCAATATGGACATGTACCCTCTGCTCGATATGATCATCGACGACATGCCCGCGCCCGAGGTTGACGAGAACGCCCCGCTGGCCATGCAGTGCGTGACCATCGACCACTCCAACTTTGTCGGCCGTATCGGTATCGGTCGCGTGTACTCTGGCACCATCCACCAGGGCGACCAGATTCTGGTTGTGAAGAACGACG
>CABRZN010000180.1 GCA_902475445.1 uncultured Collinsella sp.
CCGGCCTCGTAGACGTTCCTGCCGTCCTCGAGGTAGCCCTCCTGGTCGAAGTGCATGATTTCGATCTTCTCGGTCTCCTTCATTCCCGCTCCTTTCACGAGCAGTTTGAATTGTCGCACGGAATGAACGGGCTTGCCGCCCCGTCGCACCGCTTAACCTTGTGGACATCTTGGCCCCAAGCTCAACAATTCAAAGGTTCTTAATACCAGTGAACGATTACAGGTTAGCCGTTTTTAATACCGATTTTATGATTTCATCCTCCCCTCTCGGTAGACGGTCAGTTTTTGCCGCTCATCGGTCAAGCGACATATATCCGTAAAAACGAGCGCCCCCGCCATGCGCAGGGACGCTCTAGACGCTAATAGTTGTAGGTATATCCGCCGGCGTCGCCGCGGGTAAAAGACTTGGCATGCTCGATTGCCTGCCCACTCGAGTCATAGGTCAGGCCTTCCAGCACGAGCGCCAGATCGCCCGGCTCAAGATTGAGCAAACTCGCATCGCGTGCGCCCAGCGCCTCGATATCGAGTTTCTCTACCGACTGATCTGGCTTGCGTCCCAACATATCGTAGGTCTCGAACAGGCTGAAGACCGAAATGTCCACGTCTTCGATGCCCGGAAACAGCAGGCACGGAATCAGTGTCATCTCGATCGATACGGGCTCACCATCGATGCAGTTGAGGCGGCGCACCGAGTAAAGCAGATCGTCCTCGGCGATGCCAAACAAGTCGGCATAATACGGGCCGGCGTAGCGTTTGGAGCGCGCCAGGATGCGCACCGACGGCGTCGCGCCCGATGCCAGAACCGACTGGCGGAAGCCGCCCTTGCGTTCGTGCTCGTCAAACCACTTGTGTCCCACAAAGGCGCCTTTGCCCTGCACGCGACGAATCTGGCCACTTTTGACCAGCTCGTCCATGGCGCTTCGGATTGTCAGGCGTGTCGTGCCAAACTCCTCGGCCAGCTCGTTTTCGGACGGAATCATCGAGCCCGTCGGGTAGTCGCCGCGCTCGATTCGCTCCGCAATGCAGCGGCGAATTTGTTTGTAAACCGGCAAGTCTTCTACTGCATCAGCCATTCGACACCTACCTTCGTCGCAACGCCGTCTGCCTCGCCGTTATCGGCAAAACGATACTTGGTCGGCAGAATCACGGACTTGCAATACTCGACAAAGCCATCGTTCTCGTCACGCTCGTGCGAAGCCTTGTAAAACACCGGCGTGCCCTCCTGAGCACCCAGCAACTTGGCCTCGTCGGCGTTCAGACGGCTGATGGAAATATGCTCCTTGCCGTGCGTCACATGAACGTTGCCTTCTTTGAGCAAAACGTCGTAGAGGCTCTCCTGCTCAAAATCGTGATCGGGAAGCGATGGGCACAAAGACAGGTTGACGTAAGCCGTCTCGATCGACGCCGGAGAACCATTAACCACGCGCACGCGTCGAATGCAAAAGAGTGGCATGCCCAGATCGATCTGCGCCTTTTGAGCAAAATCGATATCGGCATACACGACCTTTGACCAGACCAAACGCGCAGTCGACTTTAAGCCGACCCTCTCGACGGCCTGGGTATAGTTCCATGTTTCCTGAAAGATGTTCAGCGGCTTGGGAGGGCACACATAGGTGCCCGAGCCACGACGGCTTTCTAGGGTTCCACACGAAATAAGGCGCGTAATGGCAGCGCGCAGCGCCGTGCGCGACACGCCCAGCTCCTCGCAGAGCACGCGCTCGGCGGGCAGCCACCTTGTAAGTCATAGTGTTTGATATACCAAAGAATGCCCTCAAAGGCGCGATCTTTGGGCGGAATCGCATATGGTTCGCTCGACATGGGTAAGGCTCCTCAACCGCTTGATGCTGCGGGCATCATTTCTCCGAACACCCCATGGCGTCGAAGGCTTCCTTAATCTGTTCCGCAACGTTCCGATACGACCGATACAGGCCGGAGTCTCGCTTGACTTCGCCCGCGGTCACCGGAATCTCAAGCTTCGAAATCTCATCCTCGCCGGTTTGCACGGCAACGATGACACCCATACCAAGGCACATATTACGCTTGGCGGCGTTATATTTGGTAGCCTGAGCTGGATTAATCAGAATCTGCTGAGCGAGCTCACGATTGCTGAGCTCTGGCACATCCTTGGGATTTCCAGTCTCAACGATCTCGCACTGCAGCACATCCGCATAGTCAAAGATCTTTGGCTCGGCGCCACGCTGATGCACAGCCCACTTGCGGCGCGTGGCATCCTGGTAGATAGCCGGCAAAAACGTAAACCGCGGCGGGTCCAAAATAGTATCCGTGATGGTAAACACATCGGGATCAAAGGCATCCTGCGGGTTTTTCTTCTTGAACAGCCCCATATCAGCCTCCCGTACTAGTATTAAACAACTCAAGCAGAATATAGCACCAATTTCAAGCTAGCGCTTTGCCGTATCGGTGCGTGGCACCTATGGCTCGCTCAGCGGAAGAGTTTACCGGCGAGGGCCGGGGTGGTTGGTATAGGTTTTGGAAGTGGGCTTCGCG
>CABRZN010000181.1 GCA_902475445.1 uncultured Collinsella sp.
GACGGGGGCTTCTCTCCGGAACATTTCCGCAGGACGCAAAGAGGCTCCGCAGCGCGAAGCGCGATGCGGAGCCTCTTTGCATGTCCGAGGACGTTCCGGAGAGAAACCCCGTCACGCCCCCGGATCCCCGGTGGGAGTTCTAGACCTTGTCGGCCTTAGTACATACCGCCGCCCTGCTGACCAGCGGTAGCAGCAGCGATAGCATCCTCAAGCTGAGTGTTCTTGGGCACATCGGAGACGGTGGCCTCGGTGATAAGGATCAGGCTGGCGACAGAAGCAGCGTTCTGCAGGGTGACGCGGCTGACCTTGACGGGGTCGAGGACGCCCATCTCGATCATGTCGCCCCACTCGCCGTTGGCAGAGTTGAGACCCTGGCCGGCGGGCAGCTCGGCAACCTTGTCGACCACGACAGCGCCCTCAAAGCCAGCGTTCTTGGCGATGGTAGCAACCGGAGCGGTCAGAGCCTTCTTGACGATGTCGACACCGATCTTCTCCTCAGGGTCGTCAAGCTCAACGGCGTCGAGTGCAGGAGCAGCGTCCATGAAGGCGACGCCGCCACCGGCGACAATGCCCTCCTCGACAGCAGCGCGGGTAGCCTGCAGGGCGTCCTCGACGCGATGCTTGATCTCCTTGAGCTCAGACTCGGTAGCAGCGCCGACCTTGATGACGGCAACGCCACCGGAGAGCTTGGCCAGGCGCTCCTGGAGCTTCTCGCGGTCGAAGTCAGAGGTGGTGTTCTCCATCTCACCCTTGATCTGAGCGATGCGGGCGTCGATGGCCTCCTTGGAGCCAGCGCCGCCGACGACAACGGTGTTGTCCTTGGAGATGGTGACGGACTTGGCGGTACCGAGCATATCGGCGGTGATGTCAGCGACCTTCACGCCCAGCTCGTCCAGGGCAGCCTGGCCACCGGTGAGGACGGCGATGTCCTCGAGGATGCGCTTGCGGCGATCGCCGTAGCCCGGGGCCTTGACGGCGCAGACGTTGAGGGCGCCACGGATCTTGTTGAGGACGAGGGTCGGCAGAGCCTCGCCATCGATGTCCTCAGCGATGATGAGCAGGCCACGGCCAGCGCGCTGGACAGCCTCGAGAACAGGCATGATGTCCTGGACGCTGGAGATCTTCTGGTCGGTGATGAGGATGTACGGATCCTTCATCACGGCCTCCATGCGGTCGTTATCCGTGACGAAGTAAGCGGAGACATAGCCCTTGTCGAACTGCATGCCCTCGACGGTGTCGATGGTGATGTCGAACGTCTGGGAATCCTCGACGGTGATGACGCCGTCCTTGCCCACGACCTCCATGGCCTCGGCGATCTTCTCGCCGACCTCGGGGTCACCGGCGGAGATGGTACCGACGGAAGCAATCTGCTCCTTGGTCTCGACCGGCTTGGCCTGCTTCTTCATCTCGGCGACGGCAGCGTTGACGGCCTTGTCGATGCCGCGACGGATGGCCAGCGGGTTGGCGCCGGCGGCGACGTTGCGCAGGCCGTCATTGACGATGGCCTGAGCGAGCAGGGTTGCGGTGGTGGTGCCGTCACCCACGGTGTCGTTGGTCTTGGTGGCGACCTCCTTCACCAGCTGGGCACCCATGTTCTCGATGTTGTCCTCGAGCTCAATCTCCTTGGCGACAGAAACGCCGTCGTTGGTGATGGTCGGAGCACCGAACGTGCGCTGCAGCGCAACGTAGCGACCCTTGGGGCCCATGGTGACGGTAACGGCGTCGGCCAGAGTGTTGACGCCCTTGGCAAGCTTAGCGCGGGCATCGGTGTTGAACGTAATGTTCTTTGCCATGGTAGGTAATCCTCCAAAAGAAATGTGACTCGCGTCGCCGCTTCCGAGTCCTATGCGACGATCGCGTTCAAAGACGAATCAGAGATTCTGACGAGACTAGGCCTCGACGACGGCGTAGATGTCGTCGGCGCGCATCAGCAGATACTTCTCGCCGTCGACCTTGACCTCGTTGCCACCGAACTTACCGTAGATGACAACGTCGCCAACCTTGACGTCCATGGGGATGCGCTCACCCTTGTCGTTGACCTTGCCGGCGCCCACGGCAACGATGGTGCCGCGCTGCGGCTTCTCCTGAGCGTTGCTGGCGATGTACAGACCAGAGGCGGTCTTCTGCTCGGCCTCGTCGGGCTTGACCAGGACGCGATCTGCAAGCGGCTTCAAAGACGACATGCTTGTTTCCTCCTTTGTGGGCCGCGCGGTCACGCCGCGCGGGTTAACCCTTTTTGTTTGCGTACGCGTTGAATGGTACCCACGAATGGCGGGTTATACAACACGGAGTCAAAAAATCTTATTTTTTGGCACTTAGATTTTCTGAATGCCGGGGGATAACTTAGCGGTGCCTCCCGTGTGGCTCCGGAGGGGCGGGGCATAAGGTTTCCTGCTCGGGCAGTCCTGCTCGCACGAAGGCCACATTAAGTGGCCTTCGGCTCGTGCGGAACTCGCGATAAACCTTATGCCCCGCCCCTCCGGAGCCACACG
>CABRZN010000182.1 GCA_902475445.1 uncultured Collinsella sp.
TTCCACGAGCCAATATGCACCTCGTAGATGTTAAGCGGCTGCGACATATGGTTGTGGCCGGCGCGGCGCTTGAGCCACGCGGCGTCGTTCCACTTGTAGCCATCGAGGGTCCACAGCACGCTCGCGGTGCCCGGAGGACACTCGGCCTTAAAGGCGTACGGATCGGCCTTGTAGAGCTTTTCGCCCTCGTTGGTCTCGATGAGGTATTTATAGAGCTGGCCCTGCTCGGCACCAGGAATAAAGCCTTCCCAAATAGCGCTCGTATGCACGGGCACCAGCGGGTTGGCTTGTTCATCCCAGTCGTTAAATTCGCCAATGACGTGGACGCTCTTTACGTCGGGCGCCCAAACGCAAAAGCGCCAGCCGCGCGTGCGCTGCTGCGTGTCGGGATGCGCGCCCATCTTTTCCCAGCTGCGCTCCCACATACCAATGCCAAACAGATAGACATCGTCCTTGGAGAGCTCCGGTGCGTGCGGAGCCGGTTTGCGGGTTGCGGGCTTTTTAGCCGTTGGCTTTAGCTTTGAATCGCTCACGTTTGATCCCATCATGACGCGGCAGCGTGTTGCCTTGGTGACTAGATGCGAAAGGTCCAAGGCTGCACGAATCGAAGGGACGGCGAAGTTTCTGTGATTCGTTCCACCTCGCGTGCTCGGTGGAACTTTCGGCAGAAACTACGATAACACCTGTGCGTTAGTTTTATGGACGAAAGCAGATTTGCGGGGGCGTTTAATCGGTAAGCGACATGTTTATACCACTGGCAGAATTGCCGTGGTAAAACTCTTGACAGTTTTACCAATTAGGGTTTCAAAATTGTTAGCCTTACGTTTGGTAAAACGTTTTTAGCAGGTTGTTTACCATTTGACATCGAAAGGTTCGTTTATGTCCCATACCGCCGCTCCCAAGGTTGCTTTTATTTTCGATTGCGACGGCACACTGGTTAATAGCACGCCCGTTTGGGCCTATGCCCAGCCCGAGTTATTGCACCGCCACGGTGTCGACGTGACGGTCGACGAGTTTGCCCAGTTCGAGCATTTGTCGCTGGAGGATGAGTGCCAGGCCTACCACGACACCTGGGGTATTGGCGCGAATGGCGAGGAGCTGTACCGCGAGCTGAGCAATATTCTGATTGATGGGTACTCCAAGGTGTCGCCGCGCAAGGGTCTCCTGGCATTTTTGGAGCAGGCGAAGGCGGCAGGCATTGCCATGTGCGTGGCTACGTCCACGCCGGCCGAGCTGGTGCAGTCCGCGCTCGCTGGTGCCGGGCTCGACGCTTACATGGAGTTTGTTACCACCACGGGCGAGGCAGGACGCTCCAAACAGTTCCCCGATGTGTACAAGCTGGCGCTGCGCCGCCTGGAGGAGCGCCACGGGTGTAAATTTGAGCGCGCATGGGTGTTTGAGGACGCCGTCTTTGGCCTAAAGAGCTCTGGCTCCGCCGGCTTTAAGCGCGTGGGCATCTATGATCCGCACGGCCGCATGAAGCGCGACGACGTGCGCGACAACTGCGATATCTTTATCGACAGCTACGAGGAGCTGGATCTACCCTGCGTGCTTTCGTTTAAGGGATAGGCGAGGGCTGTGGCTTGCAAGGTATTAGTTGTCTGCGGCTCGCCCGTGGTGGCGAGCACAGATCTGTTGCGGAGGCTAGCAGGGGAGTGCGACCACGTTGTCGCCGTGGACCGCGGGCTCGACGCGCTGCTGGACGCCGGCCTGGGCTGCGACGTATATGTGGGGGATGCCGACACGGTAAGCGACGAGGGACGCGCTCTGGTCGATGCCGCTGCCGATTTTGAAGTAGAACGCCACAACCCCTACAAGGACTATACCGATCTGGCGCTGGCGCTCGATGCCGTCCGTCGTCGCTGGCCGAGTGCTGAAGTAGTTGCGACTTGCGCTACGGGCGGCCGCCCGGACATGGCGCTTTCCGTACTGGGCCTGCTCGCAGGCTACGATGACGCCCCTGTCTGGATTGCTGAAGATGAGACCACGGCCCGCATCCTGCACGCAGGCGAATCGTGGACCATCGAGGGCTCCGAAGGCAAGACGTTCTCCATAATCGCAATCGCCCCCAACACCGAGGCAAGCGAACACGGACTAGAGTGGGAACTAGATCGCGCCCCGCTGGGTTTGTTGGCCGACACGGGCATCAGCAACGTCGTCAGGGGTACGGCCAAGATCCAAGTCCATACCGGCACCGCCATCGCTTACCTCTACAAGTGAGGTCTATCGCATCAGGGTTTTCCTGGGACGGTGGATAGAAATAAGCGCTCGAAGAGTGATTATTTCTATCCACCGTCCCAGGAAAACCCGTAAGTAAGAGATTCAACCCAAAAAAGTCCTTGCATCAAAGAAAGTCTTCCCCTATAGTATCTCCTCGTCACGGGGGCGTAGCTCAGCTGGGAGAGCGCTTGACTGGCAGTCAAGAGGTCAGGG
>CABRZN010000183.1 GCA_902475445.1 uncultured Collinsella sp.
ATCAACCCCGGCGAGCGCTTTGCGCTCGTGGGACCCAACGGCGCCGGCAAAACCACCATGCTCAAGATCATCATGGGCATCGACAGCCCCGACGCCGGCCAGGTCCAGTACGCCAAGGACTGCCAGGTAGGCTACCTAGAACAGGAAACTAACCTAGAGCACAAGGACACCACCATCCTTGCCGAGGTCATGGCCGCCGCCAAGGAAATCCGCCGCATGGGCGAGCGCGCCAACGAGCTTCAGGCCCAGATCACCGAGCTCTCCGAGCAAGGCAAGGACGTCGACGCACTCCTTAACGAGTACGGCCAGGTCCAGGACCGCTTTGAGCATCTGGGCGGCTACGAGCTCGAAAGCAACGCCCGCAAGATCCTGTCCGGCCTGGGCTTTAAGGTCACCGACTTTGAGCGCCCGTGCTCCGAGTTCTCCGGCGGCTGGCAGATGCGTATCGCGCTGGCAAAGCTCTTCCTGCGCCACCCCGACCTGCTGCTGCTCGACGAGCCCACCAACCACCTAGACCTCGAGAGCGTCCAGTGGCTGCGCGGCTTTATCGCCAACTACGACGGCGCCGTGCTCATCGTCAGCCACGACCGCGCCTTCATGGACGCCTGCGTCGACCACGTCGCCGCGCTCGAGAACCGCCGCGTGACGACCTACACCGGCAACTACAGCAGTTACCTCAAGCAACGCGAGGACAATCTGGAACAGATGCGCGCCAAGCGCGCTGCCCAGGAGCGCGACATCGCCCACATGCAGGTCTTCGTCGACAAGTTCCGCTACAAGCCCACCAAGGCCGCCCAGGCGCAGGAACGCATCCGCAAGATCGAGCAGATCAAAAAGGAGCTCGTCATCCTGCCCGAGGGTCACAAGCACATCGACTTTAAGTTCCCCGACCCGCCGCGCTCAGGCGACATGGTCGTGGGCCTGGAGGGCGTATCCAAGTCCTACGGCGACAAGCACATCTACAGCGACATCGACCTCAAACTCTACCGCGGCGAGCACGTGGCGCTCGTCGGCCCCAACGGCGCCGGCAAGTCCACGCTCATGAAGATCCTCGCCGGCCTGGAGCCGCCCACCACCGGCACGCGCGACCTGGGCACCAACGTGGGTGTGGCCTACTATGCCCAGCACGCGCTCGAGGGCATGACCGAGTCCAACACCGTCCTGCAAGAGATCGACACTGTCACGCCCAAGTGGACCGTACCGCAGCAGCGCAGCCTGCTGGGCGCCTTCCTATTTAGCGACAACGATTCCATCGAGAAGCAGGTTCGAGTCCTCTCCGGCGGCGAAAAGGCGCGTCTGGCCCTGGCCAAGATGCTCGTGGCGCCCGAGGCGCTCCTGTGCCTAGACGAGCCCACCAACCACTTGGACATCGACTCGGTGGACATGCTCGAGAACGCCCTGCAAAACTTCCCCGGTACCATCGTGCTGATCAGCCACGACGAGCACCTGGTACGCGCCGTGGCCAACCGCGTGATCGACATCCGCGACGGCAAGGTCACGGTCTACGACGGCGACTACGACTACTACCTCTACAAGCGCGAGGACCTCGCAGCCCGCGCCGCCGCCGAGGCAGCAGGGGAGAGCGCACCTGCCGCGGCCAAGTCCACCAAAGCCAACGCGGCCCAGGACAGCAGCCCAGCCGCGGCCCCTAAGCCGGCCGAGGGCAAAAAGACCAAGGAGCAAAAGCGCGCCGAGGCCCAGGCCCGTGCCGCGCTCAACAAAAAGCTCAAGGGCGTGCGCAACCAGCTCAAGAAGATCGAGACAGAGCTGGACAAAAAGCGTGCCCGCTATGACGAGCTTATGGAATTGATGGCAAGCGAAGAGCTTTATGCCGATCAGGACAAGTTCAACGCCGCGCTGGGGGAATATAACGGCCTAAAGCAAGACCTGCCCAAGCTCGAGGACGAATGGCTGGAGCTTTCCACCCAGATCGAAGAGGAGACCGCGCGTGAACTCTCGTAAAGCCACCGCCGTGGCGATGAGCATCATAGCCATCGCTTGTCGCATCTGCGGCATCTTTATGAGCGCGATGACCGTGCTGCTGTGCTTCAGCGGCCTCACCGCCAAGCTGCAGATCGTGGGCTTTGTCGTTGAGCTTTCGCGCGCCCTGCCGAGCGCCATCGCCGGCTACGGCGTTATCACCTCGCCCTTTGGCGGTGTCTTCCGCTTGGATTACGCCATCGTGGCCGTCATCCTGTTTGTGGCCGACTACCTGCTCACGCGCGCCTCGCGCCGCGTCCGCTAGGGGAGTGACATGTCCAGCAGCTACCTCATGAACCTGCTCGCGAGCGCCGTTGCCGTCATCGTCGGCATCGTGATCCACGAGAGTGCGCACGCCGCCGCGGCCTGGGCGCTCGGCGACAAGACGGCCCGCTCGCGCGGCCGCGTCTCGCTCAACCCGCTCAACCATATCGACCCATTTGGCACCA
>CABRZN010000184.1 GCA_902475445.1 uncultured Collinsella sp.
CCGCCTGCCGGCGTCCTCGCCCGCTCGCTACAAACGCTTCGCGTTTGCTTAACGCTCGCGCCCTGCATAGAGTTCGATTCTCCGCGGTATCTACAAGTAATAAAAAAGCAGGTAGAGACACTTCTCTACCTGCCTGTAACTATTGGTGGAGGCGCGGAGAATCGAACTCCGGTCCACGAAAGCCCCCTGATTGGCATCTCCAAGCTCAGTCGCTGGTTTAGTCTCGGACGCTTTGCGCGCAGCGACACGCTCGCGGCGTCCTAACCGGTTCGGTCTTAGCCTGCGCCATACCGATTACGTGCGCAGGAGCATTCCCCTAACATGACGTCGCGCCGGTGTCGGGGAAATCACCGGGTTGACGCGCCGCTATAAATTAAGCAGCGAGAGCCATAGGCTCAAAAGAAGAGTTGTTGTCAATTCAATTTGACGGTACCCCTGTTTAACGAGGCGAGGAGACCTCGGCTTGCTTCCTCTCTCAGAGCTATCGTGTCGAAACCAGTCGCCCCCGAAGTCGGGAAAGTCTGGATGGTATCGGATCTGCAAACACCCGATAACCGTCGACTTTTCAAAGAACACGCGGGGTGAACCCCGCTCGTGGATAGCTATCTTACCACGTTCTAATGGCAGGCAGCTGCTCTATGCACGAGCTGTGAAGACCCCAATGTGCGCTGTACTTCGCACTTTTGCTACCGATCGCGTCACGTATATTTTCGCCAAGCAACATTGACCCGTCGAAAGGACCGTTATGGATACCAAGCAGCAACTCGTCAATGCCCTCGCAGGCCTTGGCTCAACCATTACCGAAGCTATGGATGTCATCGAAGGCTTTGTCCCCTGCGGACATCCCGCTCTCACGGTATCGAACGCACTCGTCGCGCTGGACGCCGACGATGATGCGGCTCTCGCCCAGCAGCTTGAGACCGTCGGGGGCTTTATCGACCACGTGAGTGAGAACCGCGGCGTGACCGCCTACCACGGCATCGAGGTCGAGCTCGCGGGTCCCAAAGCCGATCTGCTCGCAGCAATCCGCGAGGTAGGCGCCCTTATGCAGACCGCAGGCGTCAAGAACACCCAGGTCAACGAGTGGGTCTACCGCAGTCTGGCAGCACTCGACAGCTCCGAAGAAAAGGCAGCCGAGCAGCTCGCAGAAAGTCCCGCCATTAAGGCCGAGCTTTTGTAAATAGCAGACGCGGGCCCCTTGGCGCATCGTCGTCCAAGAGGCCCGCGAACAGTTCGCGTCAACCGATAGCCGTGCCGCCGCGTTCGGCCAAAGCAAGAATCGGCATCATTTGACGAGGTGTCTTTGCTGCAAGATCGGCATGTTCGAGCAGCTTGCGATCGTTGGTTACCAAGTAATCGACCTGCGCGCGCTTGCACGCGGCGAGCACCAAGTTGTCTTCGTAATCGCGATGGAGCGCTAAGTATTTGTCGGCCAGCCAAAGGTCCGACGCATCTGCACCCACGGCCGTGACGTTTTCGGTCATGTTCCGAACAAACGCCAACGCCGCATCGCCAATTGCACGGGCAGATGCCTCGTCGAGCGCTCCCCCACTGGCAAGAACGCTACGCTTCAGCTCATGTTGGACAACGTACAGCACGTCCTTGGCGATATGCACCGGAAAGAGCAACGTTGCGCCCGATTCCGTCGCCTGCCCAATAAACGCACGCGCGGCAAGCGACTCGGCATGGTCGACGCAAAACGAATCAACCCATACGTTAGCATCCAAATGCAAAAGACCTGCGCCCGGACGACACCGATGCCGTCTGGGCGCAGGCCATAAACTCAAGCAAAAAAGCTAACGCAGGTAAGCCTTCGCGTTGCTCAGACTGTAGGCAATCGTCGAGCCGTTGTGCAGCAGTGACGACGTCTGCGGAGTGATCATGCCGGTAATGCCCAGCGCCAGGAGCGCCGAGTTGGTGAGCATCACCTTGGAATACGAACTCGTCAGACGGTCGATGAGACCCTGACTCATGCGGCGCAGGCGCACGATCGCGGCAAGATCCGTGTCGGTCAGGATGATATCGGCGACCTCCTTGGCGATGTCGCTTCCACCGCCCATGGCCAGACCCACGTCGGCCAAACCGAGCGCCGGTGAGTCGTTGACGCCGTCGCCCACCATGGCAACGTGGCGCCCCTCGCCCTTAATGCGCTCCACATACGCGTACTTGTCCTCGGGCAGCAGCTCGGCCTTAAACTCGTCGACCCCTGCCTCGCGAGCAATGCGCTCGGCCGTGCGCTCCGAGTCGCCCGTGAGCATAACGACATGCTTAACGCCCAACGCGTGCAGGTCGGCGATGGCCTCACGGACCCCGGCCTTGAGCGGATCCTCGATGCCGAGCACGCCGACGACCTTCCCATCGACCGCCAGATACAGCGGCGACAGGCCCTGCATCTGGGACTCAATGCGCTCCTTAATGTCGGAATCGA
>CABRZN010000185.1 GCA_902475445.1 uncultured Collinsella sp.
CTCGCGTAGGCTCTCGTCGCAGACCAGACGTATACCCTCGGGCAGGTTGACCGGTCCGATAAAGCCCTTGTGCAGACCGTAGCTCTGGAGCTCCTCGTCGGTCATCATACGATAGCCCTTGCCAAAGAAGTGCTCTGCCTTGCAGTCGTTGAGCTCGTGATCGCCCGGAACGATCGCCACAACGGGCTTGCCCTCGGCATCGATGAGCGCCAGCGACTTGCGCGTGCCGTTCTCGGGGAAGCCGAAGAACTTGGCAACGGCCTCGATGGTGCCCATGCCCGGAGTCTCGACCTTGGTGAGCGTACCGTCGCCGGGGCCCTCAGTCACGACGACCTTGGTGCTTGCGGCCTCATCGTCGGCAGCAAAGCCGCAGTCGTCGCAGTAGACGAGCGACGCCTCGCCGGCGTCGGCCAGCGCCATGTACTCGACGGAGGTGTCGCCACCGATCTCGCCGGAGTCGGCGACAACGGGAAGGGCCTTGATGTAGCAGCGCTCGCAGATGTTGGCGTAGGCCTGCTTCATCTTGTCATACTCCTCCTGCAGGCTCTCCTGCGTAGCGGAGAAGCTGTAGGCGTCCTTCATGATGAACTCGCGGCCGCGCATCAGGCCAAAGCGAGGACGGAACTCGTCGCGGAACTTGTCCTGGATGTGGTACAGGTTGACGGGCAGCTGCTTGTAGGAACGCAGCTCGTTGCGAACCAGGGCCGTGACGGTCTCCTCGTGCGTGGGGCCCAGGACGAACTCACGGCCGTGACGGTCGTCAAAGCGCACGAGTTCCTTGCCATAGGCGTCGATACGGCCGGACTCACGCCACAGCTCGGCATCGACCATGATGGGCATCATGAGCTCCTGGGCGCCGGCGGCGTCCATCTCGTCGCGCACGATGTTCTCGATCTTGCGGATTGAGCGCCAGGCGAGCGGCAGGTAGGAATACAGACCGGCGGCCTCCTTGCGGATCATGCCGGCACGAAGCAGCAGGCGGTGGCTTGCGAGCTCGGCGTCGGCCGGATCCTCTTTGAGCGTCGGCGCATAGAGCTTAGACATGTACATTGCTCGAGTCATTTATTTCTCCTCAATAAGCTTGTCGACCTCGGCCATAAGCGCGTCGACAATTTGATCCTCAGCTACTTTACCAATGATCTGGCCATGCGAAAAGAGCAGGCCCTGACCTCGTCCGCAGGCAACGCCCAAGTCGGCATCAGATGCCTCGCCGGGGCCGTTTACGGCGCATCCCATGACGGCAATCGAAAGCGGCGCGCTGTAGTTCTTAAGCCGCTCGGTGACTTCCTCGGCGATGGGAATCAGGTTGACCTGGCAGCGGGCACACGTGGGGCACGAGACGATCTCGGGGCCACGGCGGCGCAGGCCCAGCGACTGCAGGATGCCCCAAGCAACCGGCGGCTCCTCGACCGGATCGGCCGTGAGGGAGACGCGCATGGTGTCGCCGATGCCCTCAGAAAGCAGGATACCCAAGCCCACGGAGCTCTTGATGGTGCCCTGAAGCTTGGTGCCGGCCTCGGTCACGCCCAGATGGAGCGGAACATGGGGGATTTCGCGCGACAGGGCGCGATAGGTATCGAGCGTCGTTTGCACGCTGTGAGCCTTGGCAGAAAGCACAATGTTGGTAAAACCGCGGTCCTCAAAGTGCTTGACGAAGCGCTCGCTCGACATCACGAGCTTTTCGGGCTGCGTGAGGTCGTCGCGCTCGGCAATATCCTGCTCAAGCGAACCGGCATTGACGCCAATGCGAATCGCACAGCCGGCGGCACCCGCGGCGTCGATTACTGCGTCGACCTTGGCCCAATCGCCGATATTGCCGGGGTTGATGCGCAGCTTGGCCGCACCGGCCTCGACGGCGCCAATGGCGAGCTTATGGTTAAAGTGGATATCGGCGACGATCGGCACCGGAGACTCGGCGCAGATGGTACGGAAGCCTTCGAGTGCGGCCTCGGTGGGCACACTCACACGGACGATATCGCAGCCAGCCTGCGTCAACGCGCGCACCTGCGCAAGCGTCGCCTGGGCATCGGCGGTATCGGTGCAGGTCATGGACTGAACCACCACCGGTGCGCCGCCACCGATCTGCACACCGCCCACATGCACGGGGCGCGTCAGCTCACGCGGCAAAGGATGGGATAAAGACAATCCAAACACTCCCCTACAGAATAAATCGAAGGATGTCGGAACGAAGCATATAGACAAACAGCAGCGCAAAGAGCGCGATGCCCACATAGCTCACAATCGTCTGGACCTTGAGCGGAAGCTCGCGGCCCACAATCTTTTGAATGATCTCGATGACCAGCTTGCCGCCATCGAGTGGTGGGATGGGCAGCAGGTTCATAAAGCCAAGCGAGAACGAAATGAGGGCAGCAAACGAAAGGAACGTGGCAGGACCGGCAGCAGCAGACTGTGAGGACAT
>CABRZN010000186.1 GCA_902475445.1 uncultured Collinsella sp.
GCAACGCCAGCGTACGGTAGCGCTCAAAGCTGAGGCCGTACATAAAGCTCATGATGGGGATGCCGGGGCCTGCCATAAATGCGGCGCACGCTCCGGTAATGACCACGATCAGTGCCATAACGGCAACAATAATCAAGTCAAAGCGGCGACGCTTGCGCGGATTCGCCCAAATGCTCGACAGACGTAGGAGCTGCGGTTTATAGATAAATCCAATGCTCAACAAAATAGCCTGCGCTGGAAAGAACAGTGCATTAAAGTACAGCTGGTATTTGTAGGCCAGTGTGCCTTCCATCACGAACTTGGGCATGCTCTCGATGAGGTTGAACAGGAACAGCGCACCAAAGAGCGGGGCGCACTGGATAAACAGGTGACCAGCCTCGCGCAGACTCATACGGCGTGATTTTTCGGTTTCGAGCAGGGCGAGCGGGGCGGTGACCAGCACGAGCGAGGCAATCGCGGCGATGCCCATGGCCATGGCGGCGATGGGCATGCTGCGCGTGAGGAACAGTGCCACGCTAAAGACCGCGATGACGCCGACGGATCGTAGCGTTTGGCTCATGCCGGCCAGGTAGAGTTTGTCGGCCTGCTGCAGGCGGCCCTCGTACACGTCGGCAATGCCGTCGATCACCTTGTACAGGTAGACGCCCAGGCCGATTGTGGCCATCTGCGCATCGTAGCCGCGGGCGCTGCTGTATACCAGGCCGCATGCCAGCGCGAGCGCTCCGCAGATCCAGCGGTTGAGCTGGTAAGAGGCAAAGGAGGTTTTTTCGTCGATGTCCGAGACCTGAAAGTTGCGCACGCCGTAGTTGCACGCGATCATGATGAGCGTGCCGGTGACAAAGGCGATGGAGAACTTACCGGCTTCCTCGGCGCCCACGAGCTGCGTGGACACAATGGTGAGCAGGGGAAACGCGAAACCCCATACGGCGGTGCCCAGGGTATTCCAGAGATAGTCGCGACGGGTGGCGTGATCTTCGTATTCGGCTTCTTGCGTGGAGAAGCCGCCGCCGTAGACGGCTCCGAGCAGGCGGTTCCACCAGGCATTGACCATGCGGTGGATGGGGCCGGGCTGCCGATCGCGCTCGCGGCGACGGCGTGTGGCCTGGCTGCTGTCGGGACCGCCGGCGTTACGCTGGCTTAGCTCTTGGATTCGTGCGAGCTCCTCGGCGGTGTGCGATGCGGGGAACAGGCCGTTCTCGATGCGTCCGCCCTGCCCGTGCGCCCCGTCCGATACGGTGGGGTCGGCGACGCCATTGCGGCGGGCGATGGCGCGGCGAATGCTATCGATGGGCGTGATGCTCAAAGCGGAGTCCTTTCTATTGCTACGCTCTAGTATAGACGCGACGGTGTTCGTTCGTGTTTTTGAACAGGTTGTTCGATAATTTCGGCGGCGCCATTCAGTAGACGGCATTTGGGGACGTTCCTTATGTGCCGGCACTTTGGGAACGTCCCTAAGTGCCGGCATCCGGGGGCGCTCCTTGAATGTTGCCCGTTCAAGAGTGTTCCCAATGACTAGGCCGCTTGCCTGCGATTTTTGACCGTTGGGCGGGCTTGCCGCCCTTGCCGCAAAAACGTTTTTGCATATCGGGTACAACGGGCTTTACGTGAGTAAAGTGCGCGTCGTGTCCTCGTGTCGCGTTTTTAAAGGAGGCCCCATGCCTGGTGTTACCCCTGCAGATGTTTTGTCCAACTTTGGTATTACGCTGGTCGAAGATCCCGCCGAGAATCAGCCCCGTCTGCTGGTCGATCTACCCGCCGCGGAGCTCGTCGAGCACGCTATCCGCTGCGAAGAAGGCCGCATGGCATCCAACGGCGCGCTGGTGATCGAGACGGGGGAGCGCACTGGTCGCTCCCCCAATGACCGCTTTATCGTTGACACGCCCGACGTGCACGACAAGATCGCCTGGGGCGCCGTCAACCGACCGCTTTCGATCGAGAGCTACGAGACCATCAAGGCCGGCATCGTCGACTACCTCAACGAGCGCGACGTGTTCGTCACCCGCGGCATGGCCGGCGCCGACCGCAACCACACGCGCCGACTGCTCGTCGCCTGCGAGCGCGCCAGCCAGGCACTCTTCATTAAGCAGATGCTCGCCCGCCCGCTTGCCCGCGAAATCGCGCGCACCGGCGAGCCGGACTTCTGTGTGCTCGCCGCGCCGGGCTACCAGTGCGATCCCGCCATCAAGGGCCTCAACTCCAGCGCCGCCGTGGTCATCAACTTCCAGGAGCGCGTGATTTTGGTCGCGGGTACCGGCTACTCCGGCGAGATCAAAAAGTCCATCTTCAGCGTCATGAATTACCTGCTGCCCGTTGAGGACGACGTGCTGCCCATGCATTGCTCGGCCAGTATGGATCCCGTCACGCACGAGACCGCGG
>CABRZN010000187.1 GCA_902475445.1 uncultured Collinsella sp.
AAGAAATAATGCGTCACCGCTTTCGTCTACACCCCTGCAATCCCGCGCGCGGCACTCAGCAGCTCGTACTCCCTCTGGCTCCACTGGTGCAGTTTCGCCGCGTCGACGGCATCTCGGCACAGGTCCAGGAACACTTCGGCTCCCTCACAGAAGCACTCACGCGCAAAGTCACCCGAGCCGCTTGCGATGCATGTGCCGTCGGCAAAGAGCTTCCAGCTAGACGGCTCGCGCGAGTCGTCTCCGAGCAGCTGAATCTGCAGTACGTGCGGATTGCCGGTAGTGCAAAGCACTTCCTCGAGTTTCTGCACCGTAAAGCGCATCTGGTGGGAGAGCCTGCTCTTGACCATGGTCGAGGCGTAGCCGTTCGGCTTGTCCAGAAGATGCATTCGTTTTGGCTTGGCTGCCAGGTTGTGGAAGTTGCGCTCGCTGCGCACGGAGAAATTGTCCATACGGACTCCTTTCATCGATGTTGGCAGGGCCACCGTGCCTCTTGGCCGGTTGGCGTCGGGATCGTGGAGCCAACTCTCTACCCCGACTCTGGATAAAACGCGCCCGCTCCTTGCAGGCACGATGGAGTCTATCAACGTGTACGGACAGAAACCAACGCCATCCGCGAAATGACGCGCGGATGGCGTTGGTTTCCCAAGTGATTATTCGGCTTTCATCCGGAAAAGTGTCGAAATCAGCCGTGTAAAAGTACGGAAAAGTGTCGAAATAGGCACCTTAAAACTTCGGAAAAGTGTAGCTGGATGACAAAACAGCACTTAGAAGCTGGTGCTGGATGCGGGATCCTGCGGCCGCCTTCAGCCCTCGCTACTCGTCGTCCCTGTCGTTGGGATCGCCCTTGAGGGTGTTGATGTCCAGGTACTGGTTGTCGTCCTCTTTTTGCTGCGTTGCCGATTCGGACGCGGTGGGGCCGCGGAACAGCTGGAATCCCTCAAACGCAATGACGCCGAGCAGGGCAATGATAATGGCGATAAAGGCAACCTTGACTGCCTGCGGAAATTCCGAGAAACGCAGCGCCTTTTCCTCGGCGTAATAATCGGCGAAGCGCTCTTCGCCCGTGTTTTTGGTATACGCCGGCGCGGACGCGGCCTCCGGGTCATATTCCGGTGCGGGCGTGGCAGCGTACGGATCGTTGAGATAATCGCTCGATGCGGTGCCATAATCCTCGGTCTCGATGCGACCGTTGCCAGCATAGCCATCGGAATAATCGGAATATGCCGCACCGCCCTCATGGTCCGCGGCGCTCGTGTTGGCGGCAAAAAGCGGGTTAACTGGAACATCGAGCGCCGGCATGCTGGTAGAGGTCTCATCCAGATCGGTTGCAGCCCAGGAATCGTAGGCAACCTGATGGGCAACGGGCTCATCGAGCCTTGCAACCGGAGGCTTGCGTGCCGCAGGAACAGGTAACTGCTGGGCGCTGTACATAACAGTGCTGTCGGCCGATTTGCCCTGCGTCGCTGCAGCGAGAAATGCCGCCGTCTCGGACGGGTCGCTTGCGGGGCGGGGAGCGGGCGTGGGCGCCGAAGTGGGTGCGGGCGTAGGCGCGGGCGTCGAAACAGGCGACTGCGCAGGAGTCGGCGCAGGTGCGGACTTAGGCGCAAGTGCGGGATTGGGGCTTGACGGGCGAGCCCCGCCGCCCATGAGTTCGTCGGCGGTCCAAGGGCGATCATCCATCACGTCGTCAAGGCTCAGTGAAAACAGGTCGTCTTCACCCTCATCGAACATGCGGTGCACATGTCCACCAATTGCCAGAATCAATCCGCGACCGGTGCATGATGCCTTGCTCAACGCCATTCTGTTCCATCCTTTCGAAATACTAATGACATCGATTATATGGAACTTCCCAAGCGGCTCGGTCTTGGATTCGCGCTTTCCAGAACTCGCGCCCAAAAGGGGAGGGGCAATCCAGGCGAGTGCCTACTTGTCGCCGGCAGCAGCCTTGGCCTCATTGAGGTAGCTATAGAAGCTGTATTTGGAGATGCCAAAGAACTCGCAGGCGCGTTCGCTCGACTTGGAGATGAGGAAGGCGCCGCGACGGTCGAGGTAGCCAATGGCGCGGATGCGCTCGTCTTTGGTCATGAGCGCCGCGGGCTTGCCCACAAACTGTTCGCACTCGCGCAGCAGGTCTTCGAGCAGGTCGCCGATGTTTTTGGTAATGGGCTCGGGCTCGGTGTAGCCCGTGCCGCCGATGCCGGTAAAGGCATCGAGCGAGCGCTCAAAAGCCTTCATAAGCGTAATGTCAAAGTTAATGCCCAAAATGCCGACGGGCTTGCCCTCATCGTTGCGGATAAAGATCGTCGAGGACTTGAGCAGCTTGCCATCGGCGGTTTTG
>CABRZN010000188.1 GCA_902475445.1 uncultured Collinsella sp.
GGCGGCGGGGACGCTCGCGACCACGGCGATGCTGTACTCCCATCGCGACATCTACGAGCTCCTTGTGTTCCGCTCCTACGGCACCCCCTACGAGCACTTCCTTGACTGGCTCGTCGACGAGGAGGACAGGACCACCCTCCGCGTTCTCGAGCTGATCCACGGCGCAGAGAAGGCTCGAACCGTCATCTCGAAAGAGTCTCTCCACATCGTCAACCACGCGTTCTACAGCGCCCTTTCCGAGAATATCATCCACGCGAAGAGCGTCGAGGAGCTCAACGCGACGACCGAGGTCATTTCAACGTTCTTCAATGCGGGCTGGGAGAAATATCGCATGCTTTGACGACCCTTTCTTTTTTTGCCGTCAAAGATAACTAAGTCATTATTATCCGAGACAATAGATTGAGGTGGTGCCATGACAGAGACAAGCGAGCAAGACCGGCAAAGGGACGAGGCGGGGCGGGAAGCCATCAGGCGCCTGTCCAGACCCGTCAAAGGACGCGTCATGCTGGCGCAGGCGTTCACCGTGCTCTCGGCGCTTCTGTCCTTTGCGCCGTATTTGGCCTTGGTATGGCTGGGAGACCTATTCCTTGCAGGGGAAGGCCCGCTCGCGCAGGTCGATGCGTCCAAAGTGCACGAAATTGCGCTCCTTCTCGTTATGGCATTTCTCTCGCAGCTGTTCTTTCGCGCTCTTGCGCTCATCATCACGCATTTTGCCGATATGAAACTGCGCTACGTTATTCGCAAGGGTATCGTTGGGCGGTTGAGCCGCGCGCCTCTTGCTTGGTTTAGCGCTACGGAATCCGGCAAGGTCAGAAGCGCTGTGCAGGATGACACGAAGACGGTCCACACCGTCATCGCACACGGACCGGTCGACCGTCTTAACGGCGTTTTACAGCCGATGGTTCTTCTGGCTTTCATGTTCTGGATCAATTGGCGCTTGGCGCTCATCGGTATCGCCACAATCCCCTTCTATTTCCTGCTGCAGGCGCTCTCTATGAAGGATATGGGACCGAAAACCGCCGAGATGAACGGGCACCTTGCACAAGTGTCTTCGACGATGGTCGAGCTCGTGTCCGGCATCAAGGTGGTCAAAGCATTCGGAAAAACAGGAGAGGCGCATCGTAATTACGCGGACGCCGCATCGGCATTCTCCCAGTCGTACTGGGACTGGTGCGCCCCGCTCATTGGGCTTTGCTCGATTGCCGGCGAGCTCATCTCCTCTCCCTTACTTCTGCTGATTAATCTCGGCGGCGGCGCGCTTGTCATGGGGGCAGGGTTGGCCACTCTCCCCCAGGTTCTCGCGTGCGCGCTGATAGCCATCGTGCTTCCGACCGCCATCAGCGCTGTCGCCAACAGCACGTGGTCGTACCAGATGGCCGGCGCTGCCGCAGTCAGGCTGTGCGAGATTCTGGACACGCCGTCGATTCCAGAGTCGAAAACCTCAAAGAAGCCCGACGGGGTCGTCGTTGAGGTGAACGACGTATCGTACTCCTACGGCGATACCCAGGCCTTGCGCGGTGTCAGTCTTGTCCTTAATCCCGGCACCACGACGGCGCTCATCGGCCCGTCAGGCTCGGGTAAATCGACACTCGCCACACTCATTGCACGCTTCGACGACCCGGAAAGCGGCTCCATCCGTCTCGGCGGCGTCGATCTGAGAGACATCTCCTCCCGTGATCTCTACAACATGGTTTCGTTCGTGCTCCAGGACCCGATGCTAATCAACGCCTCCATCGGAAGAAACATTTCTTTAGCTAAGCCGGAGGCTTCCCTGGAGGAGATTCGGGAGGCTGCCCGTACGGCGCAGATCGACGATTTCATCATGTCGCTGCCCAAGGGATACGACAGCGTTTTGGGAACCGACTGCTCGCTCTCAGGCGGTGAGAGCCAGCGCGTGAGTATAGCGCGTGCCCTTTTAGCTGATACGCCGATCCTCATCATGGATGAGGCCACCGCTTTTGCTGACCCGGATTCAGAGCTCGAAATCCAGAAAGCACTAAGCGCCTTGGTCGAGGGCCGAACCGTTCTGGCCATCGCCCACCGGCTCAACGCTGTTCTAGGTGCCGATCAAATAGCCGTGTTGGAAGAAGGTAAGATCGTCGCCCTTGGAACGCATGCGGAGATTCAAGACAACGAGCATTATCAGGCGCTTCTCAAGCAAGGAGGCCTCTGCGGCAGTGAAGAAGAGGGCGATGCAGATGAGTAATTCCAAACGCTTCTTACCGAGACTTCGTCGTTATATGGACGAGGGTGATAGGCGCCAGCACCGTTTGGGAACTTTGCTCTACGCCCTTTCCGGCGTGATGTGCGGCATCGGTCTCGCCATCATGATGC
>CABRZN010000189.1 GCA_902475445.1 uncultured Collinsella sp.
CGGCCGCGTCTCGCTCAACCCGCTCAACCATATCGACCCATTTGGCACCATTCTCCTGCCGCTGCTGATGCTCGCGGCCGGCGGCCCGGTGTTCGCCTTCGCCAAGCCGGTGCCCGTATACCTCAATAACCTTAAGCACCCCAAGCGCGACGAAGTCCTGGTGAGCGCGGCCGGCCCCGCATCGAACATTGCGCTGGCATGCCTTGCGGCCGCACTCATGCACGCGGCATACGGCAACCTCTACGCCAGCATGTCCTTTGCTGTGGCATCACAAATCATGAACTTCGGTGCCACCTTTATTGTGGTCAACCTGTCGCTCGCGTTCTTTAACCTCATCCCGATCCCGCCGCTCGACGGCTCGTCGATTATCGTGCCGTTCCTCAAGGGCAAGGCGCTCACCAACTACTACCGCCTGCAGCAATACGCCATGCCCATCCTCATCCTAGTGCTGTATCTGCTGCCCATGTGGACCGGCATCGACGTGATCGGACGGTATTTCGACGTTACCGTGTATCCGCTGGCCGAGTGGCTGCTCAACTTCGCAATCGCCGGCATCTAAGGTAAACTTACAGGTCGACCGTGCAAAACGGTCGCAACATGCACCCAAACCGCGCCGCGAAGGCGCCGTCAAAGGAGGTCGAAGATGTCGTATCGCGTGTCGACGCAGGTCTACAGCGGACCGTTCGACCTGCTGCTGCAGCTGGTAACCCGCCAAAAAGTTGATATCGGAGCCATCTCGATCAGCGAGGTGGCCGAGCAATACCTGGCCGAGGCCGAGCGCATCGAGGCGCTGGACCTGGACGTGGCGAGCGACTTTTTGCTGGTCGCGGCAACCCTTTTGGACATCAAGGCCGCCTCGCTGGTCCCCCAGGAGACCCCCAGCAAATCCGTCGACGATGACGAAGATGACGAAGACCTCGAGGAGCTCAGCGCACTCGATGGCGATGCCCTGCGCGAGGTCCTGATCCAGCGCCTTATCGCCTACAAGCAGTTTAAGGGCGCGGCGGCGGCCCTTGGCGCGCGCATGCAGGTCGAAAGCCGCATGCATCCGCGTGTGGCCGGCCCCGACCCCGAGTTCCTGGGCCTTATGCCCGACTACCTGGCCGGCATCACCCTGCGCGGTCTCGCCGTCGTCTGCGCCGACTTGGACGGTAAGCGCCAGACCTTCCTGCTGGAGGCCGAGCACGTGGCACCGCATCGCGTGCCGCTCGACCTGACGGTGGCCTCGGTCGACCGCTTTACCATGGCGCACCAAACCTGCACCTTCCGCGAGTTGCTGGACGGCGATGCCACTACCGAGCAGCTCGTCGTTACCTTCCTGGCCATGCTGGAGCTCGCCAAGCGCGGCTCGCTCACACTGAGCCAAGACGAGATCTTTGGAACTATTCAAATCAACCGCGTCGAGGGCGCCGAGGCATACGTGCCCGGCAAGGGCCCCGAGCTCACCGAATAGGAGCGGCAACCATGTCAACCCTTTCCACGCTAGAGGCAAACAGCCTCAAAGGCGCCCTCGAGGCACTGCTGCTGGTGTCGAGCGACCCCGTGAGCGCACCCGCGCTGGCAGGTGCGCTGGATATCGCCCCCGGCGAGTGCGCGTCGCTTTTGGCCGAGCTCAAAGTTGAGTACGAGGAGGCCAATCGCGGCTTTCAGCTGCGCGAGGTCGCCGGTGGCTGGCGCCTGTTTACGCACCCCGCCTACCACGATGTGGTCGAGGCATTTGTGCTGAGCTGGGACACGCAAAAGCTGTCGCAGGCGGCGCTTGAGACCCTGGCCGTGATCGCCTATCACCAGCCCGTTACGCGCGAGGTGGTCAAGGGCATACGCGGCGTCAACTCCGACGGCGTCATCGCGTCGCTCGTGGACAAGGGCCTGGTGCGCGAGCTCGGCCGAGACCCCCAGCGCGGTCAGGCCATCATTTACGGCACGACCAACGCCTTTTTGGAGAAGTTCGGCCTGCGCTCCACTCGCGACCTGCCCGATCTGGAGCAGTTTGCCCCCGACGAGCAGTCGCGCCAGTTTATCCGCGAGCGCCTGAGCGGCCGCAGCATTCAGTCCACGCTCGAGGAGCAGGCCGAGGACCTGGACGAAGAGCGCGAACTGATCGATATCGATGTTGAAGATGTTGAGGCAGTCGAGGACGAGGATACCCTGGTTGTCGACGATACCTCGGAGGACATGCATGACGAGGACTAACGAAGCAGAGGTGACGCGCG
>CABRZN010000190.1 GCA_902475445.1 uncultured Collinsella sp.
GCGCTACCGTACGCTGGCGTTGCTGATGGTCGTCGCCGGCGGCGTCACCGCGGCAATCGACTTTATCTACGCCATCATCACGGTGCTACGCCACGCTGGAGACGTCACCAAGATCTACCTGATCTGCTTCGCCGTAAGCGTGGTGCTGCCGGTGATCCTGATTAAGCTGCTGGGTCTGATGGGCGCCGTGGTGAGCTACCTAGCCATCATGGCCCTACTCCTGGTGCTGCTGATAATCGAGTACGCCCACATCCGCCAGCGCATCGAGCGCGACCGCAACCCCTACGGCGCCTAATTCGAATCAATTTGAAGAAAAGAAACGTCGATGTTTTGGCACCGACAGCGAGCAGTCTCGAAGTGCCCCAGGTTGGCGCGAAGGAGGAGCGACGCGTACTTCTGTACGCGAGCGACGGTTTGAGCGACAAGGTGGGGTGCTTCGGGGCTGCGCAGAGTCAACGTGACCGCCGTTCGGTAGAACGGCGGAACAAGGTTATTCTCCAGGGTTGATGTTCGCATAGAACTCCGCCCCGTCGTCCAGACGCAGGATCCCGACGCGGCCGAACTCGGAGCCGGTGGCGGCGGCGCAGTCGATATCGATGCGATCGGGCACGCCGGCGGTATCCTCGCCACCCAGACGCACAATCTGCCCGCGGCCCGACTCCTCATCGAGTCCCGCAAGGCCACCTACCTCGCAATAACGCCCGAGCGACACCGTTGGCGTGTGGCCGCTCACCACGACCGGCCCCTCGCCCTCGGCAGAAAGCAGTCCCGTCGGCGCATCCCAATAGCCGTGACGAATCCACAGCAGGTCATCGGACGACTGCACGGCGAGCATTTGCCGCAGCAGCTCGCTATCGGCATCGACCGCTCCCCTGCCGTCACCGCAATCGACACCATGCTCAAGCAAAAACGCGCGCGCCGCCTCGGTCTGGATGCCGGCATGCACCAGCAGGTACGGGCGCTCCTCGGTCTCGGCCACCGCGTAGAGCGGCAGCGCGGCCATCCATCGCACGAGCTCCTCGTATGCCTCAAATTCCATGTCGTTGAGCTGCTCGCTCGTCGTCCAGCCACCGTTGATATCCCAGGTCTCGGCATCGAGCGGATCCTGGCCAATGATGGCATCGAGCATGATCTGCTCGTGATTGCCCTTGAGCACGTGGGCGTTGGGCAGCGAGCGCACGAGCTTAATAACGCCGACCGGATCGGGCCCGCGATCGATCATGTCGCCCAGCACGTACAGCGTGTCGTCGGACGTCAACGAGATCTTAGACAGGGCCTCGTCAAGCGCACGCACGTGCCCGTGAGCATCAGATGTCACATAGATCGCCATGGTACGCCTCTCCTTGCATTGCGGTCTAAGCCCGGCGCCGCAACTAAAACTTCAAGTTGAACTTAAACGTTACCCATTGTACTCCGTTGCAATAAAGCTGGGAAGGGTTTCCGAGCAGAGGCAAAGACGGCAGCCGTCTATGACGATATCGCGCACGCCCGTAATCCGCCCCCATAAACCCACCACCTTTGGGTACAAATAACCGCAGACAACTGACCGTGCCACGCCAACCACCCAGGAGCGGACACTATCCATGAACCAGATACTTCTCTTTATCGGCCTCGTCATCATTTTGTGCCTGACCATCAAACCCGTCGGCAAAAAACTCCCCTTCCCCACCCTCCTCATCTTTATTGCGCTCGGCATGCTGCTCGGCGTCAACGGTCCGGCGCACATCGACTTTAGCGACTACGCGCTCACCGAAACCGTCTGCAGCACGGCGCTGCTGTTCATCATGTTCTACGGCGGCTTTAACACCAACATCGACCGTGCCAAACCCGTCGCCGCACCCGCTGTGCTGCTGAGCACGCTCGGCGTTATCACCACCGCCGGCATCACTGGCGTGTTCGCACACTTCGCACTGGGCTTCGACTGGATCGGCGGCCTGCTGCTGGGCTCGGTCGTGGCGTCGACCGACGCGGCGAGCGTCTTTAGCGTGCTGCGCGAGCACAACCTGTCGCTAAAGGGCGGCACCGACTCGCTGCTCGAGGTCGAATCGGGCTCCAACGACCCCGTCGCCTACATGCTCACCGCGGTACTCGCCACCCTCGCGGCGGGTGGCA
>CABRZN010000191.1 GCA_902475445.1 uncultured Collinsella sp.
GCGGGCTTGTTGAAGGCCGAGCTTGAGCGTATGGGCTCAGTCTTGCTCGATTGTGCCCATCGCGCGGCCGTTCCCGCTGGCGGTGCCCTGGCGGTCGACCGCGTCAAGTTTTCCGAGCTTGTCGAGGCCGAGGTTGCCTCCCGCCCCAATATTGAGATTGTTCACGGCGAGGTCACGCAGATTCCCGAAGGCCATGTGGTCATTGCCGCTGGTCCCCTTTGCTCGCCTGCGCTGAGCGAGGAGGTCATGAAGCTCGTCGGTGGCGACGCCCTTGCGTTCTTCGATGCCGCGGCGCCGATCGTCGATGCCTCCACGCTCGATATGGACGTGCTGTTCTCGCAGTCGCGCTACGAGGAGCAGGGGAGCGGCGACTATCTCAACGCCCCGCTCAACAAGGAGGAGTACGAGGCCTTTATCGAGGCGCTTACCACGGCCGACCGCGTGGTGCTCAAGGACTTTGAGGGCGGCGATCTGTTCCAGGCCTGCCAGCCTGCCGAGGAGGTCGCACGCACCGGCAAGGACGCCATTCGCTTTGGCGCCATGAAGCCCGTCGGCCTCACCGACCCGCGTACCGGACGTCGCCCCTGGGCGGCGATTCAGCTGCGTGCCGAGAACAAGGAGAAGACCGCCTATAACCTGGTGGGCTTCCAGACAAACCTGACCTTTGGCGAGCAGAAGCGCGTCTTCCATATGGTGCCGGGCCTGGAGAACGCTGAGTTCTTCCGCTACGGTGTCATGCACCGCAATACCTTTGTCGACGCCCCGCACGTGCTCGATGGCACCTTTGCCGTGCCCGGTACCGGCGTGCGCCTGGCCGGTCAGATCACCGGCACCGAGGGGTACATGGAAGCCGTGGCGACCGGTCTGCTCGCGGCGCTCAATACCTATGCCGAGGCTATCGGTGTCGCGGGCGTCGAGTTGCCGCGTGTGGGCGCCCTAGGTGCGCTCGTGGGCTATGCGACCGATCCTGCCACCGTGGGCTATCAGCCCATGCATGTCAACTTTGGCCTGGTGCCGCCACTCGAGGATGGTAAGCGCCGCAGCAAGCGCGACCGCTACCAGGCCTATGCGGACCGTGCGCTCGAGGCCCTTGATGCCTATCTGGCCACTCGCCCCGATCTGTTTGGAGGCGACCGGTCATAGCCTTTGACCTGTACGACACCGTCGACTCGTTTATCGCCTATATCTCACGTGTCGAGGGACTTTCTCCCAACACGGTGACGGCCTACGGCTCGAGGCTGGAGCGCTTTGCTGCCTGGTGCGAGCGCGAGGATATCGATGCTTTCGCTGCCGACGTGCGCACCATTCGTCGCTATCTTGCCGAGCTTTCGCGTGAGCAGGTGGCTCCCCGAACGCTTGCGGAGCATCTGTCGGCTATCCGATCGCTCTATCGATGGATGGCTGCCGAGGGGGTCGTGGAGGGCGATGTGGTCTCGGCAATTTCCTCGCCCAAGCTCCCGCGCGATCTACCCGGTGTGCTGACGACCCAACAGGTGGAGGCGCTGCTCAAGACGCCTGATACCTCAACACCCGCGGGACTGCGCGATGCGGCGATGCTCGAGCTGCTCTATGCCTCGGGTGCTCGTATCTCTGAGCTCGCAGCACTCAATGTGGAGTCCATTGCGTGGTCCGAACGCACGCTGCGCCTGTGGGGCAAGGGGAGTAAAGAACGTATCGTCCCTCTGTATCGTCGTGCGCTCGAGGCGACGCGTCTCTATATTGAGGAGGGGAGGCCGGAGTTGCTCGCTCAGGCAAAGCGTCGTGACCCCGTTACCGGGCCGCATCCGCTGCTTATATCGGCGCGCGGTAATCGCATGAGTGCCGCCATGCTCAGGCGGCGGTTTCATACGCTGGCGACGCTCGCCGGCATGCCTGCCGACATCGCCCCGCATGCGATGCGTCATACCTTTGCGACCGACTTGCTCGAGGGCGGTGCGGACCTGCGCTCGGTTCAAGAGCTGCTGGGCCATGCGAGCCTGTCCACGACGCAGATCTACACGCATCTCACACCCGATCGGCTTAAACGTGCCGTGGCTCAAGCCCATCCCCGAGGCGAATAGTGGCTGGGACGTCCCGCGCCGCACTAAGGTGTGTGGACGTC
>CABRZN010000192.1 GCA_902475445.1 uncultured Collinsella sp.
CCGCGCCCGCCGCACCCAAACCTCAGCCTAAAAGGGCCGCTCGTCCCAAGCCCGTCGAGCCCAAACCGAGCCGTGACGAGATGACCTTTGCCCAGCGCATGGTCACCTCCAAGGAGCCCACGGGCGAGAACGAGATCCCCGGTATGGCGCCGGCTCAAAAAATCATCATTGTCCTTGCCCTCATCGCGTTTGTCATCTTTATGGGCTACACGATCCTGACCAGCATGGGTCTGCACTAGCCTGTTCGCGCTGGGCTCCATGCCCGCACGCCCGCCTCGCCAACCCTCAACCTCTGCACAACGCATCCGAAAGGTCGCCCCATGGCTTTGACCGATATCTCTCATCCCACCGACATTGCAATGCTCACCGATCTGTACGAGCTCACTATGGCCCAGGGCCTGTGGGAGAGCGGCAAGGCCAATGAGCAGGGTTGTTTTACCGCGTTTTACCGCGACCATCCTTTTGGCAGCGCCTATGCCGTCATGTGCGGCACCGCCGAGCTGCCCGAGCTGGTCGAGAACCTGCGCTTTACGCCCGAGGATATCGACTACCTCGCCTCGCTCCAGGCCCCGGCCGGCGGCGCGATGTTCAAGCCTGGATTCCTCGACTACCTGCGCGATTTTCGTGCGCATGTAAACATCGACGCCGTGCCCGAGGGCGAGCTCGTCTTTCCGCGCGAGCCCATGGTTCGCGTCACCGGCCCCGCGCTGGAGTGCCAGCTGCTTGAGACGGCGCTGCTCAACATCGTTGGGTTCCAGACGCTTGTCGCCACCAAGACGGCGCGCGTGGTGCTGGCGGCGGACGGCCGTCCCGTTGCCGAGTTTGGCCTGCGCCGCGCTCAGGGTCCCGATGGCGGCTTGGCCGTCGCGCGCGCGAGCTACGTTGCCGGCTGCTCCTCTACGTCCAATGTGCTCGCCGGCCGCCGCTACGGTATTCCCGTCTTTGGCACGCATGCGCACAGCTGGGTGATGAGCTTCGATTCCGAGCTCGAGGCCTTCCGCGCCTTTGCCAAGTCGAGCCCCAAGAACTGTACGCTGCTCATCGACACCTATGACGTGCGCGAGGGCTGTGAACATGCCATTACGGTTGCCAAGGAGATGGAAGCGGTGGGCGAGCGCCTGTCGGCCATTCGCATCGACTCCGGCGACCTCGCCAAGCTCTCCAAGTATGTGCGCGGCCGTTTTGATGCCGAGGGCCTGCCCTATGTGGGGATCTCGGTTTCTAACGATTTGGATGAGTACACGATTCAGTCGCTGCTCGACCAGGGCGCGCCCATCGACAGCTTTGGCGTGGGTACCAAGCTTGCGACCTGCTATGACCAGCCGGCGCTGGGCGGCGTGTACAAGCTTTCCGCCCGCCGTGCGAGCGAGGCAGATCCATGGACGCCGGTGGTCAAGCTCTCTGAGCAGCCCTACAAGCGCACGATCCCGGGTGTGCAACGCGTGCGCCGTTATTACGACGGCTTTGGCGGCCCGGTCTGCGACATGATCTACGACGAGGACCATCTGGCGGGGGAGGGTGCCGCGCGCGGCAATACCCTCGTGGCCGTGAATGATGCCGCCCTGGTGACCGACGTGTCCGAACTCGAGTATCGCGAGCTGCTGGTGCCGATCGTGCGCGATGGCAGTGCGGTGGCTCCGCGTGAGAGCATCCAGGACGCGCGCGAGCGCTGTGCTTGGGCGCTCGACCATCTGGACGCAGCTTTCAAGCGCTTCCTGTACCCGCAGACCTATGTGGTGGGTATGGAGCAGGGCCTGGCTCAGGTGCGCGACGAGCTCGTGCGTAAGAACATGGCCGCGGCCTCTGCCTTTCCCTGGGCTCACTAATTCCTTGGGCGGTAGGGGCGAGTCACGCTTCCCTGGCCGCCGGCTCGGCCGTTCGCTGAACAGTTGATTGGTTTGACGTATGACGACTTCTTATAAAACGATGGTGGTAAAGATCGGTTCGTCTACGGTGGTGGGCGCCGACGGCAAGGTCAACCGCGCCTTTATCGGCGGGCTTGCCGATCAGGCCGCAGCGCTGCGCGAGCT
>CABRZN010000193.1 GCA_902475445.1 uncultured Collinsella sp.
AGGGCGTCGTCGTCTTTAACTCCCCCGGTGCCAACAGCAACGCCGTCAAGGAGCTCGTCCTGGGCATGCTGGTGCTTTCGAGCCGCGGCGTCGTGCAGTCGATGAACTGGGTGCGTGACAACGCCGACGACCCCGAGATTCAGGTCGATGCCGAAAAGGCCAAGAAGGCCTTTGTGGGCCGCGAGCTCAAGGGCAAGCGCATCGGCGTCATCGGTCTGGGCAACGTGGGCTCCAAGGTCGCCAACGCCTGCGTCGACCTGGGCATGGATGTCTACGGCTACGACCCGTTCATTTCCGTTGAGCACGCGTGGGTGCTGAGTCGCGAGGTACAGCGCGTGGGCACGCTCGAGGACCTGTGCCGCGGCTGCGACTACCTCACGGTGCACGTGCCCAGCAAGGCCGACACCATCGGTATGATCAGCACCGAGCAGATCGACCTGCTGGCCCCGGATGCCGTGCTCATCAACTACGCGCGCGAGACCATCATTGACGAGGACGCCGTCGACGCCGCCCTGCGCGCGGGCAAGCTCAGCTGGTTTAGCTGCGACTTTGCCACGCCCAAGACCGTCAAGATGCCCAACACGTTTATCACCACGCATTCGGGCGCCGGCACCGGCGAGGCCGAGGCCAACTGCGCCGACATGGCCATCAGCGAGCTCAAGGATTACCTGGAAAACGGCAACATCGCGCACAGCGTCAACTACCCCGCCTGCAGCATGGGCAAGGCGCGCGCCGCAAGCCGCATTGCCTGCCTGCATGCCAACGTGCCCAACATGATCGGCCAGATCACGGCCATTCTCGCCAAGGACAACGCCAACGTGCAGCGCATGACCAACGAGTCCGCTGGCGAGAACGCCTACACTATGTTCGACACCGACGAGCACCTGGACAGCAGCACCATCGAGGCTCTCAAGCAGATTCCGTCGATGTATCGCGTGCGTGTGATCAAATAGCGCCGGTGCCAAGCCTGCCAGGCAGGCCATGAAGCCCATTCGGCCCCCGTTTTCACGAAACGGGGGCCGATTTTGTTGCTCCGGACGACTTTAAAATGATACCCAGAACAAGTTTTTTCAGATAATCGATAGTGAGGCTCAAGTCGCTAAGCACACCCGCTTTGATAAACAGCTTTATCAGGGACTTTAGTAGGTAAAAATCGATCTCTATGTGCCGAATGTAAGTTGACTGTCCATTTTCCGAAACAACTTATTCTAGATAGCATTTTTAAGGCCCCTCCAAGGCGAAATATAAGTCTTTTTGTGACCAAAACTCTAGTCCGCGCGACCGTTTTCCACCCGCGCGGCTACATTCCTGCCCAATCGATAAAAATCTCCTCACGAAGCCGCCGTTCGAGCTCCTGCTGTCGCGGCGTCTTGTCTTTCAGCGGCACATCGAGATAGGCCATGATGAGCTCCATCACCACGCGGAAGGCATCGGAGTCGGCCAGCTGACCATAGGTCATCAGAATGACGGGATATCCCATCGCTTGCAGCGCCGTCGTTCGATCGGAGTCCGAAATCTTGGATTCTATGGATCCGTGAATGGCTTTACCTTGGCATTCAACCAGACACTCTCTGCTGCCGTCCTTATTTGCCAGCAGGATATCGGCATAGCGCCTATCAAGCCCCGAAATCAGGCGGGCACTGCGCGTCAAGCGAATCTCGACGTTATTGGTAAGGCGCAGCCCTTCGCCGCCGCGCAACCTCGTAAGGCCAAACAGCATCGAAGCCTAGACCTCGAGCGGCGATGCCGCCACCCCCGTAATGCATTTCGCGGCACGCGTGAACGATTTAGCGCCGCGGAGCCCCGGGATCTTATCGACGTACTCGGTAAGTTCAGAGAGCTCAATCAAGGGAGGTCGTTTCCACAAGTCTGTTGGATTCCCCGAGGTATCCTTTACGTTTGGCTCTGTTAGACCAGGATTGACATGCCGACCTGCCGGCTAACTCGCCGTCTCCC
>CABRZN010000194.1 GCA_902475445.1 uncultured Collinsella sp.
GGCCGCGGCGGCCCGCGCTGCATGAGCATGCCCTTCTGGCGCGAGGACCTCTAAGGTTTTCAAAGACCCGTACAGGTCATAATACATACATCTAGCTGCCATTAGATGTCTCCCATTGGGGCGGTGCGGGTTTTCGCACCGCCCCAATCTTGTATGAGGGACGTCAACACGATTGGATGACTGCTTTTGTAAGGAGCTTGGCCATGGACATCAAGACGATTGGCGTTGAGGAATGGCTCAACGTTTGGGAGAAGAGTGCCACGTGGGACATCGCCCAGTCGACGATCTCGTCGCTCACCATGGGCGAGCTGCGCGCGCTCGATGAGCAGGACGGCGCCACGTTCTACGAGCGCCTGGACCGCGAGAAGATGAACTACGGCTGGATCGAGGGCTCGCCGGAGTTTAAGGCCGAGGTTGCCAAGCTGTATCGTCGCGAGGTCAATCCCGACCACATTCTGCAGACCAATGGCTGCACGGGTGCGAACCTCAACGCCATCATGGCCGTGGTCGAGCCCGGCGACCACGTTATCGCCGAGTGGCCCACCTACGCGCCGCTCTACGAGATTCCGCGCACGCTCGGCGCCGAGGTCGAGTATTGGGAGCTTTGCGAGGAACTCGGCTGGAAGCCCGATATCGAGGAACTCAAGCGCTTGGTGCGCCCCAACACCAAGCTTATCTGCATAAACAACGCATCGAACCCCATCGGTACGGTGCTCGATACCGATATGCTCGGCCAGATTGCCGAGATCGCCCGTTTGGTGGGCGCCTACGTGCTGTGCGACGAGGTGTATCTGCCGCTCGAAAACACTGAGTCCTTTATGTCGATGGTCGACGTGTACGAGAGGGCCATTGTCACCAACTCGTTGTCGAAGACCTATTCGACTCCTGCGGCCCGCGTGGGCTGGGTCGTGGCCGACGAAGAGATATCCAACCGCATCCGTACCTATCGCGATTACACCATGATCTGCGGCGGTGTGTTCAACGACGCCTTGGCGACCTATGTGCTTGAGCACAAGGACAAGATCCTCGAGCGCAATCGCAAGATCGTGTTTGGCAACCGCGATATCGCGCAGGCTTGGATCGATACGCAGCATCGCGTTTCCTGGACGGCCCCACAGGGCGTGTCTACCTCGTTTATCCAGCTGGATATTCCCGAGGACGACGAGGAGTTCTGCAAGCGCCTGCTGTCCGAGAGGGGAGTGCTGCTGGTACCCGGCAGCCGCTTTGAGCTTCCCTGTGGCGCACGCCTGGGCTACTGCGCGAGCGAGGACGTTCTGCGCGAGGGCCTGAGGCTTTTGGGCGATGCGCTGGCGGAGTTTGATCGCTAGGATTCCGATGATCTTCGAGGGCGTTATCTAAATTGGCCGAAGATAATCGAAAACGGACCCGTTTCCCTAGTGAAGCGGGTCCGTTTTTCTATACCGAGAAGTCAAGTTGTTACAAATGGGGCCGTAAAGCGAGCCGGTATCCGCTGGGCCTTATACTGAGTTTCCGGTGAACGGTATCAAGCGTCTGGTAAACGGTAATTTATTTACCAGAAATGAATAGGACAATCTTTTTTCTGAATAAAAATGAAAATGGTTGAGACGCGGTATGAACCGCTAATTCTATTCATAGCTTTAGTGGAAATATGCAATTTGAGGATGGTTTAACAAAGTTAAGTTCCATTTGATTTTAGGATTGAAAACGCGTTTAAGCACGTAAATACGCTTTATTAAGATGAAGTGTGCCATGCGTGAAGTATATGTGTATGCCGTTCACCCCCTATAAAAAACCGTTCGGGGGCAAGGTGGAAGTATGAGCTGATTTTGGATATAAATATGTCGTCAGCAATAACGCCTCACACGGAGGGGCGCTAACGAATCGGCCCTGACAAGGGCCCGAAAGAAAGGTAGGAGGCCATGACGAAAGGTCTGCACGTGCCTTCCGAGA
>CABRZN010000195.1 GCA_902475445.1 uncultured Collinsella sp.
ATGGCCGCCAAGACGCAGCAGTATTACGACCGCTACCCCGCCGACGTCGAGCGCGTGGCGGCGCTGGCCGATGCGCTTGAGGAGCAGAAGCCTGTGCTACCCGACGGCTCGCCGATGACGGTGGAGCGCCTGCAGCTTATGGGCAGCGACTTTGGCATGAAGCCGAGCTTTGAGCGCATGCATTGGATTATCGACCACGCTTTTGTTGACGGCGACGGCACGCTGAGCTGCGGTGCCTCAGTATCCGATAGCTTTTTGATGTGCGCCTTCGAGCGCACCAACACGCGCGCGAATCCGCTGTACTGGACGCTTCAGGAGTTCATCTACGCCGACGGCGACACCATGCCCATTCGCTGGGCCGCGGCAGAAGAGAAAGCCCATCGTACCGAGTTCGACACACTCGCGCGCCCGCTCATGTTTACCGGCGAGGCCATGTTCCCGTGGATGTTTGAGCAGATGCCCGAACTTAAGCCCTTCAAGCCCGCGATGGATCTGCTGATGGAGGACACCAGCTGGGACAAGATCTACGACCCGCAGCGCCTGGCCTGCAACGAGGTGCCGCTCCAGGCCGCGGTGTACTTCGATGACATGTACGTGGACTCGGGCCTGCAGCTCGACACGCTCAGCCGCGTGGGCAACTCGCACGCCTGGGTAACCAACGAGTTCGAGCACGACGGCCTGCACGGCAGTGTGGTATTCAAGCACCTCTTCGACGAGTCCCTCAACCGCGGAGACCTGCGCCGAATCTTCTAGCAAAGGAGTGTCCCCACCTGCCGGCACAATAGGAACGTCCCCAAGTGCCGGAAAAGGAGAGGCAGCACTGCTGGCAAAACGAGCCGCAGCGCTGCCTCTCTTTATGCAAACACTATCAAGTTGTCCCTATGGATTGCGGGCTTCTCGGCCAGGTCTGCGAGCAGGCGGTTGCTGGCAATCTGGTCCTGGCGGCGGCCGGCGGCAAGCTCCAGCACGTCCGAATCGGCCTCGGCGATACCGCGGGCGACAACCATGCCGCTCGGGTCGCACACGTCGAGCACATCGCCCTCGGCAAACTGGCCATCGACCTCGCGAATACCCACCGCGAGCAGCGACGATCCGCGGCTGACCAGCGCCTTCGCGGCGCCGTCATCAACCGTCACCGAGCCGTGCGCCTTGTCGCCCAGTGCAATCCACAGCTTGCGGGGTGCAATGTCCAGGCGCTCCGCCGGCGGATCGAACAGCGTGCCCACGCTCTCGCCGCGGGCCAAACGCACGAGCGCATCGGGCTCCTCGCCCGAGCAAATCACGCTCTGAATGCCGGCCGTCATGAGAATGCGGCTTGCACGGATCTTGGTGATCATGCCGCCCGTGCCCACCGATGTGGAAGAATCGCCCGCCGAGGCGATGATCTTGGCGTCGATCTTATGCACGACCGGGACGAACTCGGCCATGGGGTCCTCGTGCGGATTGGCGGTATAGAGGCCATCGATGTCCGAGAGCGTCACGCACAGATCGGCGGAAACCAGACAGCTCACAAGCGCCGCCAGCGTGTCGTTGTCGCCAAACTTGATCTCATCGACGGTGACGGTATCGTTCTCGTTGACGACCGGCACCACACCCAGCTCCACAAGGCGCAGCAGGGCGTCGCGCGCGTGCAGGTAGGACGTGCGGCGCGCCGTGTCGTGGCGCGTGAGCAGCACGAGCGAGGTGAGCAGGTCGCGCGCATGGAACTCCTCGTCATAGGCCGACGAGATGATGCACTGACCAGCCGAGGCGCAGGCCTGCAGGCTCGGCAGGTCACCGACCGGCTTACGGTCGAAGCCCAGCACGGGATAGCCGCAGGCAATGGCGCCCGAGCTCACCACGACCAGACGCCAGCCGAGCTTGCGCAGCGCTGCGGCT
>CABRZN010000196.1 GCA_902475445.1 uncultured Collinsella sp.
CGTCGGTGGTGCCATCGTGCATGGATTCAAGCACAATATGGCTGGGGCCGTCACCCAGTTTGCGCCCACTGACGTGGCCGTTTTCAATCACTACGATGGAGTGGTCCACGTCCTCGGTCTCCAGATCGTGGACGACGATTTCGCAGTTGGGGCCAAACTGGAGCGCCAGGCCGTGTGCAAGGCGCTTGTAAAACTCAATCTGTGCGGGGGTCATGGGTGCCTTCCTAAAAATTAGTTTGGGCTCACTTTGCCATAAACCCCACTTGTTCGCAAATAACGAAAGCGTCGCTGCGTTATGTAACCGTTCGGCGGGGAAAAAGTACCGATTACGGCAACAAACAATTTGTTAGGTTTAGCAATCAAAAAGTGTGATAGAACATTGCTAACAAACTTTTTGTTTGGCATCCACATAAAAGTTCAGCCGCAGGAATGGGAATGGGCTGAAACGCGTATGCGGGGGCCGGCAAGAGAGAACTTAAGGAGTTCACCGTATGGCCGATAAGATCCAGTGGGCGGGCAACACGATGCCCAAGAGCGATGACAAGCACTTGGGAATCATGAGCCTCGACCACGTGAAGAAGGCCCGTGCCTTCCACCAGTCGTTCCCCCAGTACACCGTCACTCCGCTTGCCCGCCTGGACGGCCAGGCCGCGCGCCTGGGCCTGTCCAACCTGTGCGTTAAGGACGAGAGCTATCGCTTTGGCCTCAACGCTTTTAAGGTCCTGGGCGGTTCGTTTGCCATGGCCAATTACATTGCCGACGAGACCGGCAAGGACGTTGCCGAGTGCACCTTCGATTACCTGACCTCCGATCAGCTTGCCAAGGACTTTGGCCAGGCCACCTTCTTTACCGCCACCGACGGCAACCATGGCCGCGGCGTGGCATGGGCTGCCAACAAGCTGGGCCAGAAGGCCGTCGTGCACATGCCCAAGGGTTCCACCAAGCCCCGCTTCGATAACATCGCCGCCGAGGGCGCCACAGTGACCATCGAAGAGGTCAACTACGACGAGTGCGTGCGCATGGCCGCCGCCGAGGCCGATGCCTGCGAGCGCGGCGTCATCGTTCAGGACACCGCCTGGGAGGGCTACGAGAAGATCCCGTCCTGGATCATGGAGGGCTACGGCACCATGGCTTCCGAGGCTGCCGAGCAGCTGCGCGAGATGGCCATCAACCGCCCGACGCACGTGTTTGTCCAGGCTGGCGTGGGTTCGCTCGCGGGCGCCGTGGTGGGCTACTTCACCAACCTGTATCCCGATAACCCGCCCACCTTCGTTGTGGTCGAGTGCGCTCCGGCCGCCTGCCTGTACAAGGGTGCTGCCGCCGGCGACGGCGATCCGCGCATCGTGGACGGCGACATGCCCTCCATCATGGCCGGCCTGTGCTGCGGCGAGCCCAACATCTTGGGCTGGGATATCCTGCGCAACCACACCACTGCCTTCGTGTCCTGCCCCGACTGGGTCACCGCTCGCGGCATGCGCACCCTGGGTGCTCCCGAGAAGGGCGACCCGCGCGTCATCTCCGGCGAGTCTGGCGCTGTGACCACCGGCCTGGTCGAGACTCTCATGCTTGATCCCGAGTACGCCGAGCTCAAGGAGCTCATCGGCCTGGATAAGACGAGCTCTGTGCTCTGCTTCTCCACGGAAGGTGACACGGACCCGGATCAGTACCGTCGCATCGTCTGGGAGGGCGAGTACCCCACTTGCTAGCAGACTGACCTGTCCGGGTGGCGGAGCATATGTTTACTCCGCTGCTCGAACAGTCCTGCGCAAGACGGAAAGCACATTAAGTGCTTTCCTTTGCGTGCGGAACT
>CABRZN010000197.1 GCA_902475445.1 uncultured Collinsella sp.
CGTCGGTCATCTCGATAGTAAGCGGCGACAGGTTGGCGATCGCGTCGAAAATGTTGGTGTAAGGGTGACGCCCTAGCGCCCGTTTAACGAAGAACGGCCTTCGTCCTAGAATCTGAAATCACCACAACAACAGGTTCTAGGAAAGGACGAAGACCGCTATGGAAATCTTATCAGACCCGACGCCGGACATGCTCGCCATGCCCCGTTTCGACGACGGCGCCATCGACATGCAGGAGCTGCTCAGGCGTCTCGCCGAGCAGGTCGTGAACGCCGTGATGGACGCCGAGGCCGACCAGCTCTGCGGTGGCGGGGGGAACAGCCGAAACGGCTACCGCGAGAGGTCGCTCGCCACCTGCGTCGGCACGCTGACGCTGCGCATCCCCAAGCTGCGCTCCGGCAGCTTCTTCCCCGAGGACGTGCTCGAGCGCTACCAGCGCGTCGACCGCGCCCTCGTGGCCGCCGTGGCCGAGATGTACGCCACGGGCACCAGCACCCGCAAGGTGCAGAGGGTGGCCGAGAAGATGGGCGTCTCCAGGCTCTCGAAGGACCAGGTGAGCGCCATCGCCTCGAGCCTGGACGCAGACATCGAGGACCTGTGCGCAAGGCCGCTCGGCGGCTCGCCGGTGCCCTACGTCTGGCTCGACGCGACCTACGTCAAGTGCCGCCGCGAGGGGCGCGTCGCCTCCACCGCCGTGGTCACCGCCATCGGCTGCGATGCGGGCGGCTGGAGGCGCGTCCTGGGCATCGACGTGGTCGACACCGAGTCCTACGACTCGTGGCTCGCCTTCCTGCGGGCTATCCGCTCGCGCGGGGCGGCGGGCGTGCGGCTCGTCGTCTCGGACGCCCACCCGGGGCTCGTCCGGGCGCTCGGCGAGGTCTTCCAGGGCGCCGCGTGGCAGCGCTGCGCGGTCCACCTCATGCGCGACTGCATGCGCGAGGCCGGCTCCTGGCAGCTCAGGCGCCGCGTGGGCAGGATCGTGTCGCAGGTGTTCCGCGGGCGCGACGCCGCCACCGTGACGGCCATGTACCACGCGGCGTGCGACATGCTGGAGGGGTGCTGCCCCAGGGCGGCGGCGGTGCTGGAGGAGGCCGAGCCCGACGCGCTGGCCTACCTCGACTTCCCGTACGCCCATCATCGCAGGCTGCGCACCAACAACGTGCAGGAGAGGACCAACCGGGAGATAAAACGCAGGTCGCGCGTCGTGCAGGTGTTCCCCTCCACGGGCTCGCTGGTGCGGCTCGCGGGCGCGGTCATGTGCGAGCAGGACGAGATATGGCAGGAGTCCAGGTACTTCTCGGAGGTGAGGATGAACGAGCTCTACGATGACGGTCGCACTCGGGGAATCGACGGCCCCGTCGATTGGGCGCGGCTTGAGGCGGAGGCCAGGAAGATGCTCGAGTCCGGCCTCGAGCTTGCGGACAGGGTCGAGGCGGCATAGGATATCAACCGTATTCCAGATTCCAGGACGCCGGGCCGACTCGCTTCGGATCGGGCTCTACACCAACTTTCTCGACACTACCATCCCATCTATCGAAGCACGCATGGCGCGCGGGGGTGTGAACAGCCAAAATGACTTGCGTGAGCGCAGTCTACGCACCGTCAAATTAACATAACAAAACAAGCAGTATGGTAGAGAACGCTCCAATATCAAACAGCAGATGCTATTTATCTAAAGCAACCGCCTGAACGAGAGAATTCAATCTTTCCTCTAGCCTGGCCAACCTAAGTGAATTGCAGAAATCGCGAACAACGAG
>CABRZN010000198.1 GCA_902475445.1 uncultured Collinsella sp.
GGGAGACGGCGAGTTAGCCGGCAGGTCGGCATGTCAATCCTGGTCTAACAGAGCCTTTTTTATTGCCTGCATGTCCTCGGCAGCATTTGCCCAAATGGTGAATGCTGGTGCCGGCAGGTTGCCGAGTGTGTATCGCGGGTATACCTCATGCGTACCATGATCCAAACACTGTGAGGTGTCTGCGCGTGTGCGCGATAATTCATTTTGGAACTGACGGTTGGCGCGCTCGCGTCGATGAGGACTTCACTGCCGATAACGTTGCCCGTATCGCCGATGCCGTCGGCGAGTTGTGGCAAAAGACCAATCCGGGCAAAACGGTATATATAGGGTTCGACACTCGGCCCCTGGCGCGCGAGTTCGCTGAGCTTGCGGCGGGTGTGCTAGCAGCGCACGGGCTAGACGCCGTGCTCGCTTCGCGACCTGTTCCGACCCCTGCCCTTACGTGGGCGGCGGCTTATGACGGTGAGGCGTGCGGCGCGCTCATGGTGACGGGGTCCCATCATCCGCAGGGTTATCTGTGTCTCAAGATTCGCATGGGTGACGGCTCGACCGCCAACCAGGATGTCATCGAAGAGCTCGAAGAGACCATGGCTCCCGAGCCAATGGGGATCGAGGGGCAATATCGCACCGCGGATATCATTCCTGACTATATGCAAGCGGTGGCATCATTTGTCGATGCCGAAGCCATCCGCGCCGCGCACCTGCGCGTGGTTGTTGACCCCATGGGCGGCGCAGCCCAGGGCTATCTAGCCGACTTGCTGCGCGAGCTTGGCGTTGAGGTGCACGAGATTCACGCCGGGCAGGCGCCTGACCAAGAAGATATCTGCCCCGACCCCGTTGAGCCGTGGGTGGACGCTTGCGAGCATACGGTTATCGAGGACGGAGCTTGCGCTGGCCTGGTGACCGACGGCGACGCCGACCGTATCGGTGCGGTTGACGAGCGCGGCAGATATATACATCCGCATCAGATCATGGCGCTCGTTTTGGGCGACTTGGTTCAATTTCGTAATTTGGAGGGGCGCGTCGTCGTCAATCTTTCATGCTCGACGCTCGTGCGTCGCATTGCCGAGGCGCTTGGCTGCCGCGTGACCGTCAAACCAGTCGGTTTCAAATATATAGCGGCGGAGATGAAGAAGGGCGGCGTCCTCATAGGCGGCGAAGAAGCCGGTGGTATCGGCATCGCCGCGCATATGCCCGAGCGCGATGGAATCCTCGCCTGTCTGATTCTGTGTGAGCTTATGGCAAAGACGGACGCGCCTTTGGGCGTTCTGGTCGACCAACTCGAGGACAGATTTGGTAAGACGAGTTACGGTCGACGCGATTTGCGCCTTGAGGCCGAAGATGCCGAAACGTTACGAACCCTGCTGCCGGGCGTAAACCCCAAGTCGATTTGTGGCAAGGTACCGCAAAACGTTAGTCATATGGATGGCTTGCGTTTAGCATTCGAGGATGATACGTGGCTGCTGGTCCGTCCTAGCGGGACCGAACCAGTGGTGCGCGTCTACGCCGAGGGGTTCTCGGTGGAAGAACGTGATGAGTTGCTCGATGCTGGCTGTGCTTTAGCTAGGGGAACGTATCCGCTTTAACCATGAGGCTGCCTTATATAAAGAGATGCTCGGCGAGCGGTAGTTAACGGCTGGCAAACGTTAGTCGGATCCCAAATTGTGTAGGAAATGTGTACGCCCAGATTCCCGCCCCCGGCGCCCCTCCGGTCTGGCAATATATCTCCTTGCCGCGCGGCCCGGTCGGACCG
>CABRZN010000199.1 GCA_902475445.1 uncultured Collinsella sp.
GGCGCGACCAGAAGGTCAGCGCCCTTTCGTTTCACGTCACCTTGTCTCAAATGCGGCCCGCTCGCTGCCGTTGCCAAAACATCGGCGTTGCCTTGCTTCGGGAATGCGGCGGATAGAGACGTTCCTTTTTTTGCCGGCAGTTTGGGACACTCCTTACGGGGCACCCCCTCCACAGCGCCTATGCCAGCTTGTCGATTTGCCCAATCTCCCAGAGCGGAATATTGACGAGCGTGCCTTCGTCTCTATATGCCGCTAACGATGTTCTCACGCAGCGCTCGAGCTTGAACTTCTCGCAGGCAATCCTCAGGCTCTTTGCTTTGAGATTCTCTGCCGCCTTGACCTCGAGCGGAAGCACGGTCCCCGCATGGTCGACGGCAAAGTCAGTCTCTGCATTGCCGGAGGAGGATGACCAATACGCGGGAGTATTGCCTTGGAGCAAAAGCTCCTGTGCGACGTATTGCTCGGTCAGCGAGCCTTTGAACTCCGTAAAAACAGCGGGCCCGTTCAGAACAATGGCTGGCGTGAGGCCAGAGAGTGCTCCGAGGATGCCGGTGTCGATGCAGAACAGCTTGAAGCCCGAGAGATCCTCGTAGCTTGTGAGCGGTGCTCTTAGGGCGGAAACACGTGGTACCTTATGAACGATTCCATAGTCCATGAGCCACTGGAGGCTTTCCTCAAAATCGCGTGCGCGCGCCCCGGGACGAAGCGCGCCGTAGACGAACTTCTTGTTTTCCTTTGCGAGCTGGCCGGGAAGGGATTTCCAAACCAGCCTCATGCGCTCGACGATGCGGGCTGGCGCATGCTTGCCAAAATCGGATTCATAAGCTTCGATGATTTGCTGCTGAAGCCTGCGGGCCTCGATGAAATCGTGGGAGGCGGCGAAAGCGGAGACAACTTCTGGCATGCCACCGACAACGAGGTATTCCTTGAGCAGGCGCTCGAGCTTTTCGGAAACGTTTGTCAGCAGGTCCATGTCTGCGGCAAGGATGGCATCTGCGAGCGGATCGCCATCGACGGCACGAACGAACTCGACAAACCCCATGGGGCGCATGGTGAGCTGGTCGATCTTGCCGACGGGGAACGACTCGTTTTCGCGTCGGAGCGCGAGCCCCATATAGGAGCCGGCTGCCACGATATGGTATTCCGGCGCCAGCTCGTTGAAGTATTTGAGCGAGGTGATGCCACGCGGTGCCTCTTGGATTTCGTCGAAGATGATGAGCGTGTCTGTCGGCGTTATGGTCTGGCCGCGCAGGAGCTCTATCTGGGAGATGATGCGTTTGGGGTCAAGGCTTCCGTCGAACAGCGAACGTGCGCCCGGTTCGAGCATAAAGTCAAAGCGGATGACGTTTTGATACTGCTGGCCTGCGAATTCGTTGAGAAGCCAGGTTTTTCCCGTCTGGCGGGCCCCCTTAAGCAGGAGGGGCTTGCGATTTGCCCTAGATTTCCAAGCGATGAGTTCGTCCATTAGCTGTCGCTGCATACTGCCCCCTAACGATCATGGTTAGTATAAGACCGTCTTGGTCTTTCCATCGAAAAATGTGGGAGTAAACCACGTTTTTCCATCGAATAATGTGGGAGGCAACCACGTTTTTCCATCGAATAATGTGGGGTTTAAGTCGGCACCTGGGGGCGTTCCTTCTCTGCCGGCAGTTTGGAACACTCCTTGTTTTGGTGCAAATTAGCTACCCTTGCATCAGAAAACGGCGCCCGCCGGCGATGTTGCCGGCGGG
>CABRZN010000200.1 GCA_902475445.1 uncultured Collinsella sp.
GGGAGGGTTATCGCAGCCCGCCCGCCGCCGAGGCAATAGATATCGATAGACGCCAGGCCTTACGCCTTGAGCGTGAGCACCGCGCCGAAGGCGGTCGGGCCGCAATGACTCGAGATGACGCCGCCGACCTGAGTCCAGGTAACGTCCTTAAAGCCCAGGTCATGCGCATAGACTTCCATGTCATCGCGCAGCTCCTGGGAAAGGCCCACCGAATATGCCAAGCCAATGTGTGAGTAGTCGATCTCGCCCTTGGCAACCATGTGGTCAATAAAGGCGCGGGCGCATTTGAGCATAGAACCGCGAAACTTCTTGGTTGCCACGAACTTGCCGCCCGTTACCTCAATGCAGGGCTTAATCTTGAGCAGATGGGCGCCCAGGAACGCGACGTTGGACAAGCGACCGCCCGCCTTAAGGAAGGCAAGGTCCGTAGGAACAAAACCCAGCAGCACACGGTCCATGACGGAGTTCGTAAATGCAAAGATCTCGTCGACGGTGGCATCGGGGTGAGCCTCGATGTATTTGGCGGTCTCGACGACAACGAGCGACTGGCCCACCGAGACAAAGCGCGTGTCCATGGAGAACACGTAGTCGCGCCCCTGGGCCGCAATCTTTGAGGACTGATGCGAACAGGTCGTGGCCTCGGAATATGCAAGATGCAAAATAGTCGCGTCGGGTTGCTCGGCATGGATGCGGTCGTACACATGCGCAAAATCCGCTGGCGAACAGCCACTGGTCTTGGGCATCACACCAAACTCGTTGCAGCGCGAATAAATCTCGAGCGGATCGATCGAGCCGTCCTCGACGGTCTCGTCACCAATCGTGACATGCATGGGCACGCGCACGATGCCGTAGCGCTCGCAGAGCTCCGGCGTCACATCCGACCCAGACTCAACCACGATTACATACTTGCCCATTCTTATCACGACCCATCTCGACGTTGGCTTTTCAATACATGACACGCGCCGCCGCACTGTTGCACAACGGCGTCCAAGCGCCAAAGAGACGCCGCCCCTTGCGCACAACAAAGGACAGCGTCTCCCTGGAAAACTCCGTGCTTATCTGAGATTCTACACGGTTTATTAAGGAGTGTTACTTATTCCGCAAACGGTCGCTATACGCGATAAACGGTAGTTCGCTGCAGCAACTGCGACACATTCCGCCCAGCAAGTCCAATCGCGCTCCACACACGGTTAATGCGCGAGGCGGTAGAAATCCATCGACGCCGCACCCTCGGCGTGCAGCTCCATCGCCGGAACCGCCGGCGAATAGGTACGGCTCGTAAGTGCTGCCTCTCCACCGTTGGCAAAAATCTCGACCATCGTAGTGTCCGAAAGCACGCGCAGGTCGCGAAGTTCGCCGAGCTCGATCGACCTCTGGTCGCGTCCATAGCCTTCGTCGCCCATATCGAGGGTAAGCATCCCGTCCGTATAACGCACAAAGACACCCTTGCGGATTTCGAGCTCGATCATCTTGGCTCCCTCGCAGGAAACCACGACATCAAACAGGCGTCCCGGCTCCTCAACGGTCTCATCGCCTGTCGCGCGAACGCAGTCGCCGCGCATTCTCTCAATCTCGTGCGCCGGCTGCTGGCAGAGCTTGCCATCGCGTATGCTCAGCTCTCGCGGCACCGTCAACGCGCACTGCCACCCGCGCTCCACCGTCGGGCTTTCC
>CABRZN010000201.1 GCA_902475445.1 uncultured Collinsella sp.
GGAATGATGAGCGCCTGGTCGATGAGTTGCGCGAGCAGTTTTGGGAGAAGGCCTCATCATTCCAACGGTACGTATCGACCTTCATGCGCATTAAAATGCCCTGTAGCTGAGCCTTGAGTTCGGGTCGCTCATCCAAAAAGCGCTGCATCTCAGCATATTCGTCGCACACACAAAACACCTTGTTGGGCGAATTAACGGAGCTCTTCTCGTTGTCCTGTCGATAGCACAAGATGGGATCCGAGATAAATGCGGCGCGCTCGGCGCACGCCCAGACCTTAAAGTTAAAGCCCGCGTCCTGATACGATGCCCCCGGCGTGGGGAGGAACCGAATCTGATTGTCGTTAAGAAACGTGCGACGATAGATGGCTGACCAGATGGAAGGCTTGCGGTAGAAAATGCCAGGATGGTCGACAGGACGATACGCCGCGCCCGTCATGTACTCATCGATGATTCCAAAGGGTTCGCGGCGCTCGCTAGGCGTAGACCAATACAGGTAAAAATCGCCCTTTACGACATCGGCATGCTCGGCATCGGCCTTGGCGACCAGCTTTTGGAGCGAATCCTCAAACATAAAGTCATCGGACTCCAGAATGCCCACGTACTCGCCGCGCGCCATCTCCAGGCCGCGGTTCATCGAATCGCCGTAGCCACTATTGGCCTTGTCGATCATCTTTACACGGGAGTCGCGCTCCATGTACTCGCGGATGATATCTGGGGAGCTATCGGTGGAGCCGTCGTTGATACAGATGATCTCGATGTCCTTGAGCGTCTGCGCAACGGCGGAATCGAGGCACTCGCGCAGGTAGCGCTCAACATTGCAAATGGGAACGAGCAGCGAAACTTTAGGGGTATCAGAGTTCTGCAAGAGAACCTCCTGTTGAATAGCGTGTAACAGGGTTATTTTAGCAGCCGAGTTGCGGCGGGCGGCAGCGCTTGGAATTAGATAAAGCGCTCCAGGCAGGCTTTGAGACCACGAGTCGAAAGATAGAACAGCGTGGCATCTGCCATCGAAACACCCGAGGTCGCCGCAACGAGCTTGTGGGCAACACGGCGAACGGCGCCCTTAGCGGGCATATCCGCCCACTTCGTTCCCAAAAACGTCGCGAGGTCCATGTTGACGCGAGCCGCCACGCGATGGAAGTCATCGGCATCCAAGCGCGCCAGGTCGAACACAATTAGGTCCAAAAACCAAGTTATCAGCTCGCCGGGACACAGGTCCAAAAGACCGTAGGCCGCCCAGTCCTCCAAGACCTCCTCGAGCATCCTCATGTGGGCGTCAAGCTTTTTGGCGCGCGCCTCGGCACTGTTGAACTCGTGCGTCGCCGATTCGCTCTCCATCACGTAGTGGTAGAACTTGTCCGGCATGACGACGGTCCTGCGGGCAAGCGCATAAGCCGCAAATTGGAAGACGACGTCCTCGCCCAAAGCCAAACCGGGGGCGAAGCGAATGCCTTCGCGATTGAGCAGCTCGCGCGAAAAAGCCGCACGGCAGGCATAGGGCTGCGCATTCGAATGGAACAGCAGTTGGGGATCGCGGGCGCCGAAGGTACCAGCTTTGGGGCTCATGAGTTGCTGGACGCGTTTGGGGGCAGCATCGGCAGGTTCACAGACGCCGCCAAAAACGGCGGCCTCGGCATCCGCAGACTCCATGGCATGCAACACGC
>CABRZN010000202.1 GCA_902475445.1 uncultured Collinsella sp.
TCGCCGACCTCAAGACCACCCCGGGCCTCGAGTCCGCTGGTGAGGAGCTCGAGCGCGTGTTCCTGACGCTCGAGGATCATTACCGCGATATGTGCGATATCGAATTCACCATCGAGCAGGGTAAACTTTGGATGCTTCAGACCCGCGTGGGCAAGCGCACCGCTACCGCCGCGCTGCGCATCGCTATCGAGATGGTCGAGGAGGGCCTCATCACCCGCGAGGAGGCCGTGAGCCGCATCGATCCCGCGCAGCTCGATCAGCTCCTGCACCCGCAGTTCGACTCCTCCAAGAAGTACGAGGCCCTGGCCAGCGGCCTTAACGCCAGCCCCGGTGCCGCCGTGGGCGAGGTCGTGTTCTCGAGTGACGACGCCGTCGCGCGTTCCGCCGAGGGTCACAAGATCATTCTGGTTCGTTGGGAGACCAACCCCGACGACCTGAAGGGCATGGTCGCCGCCGAGGGCATCCTGACCAGCCACGGTGGCAAGACGAGCCATGCCGCCGTTATCGCCCGCGGCATGGGTACGCCCTGCGTTTGCGGCGTTGAGCGCTTCCACATTGACGCGGCAGAGAAGGTCGTGCGCATCGAGGGCAGCGACCGCGTGCTGCGCGAGGGCGATGTCATCTCCATCGACGGCACCCAGGGTATCGTCGTCGACGGCGCGGTCGACCTGGTCTCTGCAGAGCTCACCGGCGACCTGGACACCATCCTGTCTTGGGCCGATGAGATCCGTTTGGACGAGACCGACGGTCACGCCAACCACGTGCGCGTCAACGCCGACAATCCCGAGGATGCCGAGCTCGCGCTCGAGTTTGGCGCCGAGGCCATCGGTCTGTGCCGCACCGAGCACATGTTCCTGGGCGATCGCAAGAACATCATCCAGAGCTTTATCCTGTCTGACGATGAGGCCGTGAAGCAGCAGGCCCTGGCCGACCTGCTCAAGGTCCAGACCGAGGACTTCCTGGCGATGTTCAAGACCATGTCCGGTCGCGATGTGGTCGTCCGCCTGCTCGATCCGCCGCTTCATGAGTTCCTGGATAATCCTCGCGAGCTCGAGGTCGCCATCACCAAGAAGGAGGCCGCCGGCGCTCCCGAGGAGGAGCTCACTGCCCTGCGCGCCCGCCTGCGTCGCATTGACGGCATGGTCGAGTCCAACCCCATGCTGGGCTTGCGCGGCGTGCGCCTGTCCGTCGTCTTTGGCGATCTGCCGCTCATGCAGGTTCGCGCCGTCGCCACGGCTGCTGCCCGCCTTATCAAGGAGGGCAGCTCGTGGGCCGCGGCCTCGACCCGCGCCCCGAGATCATGGTTCCGCTCGTTTCCATCACGGCCGAGCATGTCCAGACCCGCGAGGTTATTGAGCGCGTGATCGCCGAGGTTTCCGCCGAGGAAGGCGTCGAGCTCAATATTCCCGTGGGCACGATGCTCGAGCTGCCGCGCGCCTGCATGGTCGCCGACGAGATCGCACATCACGCAGATTTCTTCTGCTTTGGCACCAACGACCTCACCCAGACGACGTTCGGCTTC